>NZ_OY760503.1:0-321250 GCF_963663645.1 uncultured Trichococcus sp.
AGAACAAGGACCGAAACGCTGCCCCCCATTGGCCAGCATTTCGGTCTTCTTTTTTTGTTTTTTTCGCTCTTTCGAATTTACGCATCTTTCCGCTCATTTTGCCCCATTTTTGCAACAACTCTCTGCCCAGTTTACGGAGAATTGTCTCCCGGATCGGCATAGAATAAGGACATCAAGAGAAACAAAGAGACGAGGTCGAGCGTTATGAGCGAAATATGCTACCGAAACGAATTCAAACACGAAATTTCCCAAAAAAACAAAGTCATCCTCACAAGTCGGCTGAGAAAGTTCCTGAAACATGACGAGAATTCAGTAGGCAACAGCTACAGCATCAGGAGTCTCTATTTTGACACCCTTTATGATGATGCCTATTGGGACAAAGAGGATGGCCGAAGCTACCGCGAAAAATTCCGGATCCGTTATTACAACAATGACGCTTCCTTTATCCGTCTGGAGAAAAAAGTCAAGGACGGCGCAGTCGGTTATAAACAGAGCGCCTGCATCACGAAAGACATGGCCGAACAGCTTATCCAAAAAAAATATGACTGCCTTGCTGATGCCAGCCATCCTTTGCTGCAGGAATTCTATGCCAAGTGCAAAAGCCAATGCATGGAACCGAAAGTGATCATCACTTACGAACGGGAAGCCTTCGCCTATGGCCCCGGGAACACGCGCATCACACTGGATTTTGATATGCACGCCAGCACGCAAGTATCCTCTTTCTTCCATGATGGCCGTATCGGAATAAGGGAGCCTGGGATCGACTGCGTGCTGGAAGTCAAATTCGACAACTATCTGCCGGAATGGATCCAAAGTCTGGTGCAGACAGAAGAGACCAACAGCACCTCGCACTCAAAATACGTCATCGGAAGACACCTAAACCAAATTTAAGAAAAGCTTCACGGGTTCGTTCAGCCCTGAAAGAAATTTAGGAAATCTGGCCTCGCAACGTTCCCTACGGTCACCTTATACTGGGAATCTAAGGGATAAATCCCTAAGATTCCCATGCAAATGAGCATCGTAGAGCGCAATGGGTCAGATTTATCTAATTTCCGAAGGGCTTACCCGTGAAGCTAGCCATCATTTAAGAAGCAGGAAATATTATTTAAAACCATACCAGGAGGAATATTGAAATGACAACATTTACAGATATCTTAAAAAACAGCTTTTTGGAGGAAACGGCCGACTTTTCCATCACGGCGGCTTCGGTTTCGCTGCTGTCGGCGCTCTTCATCGGCCTGTTCATCTTCTTCATCTATAAAAAAACCTATGCCGGCGTCATGTATTCGAAACCCTTCAACACGTCGTTGGTCCTATTGTCGGTACTGACGACTTTCGTCATCCTGGCCGTAACTTCCAACGTTGTGCTTTCCCTAGGTATGGTCGGTGCCCTTTCCATCGTCCGCTTCCGAACAGCCATCAAGGAACCGCTTGACCTGGTCTTCCTTTTCTGGTCGATCAGCGTCGGCATCATCCTGGGAGCTGGCTTGTATTCTCTGGCTTTCCTCGGATCGGCTTTCATCACTGTCATCCTGCTCGTACTGACAGGAAAGGTCGATTCTTCGGCCCCTTACATCTTGATGCTGCAGTTGGAGAATGAGAACGCCGAATTACAGGCTACCGAAATCATCAAAAACCGCTTCGGCAAAGTCATCGTAAAATCCAAGAGCATCACGGACGGTCAACCGGAATTGATCTATGAAGTAAAAGTCAAAAACAACGAAACAAGCTTCATGAATGAATTGAGCGCCATCGAAGGCGTCCAGAACGCCACATTGGTCAGCTACAACGGCAACCAAGCAGGCTAGGAAAAGCTAACCCGTGTAGCTAGACATTAACCGCAGATATTGACCAAAAAAAATACCCGACAGGAGAACTAAATCATGAAAAATACTATAATGAACTTAAAGAACAGACCCCTTACGCAAATCCTCACCCTGACAGGCAGCCTTGCCTTACTGACAGCTTGCTCTACTGAAGCGAGCACCACTACAGCATCCAGCGACGGCTCGACCACTGAGGCGACCGTTGCATCCACCCTTGTATCAGACTCCAGTTATTCAGCAAGCAACAGCACAGCCATCAGTTTTTCCGATCAAACCATCACAGTCGACGGATCCGGAGCCGCTGCTGACGGCTCCATCCTGACCATCACGCAACCAGGCACATATATCCTCAGCGGAACCCTGAGCGAAGGCCAAGTCCGTGTCGAAACAGTCGATGAAGCTGATGTCCAGATCGTTCTCGATGGAGCTACGATTACGAATTCCACAGGAGCCGCAATCTTCGTGAAAAGCGCCAACTCCGCGACCATAACCTTGGCTGAAGGAACGACCAATACTTTAAGCGACGGAGAAACCTATACCTTCGAAGACAGTGAAGACGAACCGGATGCGACCCTGTTCAGCAAATCCGACCTCATCCTGAACGGAACGGGAACGTTGGTCGTCGATGCCAATTATGCTCACGCAATCAAAGGTAAAGATGATGTGACCATCGCAGAAGGTACCTATGACATCACTTCTGTAGGCGACGCAATCAAAGGCAGCGATTCGCTCTTCATCAGCTCCGGTACTTTCACGATTGATGCGGGCGGAGACGGACTGCAGTCCACAAACGAGGAGGAAGAGGGCAAAGGAACCTTGACGATCGAATCCGGCACCTTCGCGATCACGGCAGCCTCTGACGGCATCCAAGCCGCAACCGATCTACAGATCCTTGGTGGCGACTTTACGATCACAACCGGCGGCGGCAGCGCGAACAGCAGTACCGAGAGCACTGCTTGGGGAACATGGGCAGCACCTGCTGCAGAAGCAGCCACCACTACCACCGAGGAATCAACCAACGCCAAAGGTTTGAAAGCGACAGGCTCATTAGTGATTTCCGGCGGCACCTTCGTCTTGAATACATCCGATGATGCGCTCCATACCAATGACACGATCCAAATCACAGGCGGCGATTTCACGATCGCATCCGGGGATGATGGCATCCACGCCGACAACACCTTGACAATCGATGACGGAACCATTAATATCAATCAAAGTTATGAAGGAATCGAGGCTACAGAAATCACTCTGAATGGCGGAGACATCACTTTGACTACCTCAGATGATGGCATCAATGCCGCAGGCGGAAACGATGCGTCAGCCGTCAGCGGACGCCCTGGCGAAAACACGTTCACATCAACTGCAGAAGGAGCAGGACTCTTGACCATCAACGGCGGCACACTGGTGGTAAACGCGAGCGGCGACGGCCTCGACAGCAATGGCAGCATCGAAATGAACGGTGGCACCGTGATCGTCAACGGCCCGACCGACAGCATGAACGGTACCTTGGATTACGACAGCTCATTCAACATCAACGGCGGTACCCTGATCGGGGTCGGCAGTTCCGGAATGGCGATGAGCCCTTCTTCGACTTCCGCACAAAGCTTCCTGTTCACGTCTTCACTCCCATTGGCTGCGGATGAAGCCATCCAGATCACCGGTCCGGACGGAGAAGTGATCATGACTTTCGAAGCTTCGAAAACGGCCCAGTCCTTGGTATTCTCCAGTCCTGACTTGGTAAACGGCTCTGCATACACTATCACAACCGGTGGCACAGTATCCGGCGACTCCACTACCGGCAGCTACGAAGATACGTCCTTCAGCGGCGGTTCATCCACAGTTGAGGTCAGCGCAACAACCGAAGCAAGCGGCGGACAAATGGGCGGCATGGGCGGCAACGCAATGCCAATATCCGGTGCTTCCGTGAAATAAATATACATCAACAAAATATCTTTCCTAGCCGATCAAGCCGGAAAAGAGGCTAACCTTTCCCTCTTTCCGGTCATTGACAGAAATTAGCCCAAGAAGAGGTACATGATATGAAAAAAAGAAAAAAACTAAAGAAAAAATATGCACTTTTCCTGTCCACCCTGTTCCTTGCAGGCTGCGTCACGTTCCTACTGTGGGATTTGGCAAAATCCCAAGAAGGAGAAAGTTCCGCATCAACGCAGACCTTGATGATGGATGTCGCGTACGAGATTGATGAACTGCAGGCAGCAGATGAAGACAGTGCGTCAGAAGCGAATGCGATTCTCCAGAGCAGCACCATTTTGTCCCCTTCAGGCGAGGATTTGGCAGCGGGTTTGGCTGAGCTGAATGCAGCCTATCCTGACCAGCTTGGCTTTGTCCTCATCAACGAGCAGACCGGAGAAGCCGTCACGACCAATGAGTCCCGCATCTTCACAAGCGCTAGCCTTTACAAATTGTTTCTGACATATGCTATCCTTGTAAAGGTCGATGCGGGTGTACTCTCCTTGCAGGATCAGATGGCGGACGGGGCAACGATCGATGATTACCTGACCAGCACCATCACCGTTTCGGCAAATGAACCCGCAAAGGAACTCGCATACTTGATCGGATGGGAAAATATCGAAACTTTCATCCATGATCAGGGATTCGTTTCCACGAGCTTCAACCCCTATCCGGAATCCGACGGCGTCTATTACAACGGCGACCTGGAAACAACTCCAGCCGAAGTGGCCTACTTGTTGGAGCGCCTGTTGGACGGCGAATTGCTTTCAGAATCCAGCACAGCGTACTTTTTGGGCCTCTTGGGCGATCAGCAACTCGTCTATGCACTGAACACAGGCCTTACCGATGAAGTAACCTTTGCTCACAAAACCGGCTTGTTGGATGACGTATCCCATGACGCGGGCGTCCTGTCGATGGATGGTCAGAATTATATCGTAGCCGTCTTGACGGATGGTTGGCTAAACGCGACTGATGACGCCGCGCCGGTATTCGAGGGAATTGGCTCGGCCGTAATGACTTACCTGTATGCACAATAAACAGAAAAATATGACTTAAGCTTGGTCGTTCGGAATATTTTTCCGGACCACCAAGCTTTCGCTATACAGCAACGATTTCCAGAGGCTAATCCATGCGTCACAAATGTCGGTTCAGAAACATCACAAGGCTTATCGTTGGCTAATTCTCCTGAGTTGCGGTAAGGTATAGAGGTACTATCTATTTGCTGACGTTATATTTTTTATAGCCAGCTCAAATTCAAGCCAGTACAGGTATACTTCCAGGAGGAAAACATATGAAATTACAAGTAGAGAAACGCGACAAGGTTGGCTCATCTGCAGCAAAGCGTGCACGATCGGACAAAAAACTCACTGCAATCATCTATGGTAAAGATGTTGAAGCCACTCCAGTATTACTTGACGCAAAAGATTTTGACGAAGTGCTCAAGCAATTAGGTAAAAATGCAATCTTTGAAGTCAGCATATCCGGCGGAAAAACGATGCAAGTCATCGTTAAGGATATCCAACAAGCTGCCTTGAAGAACCAAATCCAAAACGTAGAATTACAAGCTCTCACAAAAGGTCAAAAATTGACGATGACTGTTGCGATTCACTTAGTCGGCAGCGAAGACATCAAAGAAGGTGTCTTGACCCAAACGTTGAATGAGTTGGAAATCGAAACGGACGCTGCCCATGTCCCTACCGAATTCCAAATCGCCGTTAATGAAATGAATATCGGTGATACCCTGACGGTTGCCGATATCAAAGTCGATGCCGGTATTACGGTCCTTACGGAGGCGGAATCCGCTGTTGTCATCTTAGCAGCTCCTGCTACAGAAACAGTAGCCGAGGAAGAGGCTTCAACTGAAGCAGAAGCAGCTGAAAAAGCCGCTGAATAATCATCAACTCAGAAAAGTGCAACGGCTTTGTTGATACACTTCTAAGTTTCACCAAATTCATCTACGCAACAAAAAAGTTTCGGTTTTGAACGTCAAAAACCGAAACTTTTTTTGTCTGTCCAAAATCAAATCCTGAACCATATTGCTTACGAATCCTTCAAAGCAGCAAACAGCTCATGCCCATTGCTTTTTTCCAAATAGTTTTCCAGGAACCGCTGAGCCAAACTGCCTTTTTTGATGTTGGCTTGCGCAGCTTCGATGGAAAACCATTCCGCATGATCTACTTCATCCGTTATGCCATCTAGGCACTCGTTCGCGACGATACAAAAACAACCCGAAGAGTGAACATTCGAAAAAACGAATGCTCACTTCTCGGGTTGGATTTATGGATGACAACCTGGTTTCCTTTTTATTGTGCCGATTCGCAGATGGCTTTTATGTTTTCAAGTGTGTGTTGGGTCGAGTTTTCCTCCATTTTATCCGTTACGAGTTTGTCGAGGATTTTCGTGAACAGCGTTTCAGGCGGCACGCTGTCGATATCGAACGTCAGCTCCGTTCCTCCCTCTTTTGCAACATAGCGGCTGGTTTGCTTGGTCGGAAAACTCCCGGTGATGTTCCCTTTCCAGATTGCGCCCTCGTCAGTAAGCTGGCTTTCCGTCACTTCGATGGTGATCGGGAAATGGATGCCCATCATGGAATAGCTCGATTTGACGATCGTGCCTACTTCCCCTTTTCCGCTGATGCTTTCCGGTTCGGAAAGGCCGTTGTAGAAGTGTGACCAATTCTCAGGGTTGATTGTGTACTCGTAGACTTTTTGGACTGGTGCATTGATGAAAATGGTTTTTTCAAAAGTAGCCATTATTGATTATCTCCTTTCAAAATCCAAGCAGTGCTTTTCACTTCTTTGACGTTAGGGATGGCCGGAAGGACAAAAAAACTTTGCGATTGCATTCCCCTCCAGGGAAATTCGGGCACTTGCCTTGTTCGTCTTTATTATACGCCTGTGTTGGCTATTATCAAAAAAGTATTACCGACTTTATTTGATAATATTTATGCGAATATTTTCAGCTGAGTAATCGTATCAGTTGTCCTATGTCCGTTATCGCACTAAAATAGGGTTATCAAGTGGAATAATTCCTTATGTATATCCACACTGTTTTTGGCCGCCCAGTTCAAATGCCTTCTGCTTCGGGAAGATGATTATCAAGTGAGGGGATCATAATGGAAGAAGACGTCAAGAAAAGCACCCGGGAAGAGGAAATGGAGCACCGCCAAGCGATTTTGAAGGATCTGATTCTTCGCCTTCATGCAGGTGATGACTACGAACAGATCAAGAAGGAATTCAAGGAACATTTCGCGACGGTCAGCGCTCTCGAGATTTCGATGATGGAACGGAGATTGATCGAACAAGGCATCGCAGTCGAGGAAATCCAGCGCCTTTGCTCGATCCACGCCGCTTTGTTTGCCGATGCAGTGACCTACGGGCAGCCGCCCACTCCGGAGAGCGAAAAACCGGGGCATCCGATCCGGGTGCTTAAAGAAGAAAACGTAGCCATCGAAGCGACACTGGACCGGATTGCGCGCCTTCTGGCAAGCTATCTGGCAGATCCGGATCCAGATCTGAAAACCGGGTTGCTGAAGCAATTGGAAATCCTCTGGGGTTTCGAAAAACATTACGCGCGCAAAGAATACGCCATTTTCCCGATTATGGAGCGCTATGGCATGACGGCCCCGCCGAAAGTGATGTGGGGCGTGGACGATGAAATCCGGGGATTGTACAAGAAATTCAGACGGATGTTGGAAGACGGACAGCTCGACAACCTCAGAGTGGCTTTCGAAACGCTGCAGCAGGAAATGAAAGAAATGTTCATTAAAGAGGAAGACATCCTCTTGCCGATGGTGTTCGATTCATTCACTGAAGACGATTGGTTGAAGATTGCGGCTGAATCGGACGAAATCGGCTATTGCATCGTCCACCCGGAATCGCTGTGGAAGCCCGAACGCGCCACTTTTGAAACAGAGGAAATGATGGGCTCCGTTCCGGAAGGCAACATCGCCTTCAGCACCGGATACCTCACGGTGAAGGAACTGGAGACTATGTTGAACCGATTGCCGTTGGAGCTCACCTTCATCGACGCGGATGGGATCGTGAAATACTACAATGACGGACCGGAAGAGAAGATTTTCATGCGCACGAAATCCGCACTGGGGAGGGACGCCGAAAACTGCCATCCACCAAAAAGCGTCACACTCATGAAGCAACTGGTTTCGGACCTGAAATCCGGGAAAAAAAGTCAGGAAATCATGTGGTACGAAGAATCAGGGAAGTTCATCGTCGTGAACTATTGCGCTGTCCGGGATGCTGACGGTATTTTTATGGGCGTTCTGGAATACGTGCAGGAAGCGCAGGACATCCGTAGCTTGACCGGGGAAAAACGCCAACTGTCAGAGTGAGGTCTGCTGTAACTTACTGTGGGCGGATGGGATTCCGGATGACGGTTTTCTTCGATTAGAAACCGGATTTCATCATATGCTCCGGCGAGCACAGTTTCGCCGGAGGAGCGGGTAAACTTTTATCCCGTCCTCCGGTGAGGGTTCCTTTACCGGAGAAGAAGGCCGATTAGCAGTTGTTCTCCGATGAACGCACTCTTCACCGGAGATTTCGCACTTTTCTCCAGATAAAAAGTGGATGCCTCAATCATTTTTTGATTGAAGCACCCACTTTTTTGCCATTCATTTTAGTCTTTGATGATTTGGGAAGTCGGGCAATGCTTTTTGACCACTGCGACATCTTGCGCAACTCCGAGGTGAACCATCATCGCGTTACCGGCAATGCATTCGGACTTCTCCTCTGCCGGAACAGGTTCGTACATCGGGCAGACCTTCACAGTGCAAGCATTGCATTTCTTTTTACCGCTCGCAATCAAACGGATTTGACGGAATAAGATGTACCCCATCAGGCTCAAAAACAGCATCAAAACGATCCAAGATTGTATATTCATTGGTTACTCCTCCGCTTCCTATTTGATCATCGGTTTCGCCAAGCTTCCCCACATCGGGGAAGCTTTTTTTGGTGCAGGCCTTACAACCAGGAACACCAATATCGCTGTTGCGGCAGCCGCTATACTGGATCCCACCCCGAAAGGCGCTCCCAACACGATGACGGACCCGAGTTGATTGATGATGAAGGCCAAAACATAAGCCAATGTGGTTTGATACAGCACGCCGAAGAGCGTCCATTTTGTGCTGCCGAATTCCGTGCGCATCGCGCCGACAGCCGCGAAGCAAGGCATGCAGATCATATTGAAAACGAGGAATGATACCGCGCTGACCGGATTGAACAGTGTGCTGAATGCGGCAGCTACCTCAACTTCCGAGCCAGTTGTGTTCATCAGCACACCAAATGTGCCGACAACATTTTCCTTCGCGATCAAACCTTGGATAGTGGCCACTGTCGCTTGCCAAGATCCGAAGCCCAATGGCGCGAAGAAAACAGCAACTGCACTGCCGATTTTGGCCAGGATGCTTTGATCGCTTTCGGCAGTCATCCGCAGCTGCCAGTTGAAAGAAGATAAAAACCAAATGAAGCTGGAACTGAGAAAAATGACAGTTCCCGCATTTTTGACGAAGGCCAAACAACGGGCCCATACTGCACGGAAAATGCTTTTCCATTGCGGCCAGTGATACATCGGCAACTCCATGACGAAAGGTGATGCTTCCCCGGAAAAGATGGCTGTCTTACGCAGCAGCACGCCGGAAAAGATGACGGTCGCAATCCCCAACAAGTACATCGACAAAGCAACCCAAGATGCACCGCCGAAGATGGCATTGGCGATCAGGGCGATGACCGGCAGTTTCGCACCGCAAGGGATGAAGGAAGTGGTCAGAATCGTCATACGACGGTCCTGCAGATTTTCGATCGTGCGGGAAGCCTGGATACCCGGGACCGAGCATCCGGAACCGATCAGCAACGGAATGAAAGATTTACCCGAAAGACCGAAGCCGCGGAATACCCTGTCCATCACGAAGGCGACCCGGGCCATATAGCCGCTGTCCTCCAGCAAGGTAAGACAGAAGAACAAGGCGGCCATCTGCGGCAGGAACCCCAGAACTGCACCCACCCCTCCGATGGCACCATCTATCACAAGGCTGCTGACAGCCGGATGGATGTCGATGCTGTCGAAGAAACTTTGTACAGCATCTGGCACGATGCTTCCGAACAACACATCGTTTACCCAATCAGTCCCCCACGTCCCCACAGTTGTGATGGCGAAGTAGTAGACCGCATACATGATCAGGACGAAAATCGGCAACCCAAGCCAGCGGTTCGTTACGATGTGATCGATTATGACTGAGAAAGAAGCTTTTTCGCTATTTTTCACAAGAACTTGGCGCGTAATAGTTGTCACGAATTTATAACGTTCGTTGATCAGGATCGCCTCGGAATCGTCGTCCAATTCCTCCTCATAACGGCTGAGCAGTCCTTCCATAACAGCCTGGCTTTCCTCAGAAATTGCAAGTTTTCCAGAAGTTTGTCCGTCCCTTTCAAAAAGCTTGATGCTGTAGTAACAACGCAATTTTTTTGGAACCAGCGGAGCAATCATTTCTTCAATCGTATCCAGAATGCTTTCCACGACGATGCTGTATGCGATCGGTTCGGCGACAGCGATCGGTTCAGTGATCGCCTTGTACAGCTGTTCCAAGCCGCTTTCCTTCAGCGCGGAAATCGTTACGAACGGCAGACCGAATGCGCGCGACAGGCCGGCAACGTCCAGTTGATCGCCCCTTTTTTCGACGATATCCATCATGTTCAGGACGACGACGATCGGCAGCTGCAATTCCATCAATTGCGTCGTCAAGTAAAGGTTCCGCTCCAGGTTAGAGGCATCGACGATGTTGATGATCAGATCCGGCGCACCCAGCGTCAGATAATCGCGCGTGACGATTTCCTCGATCGTGTAAGGGGACAACGAATAGATGCCCGGCAGATCGATGACCTGCGTCTCACCGTCGTGCAGCAGCGTGCCGGCTTTCTGTTCGACCGTAACCCCCGGCCAGTTGCCGACGCGTTGGGTGGAACCTGTCAAATGGTTGAATAGAGTCGTTTTCCCGCTGTTGGGATTTCCGACCAGCGCTATGGTTTTCCCCATCATTTTCCCTCCCCGAACGTAACTTCGATCATCTCGGCATCTTTTTTGCGTATCGATAATTCATATCCGCGCACCATCACTTGGATCGGATCGCCTAATGGAGCGACTTTTCTGACATAAATGGCAGTGCCTTTCGTGATCCCCATATCCATAAGTCTTCTGCGGGTAGCGCCTTGTCCTGTTATCTTGTTCACAATTGCAGTAACACCAATCGGCAAGTCCCTTACATTCGTCAAAATCATCCCCTCCATTCCTTCACTAATAATAATTTCCCGACACTAATTGAGAACCATTCTCATTAAGTCATAGCTTAAGGCATAGACTCTTTCAGGTCAAGAAAATTCGTGCATTTTTACTTATTTTTTTTCATCAGAAATGCGCGGGTGCCCCCCGTCGGAAAAGGTGCGCCAAAATAAAAAGGCACGGAAGAAGTAAACTTCTCCCGTGCTTGTGAAATATTGTCTGTTTTCAGCGACGATATTTATCATAATTGTTGCGGCTGATGCTCGATACTTCCAAAACGGCTTTGATCACGACAGCAAGCACTGCGCCGAGAACGGCTCCGATCGGCCCGAACAAGAGGATGCAGACGACTGTCGCCAGAAACGTGTACAGCGGGCGGATGCCGATTTCCTTACCCGTGATGAACGGTTCGGCAATCTGACGGACGACCACCAAAATGACATACAGCAGTCCGATTTGCCAAGCCAACGTTGTGTTCCCCAGCAGCAGATGGATCACCGCCCAAGGGATCATCACCATCCCGCTCCCCAGAATCGGGATCAGGTCGAACACTGCGATGCCGAGTGCCTTCAGGAACCAAAAATCGATGCCGAAGTACAGGAACCCGAGGCACAACAGGACAAAGCTGATGACAGCAAGCTTGATGGCCGATATGATGTACCCCTTCAAGCCCTTTCCGGTTGCGTTGATGATTTCTTTGATATAGTAGCTGATCGTATCCAATGCGATCCCTCGCTTTCTCTTGATGAATTCAGTATACACGCCTGTGCTCCTGCACGGCATCGGTCATTCGTCGGATTCTTTCCCGTTGCATGCAGGAGGTTTGCCGGTTGATGCCATCAGTAATGTTCTATGCTAAAATGATATAGGAAACAGACAATGATTTCACGTCAAAACACTTGGGAAATGGAGCATAAAATGGAATCCAAATATCTTCAGAAATTTTACGATAAAACCCCAGCCGAAAGGATCACTGCCTTACAGTCGGCCGGCGTACTGGATGAAGAAGCTACAGCAAAGCTTCAGGAAGGATTAACGTTACCGCAGGAAATCGCCGACAACATGATCGAAAACCAATTGAGCACTTACGAGTTGCCATACGGTGTCGCCTTGAACTTTCTGATTGACGGAAAAGAGTATGCCGTCCCGATGGCCATCGAAGAGCCTTCCGTCATCGCTGCGGCCAGCGCCGGCGCGAAAATCATCGCCAAGGCGGGCGGATTCCGTACGATGATCCAGAAACGGCTCATGATCGGCCAAGTAGCCATGAAAAACATCACGGACAGCAGTGTTGCCGAACAGCTGATCCTTTCGCATCAGGATGAGATCCTGAAGGTGGCCAATGCTGCCCACCCTTCCATCGTGAAGCGTGGCGGCGGTGCTCGTCGCGTCAGCGTAAGGTGTTTGGCTGCCGATGCTGGCGAAGGGATACCGGCGTTCCTTGTCGTCCATCTCCATGTCGAAACGTTGGAGGCGATGGGGGCCAACATCATCAATACGATGATGGAAGGCGTCATCCCTTACCTGGAGAGTTTGACCGGCGGCGAAGCTTTGATGGGAATCCTGTCCAATTACGCGACCGACTGCTTGGCTACCGCCGAATGCCGGATCCCGGCCGCACTTCTGGCCAAAGGCGCGTTCTCCGGTGAAGAAGTACGCGACCGGCTGATTGAAGCTTATCAGTTTTCCTACGTCGACCCTTATCGCGCCGTCACCAACAATAAGGGCATCATGAACGGCATCGACGCCATCGTGCTGGCATCCGGAAACGATTGGCGCGCCATTTCCGCCGGGGCGCACGCCTATGCCTCCCGCAGCGGACAGTACCGTTCGCTGACAACCTGGAAAAAAGCGGAAAACGGGGATCTGCTCGGAAGCCTTACCCTGCCATTGCCGGTCGGAGCTGTGGGCGGGTCCATCAACTTCCACCCTGCCGCTAAGATGACGAAGGAAATCCTCGGTTACTGTTCAGCTTCCGAACTGGAGTCCATCATCGTTTCGGTCGGGTTGGCACAGAACTTTTCCGCCATCAAAGCGCTGGTGACGGAAGGCATCCAAAAAGGACATATGGGCCTGCATTCGCGTTCACTGGCTATCAGCGCAGGCGCGGCCGGAGATGAAATCGAACAGCTATCCGAACGGTTGAAGGGGGAAAAAAATATGAATCTGGCGACGGCGCAAGCACTTTTGGCGCAAATCCGCAAAAGGTGATCAAAAACGTCTGACAGTCCATCCGTAAGACGCCACCTCCGGGGAAGACTTGCTTCCCCGGAGGTGCTGAAACTGATTTTGTCGTTTTCTCCGGGGAGCGCGTGCTCACCGGAGCTGAACGGGATTTAGTCTCGTCAACTCCGACGAGAACGCCCTCACCGGAGATCGCGAGAGCGGCCCCCGGTTTCTTCTAGGGAATGCTCGCCGGAGCCATCACAAAAAAGCACGCCGTCAGCCAGATTACTGGTGACGGCGTGCTTTTTTTATCGCATTCTATCGATCAACGTGTTTTATTCAGATAGATGCGTTTGTTGTAATCCATCCCTTCGATGCAGATGGTTGCAGGGTCTGTGTCCACATCCAGTTCGATGCTTGAACCATCGACAGGCAGAACGCGGGAAAAAATCTCTTCATATTCTTTGACGGTAACTTCTTCGCGTCCGGCGAACATTTTCCCGTGTTCAGCGGCGGCCAAAGCCTCCTTGAATCCGTCCTGCAGCGTGGCTGAGAAGAACTCGCCGACCGCTCCGGATCCGTAACTGAAGAGACCGATTTTGTCGCCCGCTTTCAGGTCGTCGGAGAGCTCCAGCAAGGACAGCAGGCTCAGATACAATGACCCCGTATAGATGTTGCCGACGATTCTGTTGTAGATAGTGCTGGTCCGGTAATGCGCCAACAGACGTTCACGGTCCGCCTCGGAACCTTCATCGAGCACTTCGCGCAGAGCTTTCATGCCCATTTTCGTGTAAGGCAGGTGGAAACAGATTGCTTCGAAATCAGCCAATGTGGCGCCGTATTTCGCTTTGAAGTCTTCCCAAACGTTCACGAAGAACGAAATGTACTGCTCATTTGAATATTTACCGTCGACGAAAGCCGTTTCCGAGTAGATGGGTCTCCAAAAATCCATCACATCGGCGGTCAGATAGCTGCTTTCATTCTCCAGCGCAAGGATGCGCGGATCTGCGCTGATGATCATGGCGACTGCGCCGGCACCTTGTGTCACTTCACCAGCCGTGCCGATTCCGTAGCGGGAAATGTCCGAACCGAGCACCAATACCCGGCTTTCCGGATTCAGAGCGACATGCCCTTTCGCTAATTGGATGCCGGCAGTCGCTCCGTAGCAAGCCTGCTTCAATTCGATGCAACGGGCATGTTCTTGGATCCCAAGCAGGTCGTGTACGTAGACGGCCCCTGATTTCGAATTGTCGATTCCGGATTCCGTTCCGAAAATGACCAGGTCTATTTTCGCCAGATCATCCTCATCAACGATCCGTAAAGCGGCATTCGCGGCGAGTGTAACGGCGTCCTGCGTTATGGGCGCGACAGCCATCTTTTCTTGCCCGATGCCGATCGTATACTTGGCCGGATCCACTCCTCTGGCCTCCGCCAATTTTTCCATATCCACAAAGAAGTGCGGCGCATAAAAGCCAATCTTATCTATCCCAATCTTCACGACAACTACCCCTTACTGTTCATATATAACTTATTTGATGCCTCTCATCCCAAATGATAGACCAGACCGGTCAAAAAAACAACCTTAGGCCTTCCAAATTAAGGATATCTTAGAAATCTGTTGTTTGAAAATTGCCTTTTGGTTGTAATTCTTTACCAAATCTTATATGCTAAAATGCACTGGTTAACGTAAAATAGTTAATACACAGTCCAAATGAACAGACCTACACAATCAATACACAAAAGGAGACATTTAATGGAAGAAGTCGTAATCGTCAGTGCTGCCAGAACCCCCATCGGTTCATTCGGAGGCAGCCTCAAAAATTGTACTGCAGTGGATTTGGGGAAAACGGCAACTGAAGCTGCGCTGAATCGTGCCGGCTTATCCCCTGAAGAAGTCGATTCCGTCATTTTCGGAAACGTCCTGCAGGCAGGCATCGGCCAGAACACGGCTCGGCAGATCGCAGTCACTGCTGGGATCCCCTATGAAAAAACAGCCATGACGATCAACGAAGTCTGCGGCTCCGGATTGAAAGCGATCATCCTCGCGAGCCAAGCCATCCGTCTGGGCGATGCCAGAACAATAGTCGTCGGAGGAACCGAAAGCATGTCGCAAGCCCCCTATCTTTTGCCGAACCAACGCTGGGGAAGCAAACTCGGCGATATCAACGCTATCGACAGCCTCGTGCACGATGGTCTGATGGATGCGTTTGATCAGCAGCACATGGGCATCACCGCCGAAACGGTGGCGGAAAGATTCCAAGTGAGCCGCGAAGAGCAGGACGCTTTCGCGTTGCGTTCGCAACAGAAGGCAGCCCACGCGCAGGATGCGGGCTACTTCAAGCAAGAAATCGCACCTGTCATCCTCACGGACCGCAAGAACCAACAAACGGTCGTGGCCGAAGATGAATATATCCGCAAAGATGCCACCATGGAGAGCTTGGGCAAATTAAGACCAGCCTTCCAAAAGAACGGCACGGTGACCGCCGGGAACGCATCCGGGATCAACGACGGAGCGGCCGCCTTGGTGCTGATGCCGAAGTCGGAGGCCGAAGCGAAAGGCATCCCTTACCTGGCCACGATCAAAGGCTATGCCGAAACCGGGATCGATCCTACCATCATGGGCTACGCGCCATACTATGCCATCAAGCAAGTTTTGAAAAAAACCGGGCTGCATACAGATGATATCGATCTTTTCGAATTGAACGAAGCGTTCGCCTCCCAGAGCATCGCCGTAACCAGGGATTTGGGCTTACCCGAAGAAAAAGTCAACATCAGCGGCGGCGCCATTGCCCTGGGCCATCCCATCGGCGCATCCGGATCGCGGATTTTGGTGACGTTGCTGCATGCACTTGAACGCACCGATACGAAGATCGGCCTCGCCTCTCTTTGCATCGGTGGCGGAATGGGCATCGCCATGATTGTGGAGCGTCCTTGACCGCTTCTTTGATCGCACATGATCACTCCCCTGTCATTTACTTGACCGGGGAGTTTTTTTCCATAAAAATACGCACAAGAATAGTGCGCATTTCGATATGTTATTGAGTTTTCAACAAAAATGTGGCATACTCTTTATGAGAAATTTTTAATTTAAAAATGAGAATAATGTAGAGGAGACTGAATCCGTGACGACCTATCATAGCACACGAAATGCAGAAAAAACACTGACGGCTTCACAAGCAATATTACAAGGGATAGCGCCAGACGGCGGATTGTACGTACCCGATCACATTCCGGCTCTGGACATCGCGTTGGATCGCCTGGCCGACATGACTTACCAAGAATTAGCCTACGAAGTAATGAAAAACTTTTTTGACGACTTCACTGAAGAAGAATTGAAACATTGCGTCAACGCAGCCTATGATGACAAATTTGACGATTCCAGCATCGTCCCGTTGGTGAAAGCCGGCGGACACCACTACCTGGAATTGTTCCATGGCCCGACCATCGCCTTCAAGGATATGGCCCTTTCCATTTTGCCGCACTTGTTGACGACTTCAGCCAAGAAGAACGGCAGCACGAAAGAAATCGTGATCCTGACAGCTACTTCCGGCGATACCGGAAAAGCGGCTTTGGTCGGATTTGCGGATGTGCCGAACACACGCATCATCGTCTTCTATCCTAAGAACGGCGTCAGCGCCATCCAGGAAAAACAGATGGTGACGCAAAAAGGCGACAACACATTTGTTGTGGCAATCGACGGAAACTTCGATGACGCACAGACGAACGTCAAAAACATGTTCGGAAACGCAGATTTGGCTGCACGTTTGGATGAAGCAGGATTCCAATTCTCCTCTGCGAACTCCATCAACATCGGCCGTCTGATTCCGCAAGTGGTCTACTACGTCTATGCATACGGCCAAATGGTGAAACAAGGCGCCATCGCTGCCGGCGAACCGATGAACGTTGTTGTCCCTACCGGCAACTTCGGGAACATCTTGGCTGCCTACTTCGCTAAACAAATGGGCTTACCGATCCAAAAACTGATCATCGCTTCAAACGAAAACAAAGTCTTGGTCGATTTCTTTGAAACAGGCGCTTATGACCGCAACCGCGACTTCATTTTGACGACTTCCCCATCCATGGATATCCTGGTTTCCAGCAACTTGGAGCGCCTGTTGTACCTGATGGCCGACGAAAGTACGGAAGCAGTCCAAACGTTCATGGACCAATTGAAGGAAATTGGCCGCTACGAAGTGACGGAAGCAATGAAGGAAAAAGCAAAAGATTTCTATGCAGACTACGCGACTGAAGAAGAAGTGGCGGCACAGATCGCTGCGCTTTATCATGCTGAAGGCTATGTCATCGACCCGCACACAGCTGTGGCGGCGCATGTTGCCAACACTTATGTAGCCGAAACCGATGATCACACACCAATCATCATCGCGTCGACTGCCAGCCCGTATAAATTCCCGCAAGCCGTCCTAACTGCCATCGATCCCGAGTTTTCGGATGATTCCATGGAAGAAATGTTGGACCGGCTGAGAGAATTGAGCGGCGTCGCTTTCCCGGCAGCAATCGAGGAATTATTGCATGCGGAAGTTCGCCACAACACCGTTGTCGCTTCCGACGAAATGCAGAAGAGCGTCGAGTCCATCCTAGGCTTGAACTGATTCAGATATGTTTAAAAGCCTAGCCGGCGGTCCGGAATGTTTCCGGACTGCCGGCTTTTTTGCGTGTTCGGTTGGGGTTCGTTCTGTCCTCCGGTGAGACCAGTCTTCGCCGGCGATGAGGATGCTTATGTACGCTCTCCTCCGGCCAGCTTTCCCTCATCGAAGGTAGCAGCAATCTTCCACTCCCAACTCCGATTAGCTGCTCTTGGCCGGAGTTGCCGGTAACATTTCTTTCAATTTTACGACCAGGCACACACATCATAGCGAATTCCGCGCCGTTTTTTGGTAAAATGGAGTCAGAAAGAAACAGAATCGAGGCGCCATATGAATATACTGATCGACGGGGATGCTTGTCCCGTAAAAGACATCATCATCGAAGAAGCCATCAAACGCGAAATACCGGTCACGATCGTCACCAGCTTTGCCCACTACTCCAATGCGCCCCACCCGCCCGGAGTGAAGACGGTCTACGTCGATTCCGGTGCCGATGCAGCTGATTTCAAAATCATCCAGCTCGCGCACAGAGGCGATCTGCTGGTCACGCAGGACTACGGTTTGGCCTCACTCGCTTTGCCGAAAGGGCTGACCGTCCTCCATCACAAAGGCTTTGCCTACGACAACAGCAATATGGAACGGCTGCTTGAGGACCGCTATATGAGTGCGATGGTCCGTAAAAGCGGCAAACGCACAAAAGGTCCGAAGCCATTCACGGACGCGGATCGGCACAAGTTCCGGAAACTGCTCATTTCCAAGCTGCAAGAAACCTAATCGAATCATGAAAGAGGTGCATGAGGATGCGCAATGAAATCATTATCGAAGATGTGAAACACATCATCGCGGACAAACTGAGGAACGAAGCTACGGGGCACGATTGGTGGCATACGCTACGGGTTTATAATACATCCATGGACATCGCCGAAGCAGAAGGCAAAGGTGATCACCTTGTCATCGGCTTGGCGGCCCTATTGCACGATGTAGCCGACCATAAATTCGGCTACACTGATGACGACCGCGAAGCCATCATCACCGACATCCTCAGGCCTTTCGAACTGAACGACTCCGTCATCGAGCAGGTCATCTATATCGTGAACAACCTTTCCTTCAAAGGAGGGAAAAACAAGCATGTGCTGGAAACGCTCGAAGGCCGGATCGTTCAGGACGCTGACCGTCTGGATGCCATCGGTGCGATCGGCATCGCCCGCGCTTTCGCTTACGGAGGGCATAAAGACCGGCCGCTTTACGATCCCGAACACAGCGGCGATCCGGACAGCGATACGATCGGCCACTTCCACGAAAAGCTGCTCCTTTTGAAGGACGGCATGCACACGGAAGCAGGCAAGGAAAAGGCGCTCGCCCGCCACGAGCGGATGGAACAATTCCTGAAGGATTTCCATTCCGAGTGGGAAGGCCACTGATAAAACGCGAAAAGACTGGTTTGATCGGGATAAATGTCCCGATGAACCAGTCTTTTTGCAGTTTGGTTGTATGATTCCGGGTTCGAGTTCGGGGCGAGATTCCCCATCAAAACGGGTTTGGAGGGGAACTACGCGTTGTCCAGTGACATTTTTCCCCGCCAAAAGTATTTTGGCGGGTTTTCTGACTATGATTTGAGCTGATTTTCCCCGTCGAACCGCTTTTGGCGGGTTATTTCGGCAGAAATTCAATACTCATGTAAAATCAAAGTGCCATTTCGTAGATTTTTCTGCTGATATCCAGTGTCTGGTCAGCGCGTTCCGAAAGGCGATCGCGCTTGTGGACTTCCAGTTGTTCAACCATGTAGTCGATGTCCGTCTCTTCGATGCCGATTTCACTGAAGCGGATCGGCATTTCCAACGAACGGAAGAATTCCTCAGTTTTTTGGATGCCAAAATCAATCCGCGCTTCTTCATCACCGGCATCGGCACCCCATACGCGCTCTGCGTACTGCAGCAGCTTATCCCATTTTTCCTTTTTGCGTACCTTCATGGTGGCAGGCAAGATGACCGAAAGTGTACGGGCATGATCGGTACCGTTCAATGCGGTGATTTCGTAGCCCAAGGCATGGCTGGACCAGTCCCCCGGCACCCCGGAAGCTGTGAATCCGTTGAAGCCGTTCGTGACAGTCCACATGAAATTCGCCCGCGTGTTGTAATCAATCTCCTCATCCGCCAGGACTTCCTGCCCGATTTCGATGAAAGTATGCAAAATGCCTTCAGACCAGCGATCCTGCAGCTTTGCACCGACAGGATAGGTCAAATAGTTCTCCATGACATGGACAAAGGAATCAGAGAGGCCGTTCGCCAATTGCCTTTTCGGCAAAGTGTAAGTCAATTCGGGTTCCAGAATCGAAAAAGCCGGAAAGAGGTTCTCGTTTTTGATACTCACCTTTGCCTGCAATTCCTCAAAGCTGACTACAGTGATCGGGTTCATTTCCGAAGAAGTCGCGGGAATCGTCAATACCGTCCCGAAAGGCATAGCCTTTTCAACCGGCAGCCCTTTGCCGACGCCGCTTGCGAAGATATCGATCGGGTCTCCTTCAAACAGGCTTGCGGCCGCGATGAATTTCGTGCCGTCGATGACCGATCCGCCGCCCACCGCGACGAGGAAGGTGTAGCCTTCCGTTTTGATCTTCTCAACAGCATCCATCAGGTATTCAAATACCGGATTCGCCGGAATGCCGCCGAACTCGCCCCATTCCCTGTCGCCCAGCGCCTCCACGATACGGTCGAAGGTGCCGGAGCGTTTGGCGCTGCCGCCTCCGTAGGTGATCAGTACTTTTGCATCTTTAGGAACAAATTTGTCGATTTTTTTGACCTGATCCCGTCCGAACGCGATCCGGACAGGGTTATAAAATTCAAAATCCATGATTTCAGCTGACGGTGACATAGTATTCCCCCATTGGTTTCAGATAATTATGCTAACTTTGTGCACAAGGCGTCGATTGCATTTTCAAAGATGGCAAGGCCAGCCTCCAACTGTTCATCCGTCATGACCAACGGAGCCAGGAAACGGACCACATTCCCGTAGGTGCCTGCATTTTCGATGATCAGGCCGTTCTGAACGCAATGTTGGATCAACGCATTCACCAATTCCGGAGCAGGTTCCTTAGTCAAACGGTCTTTGATGAATTCGACGCCGATCATGCCGCCCAATCCGCGCACATCGCCGATTTCTTTGTATTCCTGTTGCCATTCCTCAACGCGGGCAGTGTAAGCTGCACCCAGTTCCACTGAACGTTCGCAGAGGTTTTCTTCTTCGATGACTTGAATCGTCGCAAGTGCCGCAGCACAGGAAACCGAATTGCCTCCGAAGGTGCCGCCGATCAATCCACCGCCGATGCCTTTGACGATTTCGTCACGGGCAACAATGGCGCTGAGCGGGAACCCGCCTGCGATTGATTTTGCAGTGCACAAGATATCCGGTGCACAGCCGGCTTCTTCGTAATAGGAAGATGCGAACAGTTTGCCCGTGCGCCCGAATCCGGTCTGCACTTCATCGGTCATCATCATGATGCCATTTTCATCACAAATCTGACGGACAGCTTTGACCCATTCGATCGGAGCCGGAATGAAGCCACCCTCGCCTTGCACCGGCTCGAACACGATGGCAGCGACTTGGCTGGCCGGCGTCAATTCATCAAAGGCGCGTTTGATGCGGTTGATGTAGTAGGCCACTGCTTCATCATCCGTGTAGTAGGCCGGTTTGCGGTAAAGATTTGGATAATCCACACGGAATATCCCATCCGGGAACGGCCCTAAACCGACCGAGTTGGCCTTTTTAGCGGTCATGTGCGTCGTCAGCAGCGTACGCCCATGGAATGCGCCAGAGAAGACGATGACATTCGGACGTTTCGTGTAGGCTCTCGCCACCTTTACGCCGTTCTCAATCGCTTCCGCTCCGCTGTTCGCAAAGAACGTCCGCTTCTTGAAACCCTTCACCGGCACGATACCGTTCATCTTTTCAGCCAATTCGATATATTTTTCGCTCGTAAGGATATTGATCATCGCATGGGTATAATCGTTCTCCTGCTCCTTGACCGCTTCGACGACTTTCGGGTGACGGTGGCCGATGTTCAAAACGCCTACGCCTCCGACCCAATCCAAAAAACGGTTACCGTCAACGTCCTCGATGATCGCGCCCTCTGCCTTCGCGATCGCAACCGGGTAGACACATGTCAAAGAAGGAGGGATCGCTTCAGATCGCCGTGCCAAAATCGCTGCTGCCTTTTCCCCCGGCAATGCCGCAGTGATGATTTCCGGCAATTGGTATCTCAATTCTGTTTCTGTTACTGATGTTGTTCCTGTCATAACGCTCGCTCCCCTTTTCATGCAAACTTGTCATATCTTTTGTAACTTGGATGGTTTGATTATATAGATTTATCAGGCAAACAAAAAACATTTGTTGACACCGGATAGGACATTTTCTGTTATACGATGTCAGCTTCGTTCACATTGCTTTGGGAACAAGGTTGCAATAACAGACATTATCTTTGATACATATAGGCTTCCAAGCAAAAAAACCTCCCGTTATCTTAACGGAAGGTTTCCTGACATGGCTGTCGATTTATTTTTCGTTTTCATTCCATTTGAATAATATTGCAAAGCATCCAGGAGCAGAAATGTAAGGTTTTCCGTTCCAAAAAGGACTCCTGAATTTACATCCCGCTCCGCTCCAGAAAATGGCCGAAACTGAAACGGACCGCATTTTTTTGGTCACCGAATTGGATGCCTTCCTTCACGACCACTTTTTCTTCTAGCAATTCCTGAAGCAGTTCATCCATCTCGGCATCGGTTTTGTTCGGGAAATGGCAATAAAGATGGTAGCCGCCTTTTGCCGGCTCAAAACTTATCTCCGATCCATATTTGTTTCTGAGCCACATCTGCAATTTGTCGGCGCGTTCCTTCAAAGCCGTGACGATGATCGGAAGATGGTCAGTGATTTCGCTCGCCAAATAATGGTCTGCCAGCAGTTGCGGCAAGAAGCTCAATCCGGAGTCGATCTGATCGCGGATGTCGGCCAATGCCCGGATAATGGCGGCTGGCCCAACCATCCATCCGATGCGGATATGCTGGCCGGCAAATTTGGACAAGGACCCCAGATACAGCACTTGTTGCCGTTTATCCAGGCTCTTCAACGGACGGTTATCGACGGTTTCATCAAAAACAAAGCTGCCGTAAGCATCATCCTCCACAATCGGGATGCGTTTCAGCAAACAATAATCAAGGATGGCCTGTTTCCGCTCCGGACTCATGACCGTTCCTGTCGGATTCTGGAAAATCGGATTCAGAAAAATCATCTTCAGAGGATACTGCAAGGAAGCTTCCTGGAGCCCTTTGACGGTCATCCCCTCGCCATCCATCGGAATCGGAATGATCCGCAGACCGGCAGCCTGAAATAATCGCAAAGAATAGAAATAAGAAGGGGCTTCGATGCCGATCGCATCGCCCGGTTTCAACAGCCCTTGCGTAATCAAAAACAATGATTGTTGGGTTCCCGAAGTGATGAAGATTTCCTCCAGCGGGACAGTCATCCCGTACGCAGTCTGCAGGTGTTTTTGGACACTTTCCCTCGTCGCTGTGATCCCTCGGTTCTCCTTGGTGAAGGTCGCTTCTCCGTGCAACATTTCCCCCAGCGAAATATCCGGAATCTTCAGTTCCGGCAAGAGGTCCTTCGGCAAATCCCCATTCCCCAAATCCAGGATTTCACGCGATCGGTGCTGCGCCAACAGCTGTTTAACGTTCCTTTGGTAAGGAGTGTCCACCGAAAGATTATCCGGCGTCAAGGAAGTCCGCCAATTGATGGTGGGCCTTGTCTGCATCCCCCATTTGTTCGGATTCACGAACGTTCCGCTGCCCCTTTTGCGGATGAGGATCCCCTGCGTCGTCAGCTCTTCCAGTGCCCGGATGACGGTCGACCGGTTGACTTGCAGTTCCTCCGCAAGCTTGCGTTCCGCCGGCAAGGCTCTGCCGGGGACCAAATCGCCGGCTTTTATCTTCTCTTCGATCAGCTGCATAAGCTGTTGATAGAGCGGCATGCCCCTATCCTGATCCAGTCTCCACTCCACCATTGCTTCACTCTCCCCTGGTTTTCATTTATTATACACCAAATTGGTTGGTTCGGAAACAATCCAATTGGATGTAGGTGTTTCTGAAAAAAGGGATTATGATTTAACCATTCTTTAACCATTTTATCATTTAAAACCAGGAGGATTATTTATGACAACAAAAATCATCGGTTCGGAAAAAGTAAAACGTGGGATGGCCCAAATGCAAAAAGGCGGTGTCATCATGGATGTCGTGAACGCAGAGCAGGCAAGGATCGCCGAGGCGGCTGGTGCCGTAGCGGTCATGGCTTTGGAGCGCGTGCCTTCGGATATCCGAGCAGCCGGCGGGGTTGCACGGATGGCGGATCCCACCATCGTCGAGGAAGTGATGAACGCCGTCAGCATCCCCGTCATGGCGAAAGCCCGCATCGGCCACATCACCGAAGCGCGCATCCTGGAAGCAATGGGCGTCGACTACATCGATGAGAGCGAAGTGCTGACCCCTGCCGATGAGGAATTCCACCTTTTGAAATCGGACTATACCGTTCCTTTCGTCTGCGGCTGCCGCGATCTGGGAGAAGCGCTGCGCCGCATCGGTGAAGGAGCATCAATGCTGCGCACGAAAGGCGAGCCGGGGACCGGCAATATCGTGGAAGCCGTCCGTCATATGCGCAAAGTCAACGGCCAAATCCGCCAGTTGATCACGAAATCGGACGATGAACTGATGACATTCGCCAAGGAAATCGGAGCCCCTTACGAACTGGTCAAGGAAATCAAACTGCTCGGGAAACTTCCTGTAGTCAACTTCGCTGCCGGCGGTGTCGCAACACCGGCTGACGCAGCTTTGATGATGAGCCTGGGTGCGGATGGCGTCTTCGTCGGATCGGGCATCTTCAAGGCCGAAAATCCCGAAAAATTCGCCCGCGCCATCGTCCGCGCGACAACCAACTACGAAGATTATGCCTTGTTGGCCGAACTATCCAAAGGCTTAGGCGAACCGATGAAAGGGATCGACATCAGCACGCTCCACGCCTCCGAGCGCATGCAGGAAAGAGGCTGGTAAGCATGACGAAAAAAATCGGCGTATTGGCCTTGCAGGGTGCCGTCACGGAGCACCTGCAGGCACTGAACAAACTGGGCGTCACCGCGACTGCCGTGAAATTGCCCGCCGATCTGGACGGCTTGGACGGGTTGATCATCCCTGGCGGCGAATCGACCGCCATCGGCCGTTTGATCCGCGAACAGCAGCTGGAGGAACCTTTACGGAAATTCTATGCTTCTGGTAAAGTGATTTTTGGTACTTGCGCCGGACTGATCCTTTGCAGCACGGACAACAACCACGCGCCCGATGAATTGCGGCTTGGCTTCATCGACATCGCAGTCGAACGCAACGGCTTCGGGCGCCAAGTCGACAGTTTCGAAGCCCTACTGCCTTTTGAAGGCATCACCGAACAGGTGGAAGCCGTCTTCATCCGCGCCCCTTATATCCGCTCAGTCGGCAAGGACGTCCGCGTGCTTGCAAGTGTCGACGGAAAGATCGTAGCGGCCGAAAACGACCAAATCCTAGTCACCGCCTTCCATCCGGAATTGACGGACGATCTGTCGGTGTTCGAGTATTTTTTGAAGAAAGTCGGATAAAGTACTGTTATCGGAAATGTACAGCTCATATCAGCATCGGATTGTCCGATATCTTTTCGGTATCGGACATCTGGGACTTTTAAAGGTATTTACTTGTCCGATTTCTTTCCGGTATCGGACATCCGCAACCATTGCAGACATCAACTTGTCCGATATCTCACCGGTATCGGACATCCGCAATCATTGCAGACATCAGCTTGTCCGATTTCTTAACGGTATCGGACATCCGCAATCATTGCAGACATCAGCTTGTCCGATTTCTTAACGGTATCGGACATCCGCGACTCTTGCAGACATCAGCTTGTCCGATTTCTCACCGGTATCGGACATCCGCGACTCTTGCAGGCATCAACTTGTCCGATTTCTCACCGGTATCGGACATCCGCAATCATTGCAGGCATCAACTTGTCCGATTTCTCACCGGTATCGGACATCCGCGACTCTTGCAGACATCAGCTTGTCCGATATCTCACCGGTATCGGACATCCGCAACCTTTGCAGGCATCAGCTTGTCCGATTTCTCACCGGTATCGGACATCCGCGACTCTTGCAGGCATCAACTTGTCCGATATCTCACCAGTATCGGACATCCCGGCTGAATCTCAACCGCATATAGGCAAATAAAAATCCCCTGCTCACGCACTTATATGCGTAAACAGGGGATTTTGTATTTGTTTAGTCCAAATCTTCGCCATTGCTGGCGATGGCTTTTTGGTACCAGTAGAAGGAATCCTTCTTCAAGCGATCCAAGCTGCCTGAACCGTCGTTATTGCGGTCCACATAGATGTAGCCGTAGCGTTTCGCCATCTCGCCCGTCCCGGCCGAAACCAGGTCAATGCAGCCCCAAGAGGTGTAGGCGACAAGATCCACGCCGTCAAGCACGATCGCATCACGCATCGCTTTGACGTGGTCGCGGAGATAGGAGATGCGGTAATCGTCATGGATTTCTCCATCTACGATTTCATCCACAGCGCCCAAACCGTTTTCGACCACCATCAGCGGCAGTTGGTAACGGGAATGGAAGGTGTTCAGGGCAACGCGCAGGCCCAACGGATCGACTTGCCAACCCCACTCCGATTCCGCCAAGTACGGGTTCTTCTCGCCCATCAAGGCATTGCCTTCACCCGGCACGCCGGATTGTGCAAAGCTGGCCGCGCTGGAAGCATAGTAGCTGAAGGAAATGAAATCGACCGTATGTGCGGCCAAGATTTCCTCGTCGCCTTGTTCGAATGTAACGTTGATTCCTTTGGTGGCGAAGTAAGCCAGTTTGCTCGGCGGATAATACCCGCGGGCATGGACATCTGAGAAGAACAGTTTTTCTTCTTCTTTTCGTTGCGCAGACCAAACGTCTTCCGGTTTTGCCGACAACGGATAAACCGGTGCATAAGCGATCATGCAGCCGATGCGGTTCTCGGGATCGATTGCCCGCGCCGCTTTCGTTGCCAAAGCACTGGCGACGAACTGGTGATGCAAAGCTTGATACATGATTTCTTCCTGACTTTCGCCCGCTTCGGCTTTCGAACCGATCGAAATTTGCGGCAGGAACGTCGCCATGTTGATTTCGTTGAAGGTCAGCCAATAATTGACTTTCCCTTGATAGCGCTCGAACAAGGTAGTCGCATATCTTTCAAAAAATCCGATCAGCTTGCGGTTTTTCCAGCCGCCGTAGTGATCGACCAGATATTGCGGCATTTCGAAATGGGAAATCGTCACCAATGGCTCGATGCCGTATTTGGCCAATTCATCGAAGACGTCATCGTAAAAGGCCAAGCCCGCTTCGTTTGGTTCCAGCTCATCACCTTTCGGAAAAATCCGCGTCCAAGCGATCGACATCCGGAACATCCGAAAGCCCATTTCGGCGAACAAGGCGATATCTTCCTTGTAGCGGTGATAGAAATCGATGCCGATATGCGAAGGGTAATAGTCGCCGACACCGGCGAAGCGTTCGGCAAAATCGCGCGAGCAGGTCAGTTGGTCGATGACCGACTGACCTTTCCCATCAGCGTCCCAACCTCCTTCAAATTGATTGGCGGCTGTGGCGCCGCCCCAGAAGAAACCTTCCGGAAATCCTTTACCTGCTGACATGACAATTCCTCCTATTTCTGTTCCAATGATGCGCCATTGGTTGCGATGACTTCTTTGTACCAGTTGAATGATTTTTTCTTGTAGCGGTTCAATGTGCCTGATCCATCGTCGTGGCGGTCGACATAAATGAAGCCGTAGCGTTTTTTCAATTCCGCAGTCGAAGCGCTGACCAAGTCGATGCAGCCCCACGTCGTGTAGCCCATCACTTCCACGCCGTCCGCGATGGCTTCGGCAACCTGCACCAGGTGGTCATTCAAATACTTGATGCGGTAATCGTCGTTGACGGTCAGTTGGCCGTCTTCGCCTTCAATCAGCTGATCGACTGCACCCAAGCCGTTTTCGACGATGAACAAAGGTTTTTGGTAACGATCCCAGAAGTCGTTCAGGACGATGCGCAGGCCTTTCGGATCGATCTGCCAGCCCCACTCGGAAGCTTCCAGATACGGATTCATCACCCCGCCAAGAATATTTCCTGCCCCTTTCACTTTTTTGGACTCGTCTGCTGTTTGTGTCGAGCTCATATAGTAACTGAAGGAGATGAAATCGACAGTGTTCTTCAGGATTGCTTCATCTTCCGGTGTGATGTCCAACACAATCCCGTTTTCACGGAAATAGCGTTTCATGTAACCAGGGTAAGTGCCGCGTACATGCACATCGGAGAAGAAATAGTTTTGGCGTTCCGCTTCCATCGCGGCGATCACATCGTCCGGATGTGCAGTCAACGGATAGGTCGGCATCGCCAAGACCATGCAGCCGATCTGGAAGTCCGGATTGATTTCGTGGCCGATCTTTGTCGCCAAAGCGCTGGCTACCAATTCGTGGTGGCAAGCTTGGTACAGATCGGATTTCGACAATTTTTCAGGAGCTGTCGCGATTCCGCCGCTCATGAATGGCGCGTGGATGATCGAGTTGATTTCATTGAACGTCAACCAGTATTTGACTTTGTCTTTGTAGCGCGTGAAGACAGTGCGCACGTAATTTTCATAGAAGCCGATCATTTTGCGGTTGACCCAACCATCATATTCACGGGCTAGATGCAGCGGTGTTTCGTAATGGGACAGAGTGATCAGCGGCTCGATGCCGTATTTCGCCAATTCATCGAACAGGTCATCGTAGAACTGCAGGCCAGCTTCGTTCGGCTCCGTTTCGTCGCCGTTCGGGAAGATGCGCGTCCAAGCGATGGATGTACGGTAAGTTTTGAATCCCATTTCCGCGAACAAGGCGATATCTTCCTTATAGCGGTGGTAGAAGTCGATTCCTTCCAATTTCATGTTGTCCGGTGTAGGACCATCCGTGATCGGCCCAAATCCGCCTTGAGGGGTTACGTCCTGAACGGAAAGCCCCTTTCCGTCAACATTATAAGCACCTTCGTATTGGTTGGCGGCAGTTGCGCCACCCCATAAAAATCCTTCTGGAAATACTGTTTGCATGTGATCGCTCCTGTTCTTTTTCTGGTTCTATTTTATGCACGGGTCTGACTCATTGCGGGACAGCCCCGAATGTTGAAAACTCATCCCAAATAGGTTCGGGCGCCTGAGACCACAAACCAAATTCCCGGATATCTGGTTATTATTCGAGAACTTGGCTTGCGGTCTAGGTCTTTTCCCCGGATATCTGGTTTTTATCCGGAAATATTGCTTGCGGTTGAGATCGATTTCCCGAATAACTTTCGATTACGCGATGACAGTCAGCAGATAGTCGCCGTCAGTCAATGTTGCTTCTTTCGTCGTGAGGACATCCAGGTAGTCATTGCTGTTTGTGACGATGATCGGTGTGATGATTTCATAGCCTGCTTTTTGGATAAAGTCGATGTCGAATTCCAACAGCAATTGGCCAGCCATTACTTTATCGCCTTGTTGCACATGGCTCGTGAAGCCTTCACCATCCAATTGGACCGTATCCATTCCGACGTGGATCAGGATTTCAGTTCCGTTTTCAGTCGTCAAACCAATAGCATGTTGTGTCGGGAACAAGAGTGTTACAGTTGCGTTTGCCGGAGCATAGACTTCACCGACAGTCGGACGGATCGCAATCCCTTTACCAAGTGCGCCAGTCGCAAAAGCTTCATCCGGCACATCTGACAAGAGAACCATTTCGCCGATCATTGGGCTAGCGACCAAATCTTTTTCAGCTGCTGCGCTCAAGTCTTTTTTCATTGCTTCAATGACTACAGAGTTTGTGTTCAGTGTTGTTTCTGCAGTTGTTGCAGTTGCAGTTTCAGTTTCTCCGTAAAGAACAGGAATTTTTGAGAAGAATACAAGGATGAATCCGGCAACAAGCCCTACTGCGCACACGATAAGGGAAGCCCAGAAGTTGAAGCTCATTGCACCGTTAGCATCCAAATAGCTAGGGAAAGCGAACACGCCCAAACCGCCCATACGGTAGCTTGTCAAATTGAAAATACCTGCCACGATACCGGAGATGGCACCAGCAATACAGCTCAATTGGAACGGACGTTTCATCGGTAAAGTAATACCGTAGATAGCTGGCTCAGTTACCCCGAACAACCCGGAAATGAAAGCCGGAATACTCAATTGTTTCACTTTTGCTTCTTTCGTTTTCAACATAATAGCCAATACCGCACCGGTCTGTGCAAAAGAAACACCTAATACAGTTGCCAATAATTGGTCATAGCCTTGCGTCGCCAAGTTGTTGATTGCGATCGGTACCAAGCCCCAATGCAAACCGAACATGACGAACACTTGCCAGCCGCCGCCCAAAACAGCGCCTGCGACGATCGGGCTCAAGTTATAGACAAATGATACTCCAGCTCCTAGCAACGTTGCAGCCCATGTGGAGAGCGGTCCGACAAACAAGATGGTCAATGGAACGACGATCAACAAAGTCGTGAAAGGCACCATGAACAATTTCACAACATCCGGAATGACTTTCTTCAAGACATTCTCAACTTTGGAACCCAGGAAAACAGCCAACAGAATCGGCACAACCGATGAAGCGTAGCTCATCATGATGACCGGCAAGCCCAAGAAGGTCATGAAGATTGGCGATTCAAAAATGGTACCAGCGAACAAAGTGTACAATGGATCAACACCCGCAGGATTGACCATGCCCGGATAGACCATTGCGGCTGCGACTGCCATCGCCGTAAAGCTGTTCATTTTGAAGTGTTTGCTGGCAGTATAAGCCAAGAAAATCGGCAGGAAGTTGAAGAATCCGTCACCGGCTGCTTGAATCAGGACATAGGCCCCATCAGTAGTCGACATGCCCGCAGCAACCAAAAATGCTGCCACACCTTTCAGCATCCCGGTTGCTGCCAAAGGTCCGAGGATCGGTTGGAAAATTTTTGAAATCATATCGATGAACTGATTGAACAAGCTGCCTTTCGGACCTTCGTCCTCCGCTTCCACTTCACCGCCGCCATTCAATCCGCCGACTGCATTGACTGCTGCGTATACGTCCGGCACGTGATTGCCGATGACGACTTGATACTGCCCGCCGCTTTGGATGACGGTAACGATGCCTTCGCGTTTTTTCAGGTATTCCGTGTCCGCTTTGCTTTCGTCAACCAATTTGAAACGCAGACGCGTGATGCAATGTGCCAAACTGCGGACGTTTTCTTTGCCGCCGATATGAGCCAAAATGTCTTTTGCTAATTCTTCATATTTCATGTTGTATCCCTCTTTTTCTGTTTTTTTTATAAAAAAAACCTAAATAGAGAGCACGGGAATTTCTTCCCTGCTGTCTACTTAGGTTTTGCCTGCTTTACCAGTAACAATCCTCTTGAGAGCATCTTAGGTATTTACTTTTGCTGCACAACCCGATGGATATGGATTGTGAGGTAAACAATTTCGTCGGTCCCGACCTGGAAATGATGGGCCCCTCCGACATAGGTCGATATTTTATTGGCACAGGTGTAGGCAGCCGGATAGTTTCCCTTCACTTGGTCCAACAAGAAAGTGTCCGGAGCCGTCTGGAAAACTTCCCCCATGACGACCCGCTGCGCAAAATACTGAAGATGGGTGTAGAACCGATTATAGGAAATCGATTCTTCATCGAAGGCGACTCCGAAATGCAGGCGGACGATGTTCAGGATGTCCTGAACGATCCGGGTCACTTTCATCGTCTCTTCGATCAGTTGCCCTTCCTTCTGCGCATTCACGAAATGAAGAGCGATGGATGTCGCTTCATCGGGTGCCATCATGACACCCGTATGCTCAGCGATGAGTTCAAGCCCGATTTTGCCGAGCTCGTATTCTCTTCGGTAGAACTTCTTCACTTCGAAGGCCAAAGGATTGGTCAAGTCGATCCCTTCTTTTGTCCGCTGGATGGCGTAATGGATATGGTCGGCAAGCGTCAGGTAGACGTTTGCCTGGAAGATGTGATCCAGCCTCGTCTCGGCCTCTTGGATGATCTTAAAGATGGCATCTGATTCTTCTTGCGGTAAATCTTGATAAATGGCCTTGAGTTGGTCAGCTGAATCATTTTCCTGGATAACGAAAGTCTTCTCGATCAAAGACTTTTCGAAAGAATCACCTGGCTTTTTCTGGAAACCGAGCCCTTTTCCCATCACAATGACTTCGGATGCGTCTGCGGCTATCGCCAAGACCACGTTGTTATTGTAGACTTTTTCAATCTTCATCGATTCTCCCCATTCCCCCTTCCATTAAAAAAAACCTAAACTAACACCAAATGATGTGCACATCATCTCGTATCAATTTAGGTTTTGCCTGCACAACCAGTAACAATCCTATGAACAACATGTTAGCACTTCCAAGAAAAAGATGCAAGCCCTTTCCTTAAAAAAACTCATTTTCATTTAGCGTATTGGTGGAACAGCATTTTTTTGAAAATGAATATCAGTGGCTTTATGACTAGTCTGTTGCGGAGCAACATTCTGCGCTACAAAGATGGATAACTTGCGTTTATTCATCTTTTTGGCCGACATTCTGACTTCTGATGACAAAAGTGGCTGCCTCGCTAGGAGGCAGCCACTGCGTTACGCGCGTTCTTTGATTGTCATCATTTTCTGGAAAACGAAGCGGTTGTTCAATCGGTTCACGACATGCTGCGTCATGGTACCGGTAAAAAGCATGGCGAACACGGTCCCGATACCGACTCCGGCGATCCCTTCCAGGAACAACAACGAGAAGACAACGCTCACCCCGACGCAGACAACGTCGAATCCCGTCTTCATCTGCTTGACGGTGAGTCCGAAATGAACGGCCATCTCACGCACGAACAAGTCGAACGGAAGGGCCGGCAAACGGCAATTCAGCATCAGGCTGATCCCGATTGACAACATGAAAAATCCGGTGAAAAAGAAGACGATACGCAGCGGTATGGTTGCGGCGATGCCCGAAAAAAGCAATTCGAAGAAATCCAGCAAGTAGCCGAACAGCAACGCCAGTATGATTGAAAAAACATAGCCCAAAAACTTCCGCGTGATCAGAGCCATCACCACCACGAGGACCACTTGGAAGAGAAAGTTCCAACTGCCGATCGTAACGTGTGCAAACATTTCGTTCAATACCACCGGAACGGACGAGATTGTCGAAACCCCCAATTCGCTCTTGATCATCAACGACACGGCAATGGCGTTGCACAGCACGCCCATCGCCAATGCAAGTTCACTTGCCAACACTTTTTTCTCCATATTTTCCTCCTTATTCTGTCTTTCGCATTTTTTAATTTTTGATGACCAGTCCGAGCATCACGACGAAGGCCAAAGCCTGTTCCTCGCTGACGATTGCACCTTTGAGATCCTCAAGCGTGACGCTGATGCGCTCGAATCGGCAGCTGCTGATGTCGATCGCCTTCAAAGGTGTTCCCGTGAAATTGATTCCGGACAGATCGCACTCCGAAAAATCGATTTTCTTCAGTTTGCATGTGTAAAAATCGGCTTCATTCAGGCGGCAGTTCTCGTAACGGACATTCTTCTGCCGGCTGAATCCCAGAGCCGCCATCTGCAGGTTGCATTCCCGGAAGAGCACGTCCTCAAAGACGCCTTCGGTCATCGAGGTACCGATAAGGCGGCAATTCACGAAGCGGACCCGCTTCATCGTCACTTCATCCAGTTGCACGTTGGCGAAATCGCAGCTTTCGAAGATGACATCCCGCAAGTACAATTGCGGTACTGTCGTTTCGCTGAAAGTCACGTTCTGGAATCTGACTTCGGTGAACTCCACTCCCCGTCTGTCGCCAAGGTCGATGGCAGTGTCTTTGAAGAGGGCATGCTCTACGTAAGGTTCATCCGGATCGAAACAGTCGGCGAAATTTTTTTCAGGCAAATCTTTTGGCAGAACGGGTTCCATGATTTTGGCGGGCACTTAGTTCAATCCTTCCTGATAGTTCTCTTTCTTTAAGTATACCTGAATAATCGTCGCTTAGATATCCTTGCTTTCATGATCTGCTCTTTCTTCCGGAGTGATATAATGGAGGCAAGGAAAACAGAACAAGGAGGAATTCATATGGATCATGCATATGCTAAAGTGTTTCGGGGGACGGCCTTCACGAGCAGGTCGCTGCAGGAAGTGAGCGCGTTGGAGGATTGCTTGTTTTGTCTGGATGCGGAAGGCGTGATCCGGCGCATCCAGAAGCCGCAAGATGCTGATTATGGAACGATTTTGGCTACCTACGGCGAAACGGAAAAATTCCACGAGCTTGCTGAGGGACAGTATTTTCTGCCGGGGTTCATCGATCTGCACATCCACGCTCCGCAATGGGCGCAGGCCGGCACTGCCATGGACATCCCTTTGCATGATTGGCTGGACACCTATACCTTCCCACTAGAATCGAAATTCTCCGATCTGGATTTCGCCCGCAAAGTCTACCAGGATCTCGTCACAACACTGTTGGCGAACGGAACGACGACCGCGCTCTATTTCGCGACCGTCCACAAGGAAGCCAGCTATCTGTTGGCCCAGATCTGCGCCGACAAGGGTCAACGCGGCTTGGTCGGGAAAGTGGTCATGGACGACAAGTCAGAGAATCCGGAGTATTACCGGGATGAAAGCACTGAAGCCGCATTGGCGGATACGGAAAGCTTCATCCAGCTGGTCCAGGAATTGGACAAGACGACCAAACAAGGCGTCTACCCGGTCGTGACGCCCCGCTTCATCCCGAGCTGCACGGACGAAGCGTTGGCGGGTCTCGGCAAGTTGGCGAAAAAATATGGCACGCACATCCAATCACATTGCAGCGAAAGCGATTGGGAGCACAACTATGTCCTCGAACGTATGCACAAGAGCGACACGTTTGCGCTCAATGAGTTGGGGCTTCTGCAGGACAAAGCGGTCATGGCGCACGCCGTCTTCCTTTCGGATGCGGATGCCGATTTATTCGCCGAAACCGGCACCGCAATTGCGCATTGCCCGATCTCCAATGTCTTTTTCTCGAACGGCATCCTGCCGGCTGCACGTTTCACTCAGAAAGGGATAGATATCGGCTTGGGCACGGACATTTCCGGTGGCTTTTCTCCCAGCCTGTTCGACAACATCAGGCAAGCCGTCATCGCCTCGAGAATGCTGGAGGAAGGCGTTGATCCGTCGCTTGCGGCTCCGGAACGCGGCCTGCCGCATTCTCGGATTACCGCCAACGAGGCGTTCTACTATGCGACTGCCGGCGGAGGAGAGAGCTTGAGCCTGCCGATCGGGCGCCTAGAGGAAAACTATGTATGGGACGTCCAGGTGATTGACGTCAACGCGCTGAACGCCGAACTGCCGCTGTTCGACGACGGGATTTCGATGGAAAATCTGCTGCACAAGATCCTCTTTTTGAGCCGTCCGGAAAACATCCGCGAGGTCTGGGTCCAGGGCGAATGCGTGCATAAAAGGTCGTAAATGAGTCATGAGGCGAATTTATGGTGTGTTTCTTTTGGGTTGTTGATGATTCGGAGGTTTTTCGTACTATAGGAACGTGAGTGTCCGATTCTTCTGGATTATCGGACAGCCGCATCGTCGTCCGGGAGCTGATTATCCGATTCTTCCGGGTTATCGGACAACTGCATCATCGTCCGGGCTCGGAATGTCCGATTCTTCCGGGTTATCGGACAACTGCATCGTCGTCCGGAAGCTGGTTGTCCGATTCTTTTCGGTTATCGGACAACCGCATCATCGTCCGGGCTCGGAATGTCCGATTCTTCCGGGTTATCGGACAACCTCCGTATCGTTTGTCTCTGCGGTTTTTATCAGTAGTTATGATACGGGTCCCTCAACTCCTTTAGTAAGCTCTGGCTTTGGGTAAATAAAATGCCTATATGATCTAATCATGATAGAATGAAAATAAGAAACTATTGGAGGATGATATTATGAACCAAAAACTCGTTGAGATTTGCCTGCGTGTCAGAGATATTGATGCTACTTTAGATTTTTATACTAATTTATTCGATTTTGAAGTTGCCAGTCGCAGAGAATTCCCTGAAAATAAATTTGATTTAGTTTATTTGAATTCGCCTGGTTCTTCTGTGCAAATTGAGCTTACATACAATTACGATGCTGAGCCTTATAATGTAGGAGATGGCTTCAGTCATTTAGGCGTGACTGTCGATGACTTGGAAAAAATGCATGAAGTTTGTAAAGCTTCTGCTTATGAAACAGGTGAATTAAAAGGACTTTCAGGCGGCACACCGACCTATTTCTTTGTGACGGACCCTGATGGCTATCGAATTGAAGTAAAGCGCGCAAAATAATTTTTCGAATTTTTTAAACATAAGCATATCGAATTTGACAATATGTTTACATTTCCCCAAAAAGAAACACGCAAGCAGCCAAGCGGATGCTTACGTGTTTCTTTTCATTCAAGCTGCTCAAGCAGCGTATGTTTAGACTTTTTCTTTCAAAATGATGTTCAATACCAACGCAACAATTGTTCCTGCCGAGATACCGGAAGAGAACAATCCGCTCAATATGCCCGGCAATTGCGCTACTGTATCCGGAACAAAGGAAACACCCAGACCAACACCCAACGCAGAAGCAACGATGATCATGTTGCGGTTATTGAATTCAACACGTGACAATGACTGTACACCGGCAGCGGCAACCGTACCGAACATCAGGATGCCGGCACCACCCAATACAGGTTGCGGCATGATTGAAATCAGGGTAGCAAATTTAGGGAACAGACTCATCACGATCATGATGATTCCGCCCATGATGGCTACTTTACGGGAAGCATTGCGGGTCAACGGGATCAATCCGGCATTTTGACTGAAAGTCGCGGCAGGACCGGACCCGATGAAAGGCGCGATGAACGAACCGAAACCATCCGCACGGACACCGGCAGCGATTCTTTCATCCGTCAGTTTCGTTTCCGTAACAGCGCCCAACGTTTGCATAACGCCGACTGTTTCGATTACGGTAACCAGATACCCGGAAACAAAAGGAATTGCGTACTCAAGTTTGAAATCAGGTACGCCGAATTTGAAGAATTGTGGTAAGGCGAACCATTCAGCGGCAACGACTTGGCCGAAGTCGACCATCCCCAACGGAATGCAGACGACGTAACCGATTGCGGCACCGATCAGTACAGCGGCTGGCGCAATTTTGCTTGGCCCGTAATGGTTGATCAAAGCGATGATAAGGAACACAAGCACTGCGATACCGATATTCATCGGATTACCGAAATCCTCAGATCCGAAACCGCCGCCTGCCCAGCCCATCGCAACGGACATCAGTGTCATCCCCATCAAGGAGATAACCGATCCGGTAACGACCGGCGGGAAAAATTTCAATAACGGTTTTACAAAATAACTCAAACCAACTTCCAACAAAGCACCCAGCATCGTCCCGCCGAAGTAGGCAGTGATACCGCCCGCACCGATGACGGAAGCAGCCGGTGCCACAAAAGCAAAGTCCGTTCCCATGATCGTCGGCAAGCCTGCACCGACGCGGAACCATTTCGGTCCGAAACCTTTTGATTGAATGATTGAAACGATGCCCGAAGCCAAAAGCGCCGCGCTGACCATATAAGCAGTATCCTCAACCCCGAAACCTGCGATTCCGGCAATGATAAGCGGAACTGCCACTAAACCACCGAAAGCGGTGATGACGTTCTGAAACCCTAAAACGATTGTCGTGCCTAAATCCGGTTTGTCTTCCACACCGTAAGTCAGGCCTGTATGTACTTTCTCTTCCATGTTTCTCCTCCTTATAACGAACATTAATGATTGCAAAACAAAATATAATTCGTTTATTAACGACAAATAAAATTATATCGATATCACATACAATTGTAAAGTGTAAATACCGAATTATAAGGGCTTTCATTATGAGAATCTTCACATTTTTAGGCATTATAGAGTTTAAAAGCGAACATTAAAGAGGATTTACATGAATTTGTACCGAAAATACCGAATTATGGAAAAACATTCTTTGGTTGATCAGGATACGACGTGAACCATTTTTTTGTTATACTGTAATCACACATCTGTATGGATGACGAAACAAATGAATGGAGCATATACTATGAAATCAGAGAAATCATGCGGAGCCATCGTGCTCTCCCCAGACAACACGAACCGAAAAGTATTATTGATCAAACATGAGAACGGCGGCCATTGGGCATTCCCGAAAGGCCATGTTGAGGAAGGAGAAACGGAAGTCGAAACTGCATTGAGGGAAATCAAGGAAGAAACCGGCTTGAGTACCGATTTAAGCACCACCTTCCGGAAATCCGTCAGCTACTCCCCGGCTCCCGGCGTCATGAAAGAAGTCGTCTACTTCATCGCTTTCGCTCATACAGAAACGATCGAAAAACAGGATGCCGAAGTCACCGACTTCGCTTGGATGCCGTTCAATGAAGCTTTGCAGGCCATCACCTACAACAACGACAAAAGCATCCTGCAGTCCGCCATCGATTTCATCGAAGGCATGAAAAACTAAGAGAAAACACAGAAGGTCCGCCTCGAAAAATGAGGCGGACCTTCTGTTCTTAAAATTTTAGTAGTTAATGTCTGTTGCTCCGGTGAACAACGGCTTCGCCGGAGGTCATGATGCTTCTAGAACATCCTGCTCCGGTGGGCGCTGCGCCACCGGAGGACAGGAGTGATTCAAATCCCCTTCTCCGTCCAACGACAGCGTCACCGGAGTTCAAGCCACCGAACCGCCGAATCGCAATAGATCCTACAACCCTTCCGCTCAATTGCGCGTTAAAACGATTTCGACGGCAAACTTATCGTAGCGATGGACAGATGTAGAGAACTCAAACGCATTGCCGGTGTCCAGATAGCCGACCTGCTCGGCTACCGCCACGGGATCACCCTTTTCCAGTCCAAGCTCCTCCGCTTCAAAATCAGTGGCTTTGCGAACAGAAACCGTCCTGTGCGCACTCTGTATGTTCAACTTTAGATCGTTCTCGATATACTCATAGATCGAGCCTATGACATTTTTATCCTTAATGTTCGGTATCAAATCAATCGGCATGTAGATTTTTTCCATCACGGTGGGCTCGTCCTCCACATAGCGCACCCGATAAATGTCGTATACAAAACTGCCCGCTGAAATATTCAGCTTTTTCGCTGCTTCTTCCGGTACCTTCACGATTGAAAAATTAAGTATTTTACTGTGGACCTTCTTGTCGGCATTGAGCGCAGTCGTGCCGCGGAATTGATTCGCCATCGTCACACGCTCGATTTCTTCCAAGTTCAGATCCTTCACAAAAGTACCGGAGCCTCTCCTCTTGATGACCAGGCCTTCTGCAACCAGAATGTCCAATGCTTTTTTGACCGTCATTTTGCTTGCGTTGTAATGGATGCACATATCTTTTTCGAAAGGTATCTGTTGATTGGCAACGTACTCCCCTTTTACGATTTTATTCCGAATATCATTGGATATGATGACATATTTCTGCATATCTTAGCATTGCACCTCTCTTTAAATGTCTAGCCTTTCAAGGGCAAGATCAAATTTAGTGGATTATCTCTTAAAAGTCTATATTTTCAGCATACACAAATTATGACTTGAAGACAATCATTTCTTCTTCATGCCGCCAGAAATCAACAGGTGCCTTCCACTTTTTACCCTAGCTGACAGAATCTCAAATAAGTCAAATTCAAGTCCGGCTCCATAGACATGAAGCGAAGTCCTTGACACACTGGAATACATCGATATCAAGCATTTCGCACCGCGCATCCAAGCCGAAGTCTGCTGGGTTATCGGGTTGTAGGATGCTGTCGTTCCCCCGATCACGCAGATGGCTACCTACAACAAAATCACTGCAAAAAAACAGCTGATTGAGCTACCGGAATACGGGCATGAGTACCTGCCGAAAGTCAGCGATGAGTTGCGTGGATATTTTGTGGAGTGACGAAAATTATTCAAGAAGTAAAGGGCTGTCTTGAAATATGTCAGTATCTTATTTATTGCAGTAGAACTCTCTGGTTGTCCGATTCTTTCGGTTTATCAGTTTATCGGACAAGGCACAACGCACGAAGATTAGCACGCAACCAAAAAACTCTCCACAAATGAGTACCGGGAAAGGCAAATAAGAAAACCGCAATAAAATGGATCTGAATTCCCATTTTGTTGCGGTTTTCTTTGTAAAACACCACTTTAATAATCCTCATCAGGCAAATCATTTGTTACTTTTTCACCCTGTTATTTGTATTTAAATATACAATTCCGGATACTGTGACAATGATCAATACTCCAAAACCAAACCTTGTAATCGTGTCAACATGTTTATTGAACAAAAGGCTTGTAATTGCCATCACAAAAAATATGCTTGCCAATACGAATATGAAATTACCCATATGTTTGCATAGTTTTTCAATGTCATATTTCTGTTTTTCCTCTCTGGGAGCTGTATTATATCCTGAAATCAGCCATGTTACTTTTTTGTATTTTATCAACCAGCCAACTATCAAAAGCATAACTGTCGGGAAAAAAAATATCATAAAAGACTCCTTTCTTTAATCGCCACCTCGTATCAGGCCAATACTTTCCCGGCAATTTTGAGGCAGCCCACTTCCATCGAATGTCCCAATCAAACCGAAAAGAAGTTGTTCAAAATCCATTTGATTTTCAAACTTGTGGGAACCAATTGCATAAATTTTTGATGGGCCGTCAGCTCTTCGATGGCCTTCTCGTTTTTCTCCAGATAGGCCACGACAGTATCCAAAGAAACATCATCTCCAGCGAGTCGTTCCACCATTCTTTTTATGTCGGGGCCCGTGATCAAGGAGTGCTTGTCATGCAGTTGATATTTTTCACCCTCAGCCGCAATGCTCTTGATGAGCAACAATAACGCGATGTTAAACTTAGTCCCTCTGAATGTCACGATGCCTATATTCGTTTGGTTGTCCTCATACCAATAGTTCCCGTCATCGTAGTAGAGTGCACTCTTCAGAAAGTCAAAGTCGCGCGTAATCTTATCGTTGTTCAGATTCAGGTACTCTCCCGTCCGCAGTAACTTTTCCATATTTTCACGCACTTCATTGGAGACGAAGCCTTCGTCGCTGATGAATTTCGGCGGCCTTCCTTCTTTCGTCATTTCCACCATGATGCGCTTAGCCTTGACATCGATGTCTTTCACGATCCACACCCTGCCCGCCAACAAAATTTTGCTTTCGATCTGGATTTCTGGTGTGAACGGCAGACTGCCGATGCGCTCATGCTGGTAATGAACAGAAAAATCACTGGTCGTGAAAAACAGTGCGTAGAAATCCCTGGAGCGCAGCAGACGTTCTCCCTCCAAGCCGACAATCGCCTCATCATCCATAATTTCAATGAAATCTTTTTCCACCATGTAGTCGATCAACAGCGCCAAATCTTCATCCGGAATCGCTCTCCAGACCGGAAAGGTTTTATTCAGCTGCAACAATTGCGTCATCGACATACTGACCTTCTGGAAGAGGATCGCCATCACCTGATGCGCCAAGGCATTGTAGGGTGTCTCGATCATTTCTGTCGCATCCAATTCACCCCGTTCCAGCAAATCCAGTGCGGCATAGGTCTGAAGCATTTCCCAGGAGTCATCTTCCACAATGTGCAGGATGCTCTGATGGGTTCTTCGGCCGCTGCGCCCCAGTCTTTGGCTCAACGATGAAGTGGATGGTGGGGATCCGTACTGCACCACGCTGTCCACCGATCCGATGTCTATTCCCAATTCCAAGGTGGAGGTACAAGTGATCGTGAACAGCTGATCCTCGTTATTTTTGGCAAAAAATTCCACTTCTTCACGCAAAAGTTTGTCCACCGATGAATGATGGGCAAAATAGCGGATAGGCGCGTTCTCTTTTTTTGCCATCTTATCCAATTTATGGGTGATTTCTTCCACCCTGTTGCGGGAATTTGGAAAAATCAGCATCGTTTCCGTTTTGGAATACTGGTAGATCGCTTCCAAGGATTCCCTTGCAACGAATGGGCCCGCCTCACCACTCGTGTAGTCTATCGTGATGAGCAGATCATTTTTATCGCGGTCCACGAGAATATCCGTATCGCGTTGGCTGCCGAAGAAGGCCTTCGCATAGCCGAAATCCTTTTTGTTCAAGGTTGCGCTCATCGCGATGAAACGTGGCGCTTGCATGAATTGGCTGATCCGTTGCAGCAACGATTGCAAATGAACACCCCGTTCCGTCCCCAGGAAACTGTGCAGTTCATCGATGATGATCCACTCCACCCCTTTAAAGAGGTGCTGCGCTTCGCCAGGACGATTCACCAGCATGCCCTCAATCGATTCCGGCGTGATCAACAGAACCCCTTTCGGTTGATTGACAACTTTCTTTTTCTGCGCCTGGGATACTTCACCATGCCAGCGCGTAATCGGAATATCTAGATACTCACTGAGTTCGCTGATGCGCTGGAATTGATCATTGATCAGTGCTTTCAAAGGAGAGATGTACAGCACCTTCAGCCCCGTTTCCCAATCTTCCACACTGTTCAGCGCCGGGATGAATGCCGCTTCCGTTTTCCCGGATGCCGTCGGAGCGGACAGAATCAGGTTGTGATCGGTATTGACAACCTGTTTGATGGCTGCATTTTGGATGCGCGTTAAGCTTGGCCAGCCTTTATCATAGATGTACTGCTGGATATCCCGGCTGAGACTATCGAATGCCTGCATCAGTAAACCTCTATCTCATCGTGGTCATCTGCATCCTTCACCACAACGGAAGACTTTCTGCCGAAGCGATCGGCAAGTATATGGCTGAAAGAATGGTCCGGGTTCTGGCGCTGCAAGGACAGAATTTCGATATAATCCTTGATGACGGACCGCGGCGTCAAAAATGCTGCAGCTCCCGGGCGGTTCAGCTGGTCTTCCATGTATTGCTGGATTTCGCTGTCCTTCACAGTCAGCGTCGTTTGATAGGCTGTATTGTATATTTCCAACAGCTTGGTCAAAAGGATAAAGATCTCCTCCGGTGTCAGTGGCTTCAGATCGATAACGGTACTGTTCACATTGACATAGTTCTTATTTTTCATCAATTCGTTCCCGAAGCGTGTTTTCAAAGCGCCATAGCTGGCCAACCCTCTTCGTTCGTCATAAACAGTGTGCTTCGTTGCGCCAAAATTGATGAATAAGCCTTTTGCTTCGTTGGTTTTCGTTTCGTTGTACAGATTAAGGATCATTTCATAATTTTTTTCCCGGGTCAAAGAACGGGGCAATTTATACAGATTGACGGATTCATCAAAGTTTATGACGAATCCCTTGTAGCCGATCTTCAGGAATAATTCCGCCAGATTTTTCAACGCGATGAGATAGTTCGAGTCGTTGATGACGTTCTTGATGCCCAATTCTTTGGAGGCTTCCGTTTTCGTCGTGATATCCCCGCGGATCCAGCGAATTGCTTCGATCTGAAGGGACATATTGTCGCCGGCAATCCCTTCAAAATATTTCATCAGCGCTTGTCCGAATTCATAGGAAAGCCCCGATGAATAGAAGGAATTCGTCGTCTTCAGGATGGCATTCTCCACCAATTTCCAATGGGCCTTTTCCATCAACATGGGAACGGTGAGGCTGTTTTCTGCGGCAATCTGCTCGAGCAGAACCTGAATCCATTGCTGGACGATCGTCTCGATCGCATTCCCGTCGCGGTTATTCTTGATGACGATTTTATTGACGACTTCGTTATAGAGCGCCAAAGCCTTCCCGGATGAATCATAGAAACGACGCGTCGGGGTCAAGTCGATCGTGGAGACTACGAAATTCTTTTGCAGCGCCAGCGATTCGATCGTCCGCAAAACAAAACTTTTACCCGATCCGAAATCGCCTACCCAAAACCGCAGATCGCTATTGCCGTCTTCCAACTTTTGCAAGGTGTCGATGATTTCCTTGACCTCATTGCTCCTGCCCACCAACACATGCTGTACCCCTTTTACAGGTACGACGCCCGCCTCAAGCGAGGCAATAATCGTTTGGGCATCCTTCTTTCTCAGCTTGCTTTCAGCCATCTATCCATTCCCTCATTTCTTCCATAAAATCCTCTTCGATGATGACCTGTTGCTGGCTGATCACCAACACTTGATCATCAAATATTTCATACAGCACTTCGTTCAATTCCGTGAGATAAGCCTGATGGAGTTTCCCTTTATTTTTTGCCTGTTCCTTGAAATCATCCAAAGATATCCCATTGCTTGCCACCATCTGTTTCAAGAATAGCATATGCTCAGACTCCTGCTCACTGTCCGGATTTTCCGGTTCTTCTGTAGTGACGGCTGAAACAGCTACCGATGTAGAGACCACACTTTCTGCGTCGCTTTGTTCCTCAGCCGGCGACATCTCCATCTCAGTAATAATGTTCAAGCTCACAGCCGAATCCATCCCTTCGCTTGTTTCATACTCACTCAGGTAGGTGTCGACCATCTCAATGATGGTGTCCAAGGCAGAATGTGATGCGGTGATCAAGGCTGTGTCCAGATTGATTTCTCTGCGCATCGGTTGCGTGCAGTCCTTTAAAAGTCCCGGCAAACTTTCGAAAGTCAGATCCGCATCAGCCAGTAACCGCTGATAATCGGGCTGTCTGGTTGGATGAATGAAGCCATCCCGTTCTTTTTGCAGCGCTTTTGATACCGGCAAAGCTGCCCTTTCCATCAAGAAAATAAAAATGATGCGCTTATCCGGATCCTCGCTTTGCTTGATCACCTTCGTGGCTATCTTTTTCAAATCCGGATCTTGTGCAACAACCTCAAGCAGCCCACTAACCTGCTCAAGCGATTGGCTGATGAGCAGATTGGCGGCCTCATGCCAAACAGTCTTGTTCACGTTCCGCAAAGCTGTGATGGTTTGATAATCCAACTCCAGCTCAACTTCTTGGCTCAGATAAGTTTGAATCTTTCTCAACGTTTCATCCGGCAAATATTTTTGCAGATTCTGCAGATTTTCCTCAGCGGGCAGCACGCGGATCCCTTCGATTTCCTGGCGGACCATGTTTTCAGCCAGGAGATAAAGGTCCATTGGCAGCCCGGCTGTTTCTGTCCAGATACGCTCATCATCTAGCGGCAATCGGAAATATTTCCTGAAATAATTATTGGGCTTGATTTTCCACTTGATGGATCCATCCTCAAGGTCATGCAACACAATCTGCATGAGGTCTGCGTATTTCCGCAAACAAAGGCTCATGACAGCCGGCACTTCCGTAAACCTCGTCACCCTTTTCCTCAGCTGATCGAAATAATCCATTTCGTTACTTTCAAAGAGTTGCTTGTCCCGCAGCACTCCTGACGGATCCCACCAGACCATTTTGGTGCCGAATGGCGTCAAGCCAAATTTATCCCTAGTCTCTTCATCCGGAAAGGGTACATTTCCCCGGAATGCATCAACCTCATGCGTGATGATTTTTTGGATATCTCTGGGCAGCATGGTTCTCAGATCGTAAGAAAAAAACACAGACACCTGGACATTATCCAGCCTGTAAGTAGAACAGACCACCTCTCTCGATAGCCGATAGATTTCATCAAAAGCGGTCACTTGGTAATAATAACGCTCATGTTTCACGTGTTTGATGTTTTTATGACTCTTCCTCAGTTCCGTATCGACGATGGTGCACAATCTTTCGAATAATGCACCTACCACTTCTTCAACTTGCTTTGTAAAATTGTCATTCATTCTTACTGGCGGAGAAACGTAGCTGATCCAAGCTCTTTCCGCAGCCTTTTTCTCAGCTTTCTTTTCAGATTTTTTCAGACGTTCCTGCTCCGCGATGAGGTCTCGTGGATTGATGAAAGACTCCTCCGTATGCACCAATTCGATGATTGATGTCTTTTCTGCTTCGGTTAGTTTTTTATTTTTGAATATTTTATTTATGAATTCGAACATGTTGGACGTCCCCCCTTCCCCAGTCGCTGTAAATATACGTCTTAAGTATACGTCTATTGGAGCGCATATTCAAGAACGCTTGTTCTGCAGAAAGTGGATTCACATAACACCATCCCAAGCTACAAATAGCGTTTGTGTTTTGCAGATGGTAACATAGTATTATTAGGTGGAATAATCAATGGAGGAAAATACTATGGAGATAATTAAAACCAGAAAACAGGGGAACTCTGTTATCATAACAATCCCCGCATCATTGGGGGTTGCTGAGGGTGAAGAATTTCACCTGCAAAGAAGCGATAATGGCATCATTTCTCTTGTCCCAAAAATTCGTGATTATTTTGAAAGTGCAAAAGAAAATGAGTTCAGACAACCCTTGGAATGGGATGAACTGTTCATTCCGCAAGGTAGAGAGGAAATAGAATGAAGAGCGGAAAGGCTGGTTGGAAACTATATTGATGTCCAGTCTTCAGAAAGCAAGACAAGACTTTCGTTAAATCAAGATGGACTCAACTCAAGCGCTCCTACATATTTTCAAAAGGAGGAAAATCACTATGGTACATTCACACTATGTTGCTTATCCAGCAATTATCGACGACAGAGAAAACACCCCAGGGACATACACAGTAACATTTCCGGATGTTCCCGGCGCGATTTCTCAAGGAGTAGGAATTCCCGAGGCATTGGAAAATGGGGCTGAGGCATTGGCCTTAATGCTTTACGACGAAAAAATTCTTCCAACAGTATCCGATTTATCCATGGTCAACGCCGATAATCCCGAAACAATTGTGAGCTATATTATGGTCGATCTTATTGATGCTGCTAAAAAAGTAAAATTGGGAGAGCCCACTTTTATAATTAATCCTGATAAATCCGAAACCGTCACACTTAACAAAGCCACCTATGACGAATTGGTTAGAAGAAATATGGAACTTGAAGAACAACTCTTTGATAGCCAATTGCAGAGTCGGATTAAGGAAGGACCTGGCAATCTCGTTCCTTCTGAAGAGGAAATTGAAGCCAACAAAGAACGTAATCCATTTTCCTCATTATCTGATAAGGATTTGTTTGACTAATGTCTGAGCTTATTTTTTGGATGACGCTGAAAGAGATTATAAACTGATGGAAAATGAAGAAAAAGTATAATTCGCTGACTAAGATATGCCCCCATCCATAAAAAAATATTCCAATCTTCGAAATCCGATGATTGGAATATTTTTTTGTGAGGATTGATACCACGTTGACCTGTGTGCTTTGAGCTAAAAAAGCATACAGGTCACAACTACTACATCCCCCCTCGGCTATTGTTTCCTTACAAAATAGGCTAATTTCAATCCACGCACTCACGAGGAGTGCGACATCACACCATCTGTCGAATCAGAATCATCATCAAATTTCAATCCACGCACTCACGAGGAGTGCGACATGCAGGAATGGATAGAAGCGCATAGCGAGAAACATTTCAATCCACGCAATCACGAGGAGTGCGACCCGGATTGTTCGAAGCGTCCGGCATCGACTGGCAGATTTCAATCCACGCACTCACGAGGAGTGCGACGAGACGGACTACAAAAAGGCCGCTCAAGCGCTATCATTTCAATCCACGCACTCACGAGGAGTGCGACGGAGATGACACGATAGACCAGGTGCGATATGACAGATTTCAATCCACGCACTCACGAGGAGTGCGACCTTACCACTTGCTGGAAGTCCGCAGAGCATGATATTTCAATCCACGCACTCACGAGGAGTGCGACTCGGACGTCTAAACATTCAACTGATGTTAACGGTATTTCAATCCACGCACTCACGAGGCGTGCGACCATATCAAGTTATGAAAAATCTATATACCTGAATAATTCATACCTATACAAAAATGGTCCATTGTTGTAAATTTTACCGAAATCAGTACTTTTTGTTACGTTTCAGATTCTAATAGGCTGAGAAATCCAACTTGTTTAGTTAAACCATGGCTATTCAGCCAAATTTGGACGCACTCGTCCCTTGAAAAGAGATCCGATTTTTAATTCGGGCCATTTCATTTACCAACAGAGTTGCTGGATATTTCCGAGGACTTGATAGAACAGTTCCTGATGGACATGATGAGAACTGAGTTTCAGCAGTAGTCTACGTCCTGTTCGAATTGGTTTGCCTGCGACCTTAAAGAGGCGTAATCGGATTGTGTCCACCTGCATGCTGGCCGATCCGCTTGTAAAACAAAGTGTACGCATAAAGTTAACGATGTTGTAAGCCAACAGGCTTACCATCATTCGTGCGTGATTCTCTAAAAATGAAGGGCTATCGGTCTTATCAAAATAGAAGCCATTCTTCGCCTCTTTGATGAAGTTTTCCATTGTGCCGCGTTTGCTGTACGTCCGAAATACTGTTTCCGCAGAGACATTATTTGAGTAGTTGGTGATGATGTATTCATGTCGGAATAGGAGCTCGTCTGCTTCGCGTGTCGACTTGATACAAACGCGGCGTTCTTTGGACCAGCTTTTTGCTTGGTAGGATGTTGAAGAATAAACGACTTCTTTTTTATCCCAAGGATGATTGTCATCAATCTGAATAAAGCTCTCCGCCAGTTTCGAAAGGTTTCGGTTTGCTTTTAAGCGGATCACAAAGAAGCTGTTATAAACTTCGCAGAGATCGTAAAGTTCCGGAGTAGCGAACCCGCTATCTCCACGGACGAGAATATTGCTGACAGGAACCACTTGGTTATAATGTTCAAAAAGCGGCTCCACAAAAGCGCCAATGCCAGTAGACGTGTAGACATTGCCAGAACGAAGTTCTGCTTTTAAGAAATCTCCCGTCAATCCATCGAAAGCGACTAACGGATGGTAGCCATTGGTTTGATAATGCGCATTGTAATCAGTTTTCTCTTGGTTTCCATACGTATCTGAATGGGTCGAATCCAAGTCGAAAATCATTTCCGTCGTATTTCTTGCCAACCGTACCTTGTCAATCATGGCTTGATTAAGCTCTTGCAGCTGAGAAATATTTTCTTCGCTTATACGATCCCAGAATCGGGAAAGTGAAGCCTGCGAGGCAAGATTGGATTTATCCAAAACCACCTTAAAAATAGGGTCTTGCTTCAATAGGTTTGCGGAGGAATCGGTCGAATAGCCGGCGATGTTTTGATAAATCAACTGTTCCATCAAAGAAAAATTATCATGGGTATGATAGAGTCGTTTCTCCTCTATTTCCAGGTGCTGTTTTGATAGGTCGGAAAAATTAAGGGAATCCATAAATTCTTTGACGAGAATCAGCCCAGAGTCGGTGGATAGATTTCCATCTGTATTTGAAACCGTCAATTTAGAGTTGAATTTCACCTTTTTTTCATGTAATGTAGCCATTGAGAGAACCCCTTTCTATGGTTGTGTTGTGGTGACTTAACCATATCAGATTGGGGTTCTTTTTGTACACCCAAAGGGTGTTTATCGAACAAGTGAAAAATGCTGTTGCAGCAATGCTAATAATAGCTGTTTGAAATTGTATGAATTATTCAGGATATATGATATTATTTCAATCCACGCACTCACGAGGAGTGCGACATCGACACATATGGCATGAGCTTCGACTATATGGATTTCAATCCACGCACTCACGAGGAGTGCGACTTGTTCTACTGATATTCGGCATCGTTGGCGGAATTATTTCAATCCACGCACTCACGAGGAGTGCGACGACCTGAACATCCAAGAAGGCGACGTCGAGAAATGATTTCAATCCACGCACTCACGAGGAGTGCGACTGGTCCTGGTTTACGGACACGATGCTCTCACGGCTTATTTCAATCCACGCACTCACGAGGAGTGCGACGACAGAACCCGTCATCGTGCATCACCTGGTCACATTTCAATCCACGCACTCACGAGGAGTGCGACATGATATTAAGCATTTTGTCGTCTGTCTCAAAGTATTTCAATCCACGCACTCACGAGGAGTGCGACGCTGTAGCGCTTTGTACTGTAGGGCGTTAATAGAATTTCAATCCACGCACTCACGAGGAGTGCGACGCTGTAGCGCTTTGTACTGTAGGGCGTTAATAGAATTTCAATCCACGCACTCACGAGGAGTGCGACGTGATGCAGAACGGACCCAAAGTCCCCGCGAAGTTATTTCAATCCACGCACTCACGAGGAGTGCGACGTGACAAGGTCTGTCGCAGTGTATCGACCTGTCGAATTTCAATCCACGCACTCACGAGGAGTGCGACGCCATTCCGCGTAATCAACAACCAGCATCATGTGTATTTCAATCCACGCACTCACGAGGAGTGCGACTTGGCTACTGGTGCAGCGGCAAGGTCTGCTTGAATTTCAATCCACGCACTCACGAGGAGTGCGACTCGTCGTGCTCGTGATCGGATTGGTCGGTTGGATAATTTCAATCCACGCACTCACGAGGAGTGCGACCGGTGATCCTGGTGCAAGCGGAAACGGCACAACGATTTCAATCCACGCACTCACGAGGAGTGCGACTCTTCCTTCCGTTACTGCAGCTCAATTTATTTTAATTTCAATCCACGCACTCACGAGGAGTGCGACGCATGGGCCTTGGATGGGTGGATAAGCGAGCATTGATTTCAATCCACGCACTCACGAGGAGTGCGACATTACATCAACAAGACGATCCCGGTATATGAGAAATTTCAATCCACGCACTCACGAGGAGTGCGACGTGTAATCTTTGCATTGCCGTACCACTACTTGCTATTTCAATCCACGCAATCACGAGGAGTGCGACCAGGTGATCCAGGCGCGACAAGTTCCGGTTACCAGATTTCAATCCACGCACTCACGAGGAGTGCGACCGTTGCTCATTCTGTGATGCGGTCGCCTGGTTGTTATTTCAATCCACGCACTCACGAGGAGTGCGACACGTCCCCGAAACGGCGTGCCTCTCTCCAAAGTCATTTCAATCCACGCACTCACGAGGAGTGCGACGCACGTGTTCTACATGCCGTACTCACGCATGGATAATTTCAATCCACGCACTCACGAGGAGTGCGACGTTTTTATAATGCTGCTGGTACGATGATTCAAGAATTTCAATCCACGCACTCACGAGGAGTGCGACGCAACGAAATGTTTCTATTTAATAACTTTTATGATTTCAATCCACGCACTCACGAGGAGTGCGACCCAGCGATAACCGGATATTTTTCCATTTCTTCCAGATTTCAATCCACGCACTCACGAGGAGTGCGACTTTGTATATTTTTTTCGCTTTTCGTCGTAGACTAACCATTTCAATCCACGCACTCACGAGGAGTGCGACAAACCTTTGAAACCTTGTCGCCAACCAAACTGCAAATTTCAATCCACGCACTCACGAGGAGTGCGACTTCTTCCAAAATGCCTTTTGGTTGACCGATACCAATTTCAATCCACGCACTCACGAGGAGTGCGACTTTTAATCATCTTCTTTTCCTCCTCTTATATAGTAATTTCAATCCACGCACTCACGAGGAGTGCGACTCCAATCAAATTCTTTCGGCACCTCTTGAAAAAAATTTCAATCCACGCACTCACGAGGAGTGCGACTCAGCGTGGCGGTCGTGCCTGTGAGATCCAAGTCCGATTTCAATCCACGCACTCACGAGGAGTGCGACCTTTTTGCCGTACCCGAGTTCTTCCATTCTTTGTATTTCAATCCACGCACTCACGAGGAGTGCGACATATGGGCATTGCCTATTCAACGTTAAAAGTTTGATTTCAATCCACGCACTCACGAGGAGTGCGACTGGTGTATCGGTCATTCCGTTACCTCCACTGTTCTATTTCAATCCACGCACTCACGAGGAGTGCGACGCCGAAAACGATCCAGGCATCCGTATCGGACGTATTTCAATCCACGCACTCACGAGGAGTGCGACGGCGGTATGGTCGCCCAAAGTGTCACAAGTGTGATATTTCAATCCACGCACTCACGAGGAGTGCGACTTTTGCTTGTCCGGTTTCCAATCGGTAGTGAATCATTTCAATCCACGCACTCACGAGGAGTGCGACGCGGCCGCGAAAGTGGTCAGCACCAACGTAGACCATTTCAATCCACGCACTCACGAGGAGTGCGACCCACGTGCCACGGTTTCATAAAAATTGTTAAACAATTTCAATCCACGCACTCACGAGGAGTGCGACGTCAACATCCGCCGCTATCGCAATATGCCCTTTATATTTCAATCCACGCACTCACGAGGAGTGCGACGGACGATCATGGAGGAAACAGGCGTCACGTTGATATTTCAATCCACGCACTCACGAGGAGTGCGACCGGGAAGAATTTCATGCGTTAGGTGTCGAAACCAATTTCAATCCACGCACTCACGAGGAGTGCGACAAAAAATGCGGATCCAATCACATTCGGCATAATCATTTCAATCCACGCACTCACGAGGAGTGCGACGTGCGAGCGTGGACGACAAGCGCGAGCAATGGCTGATTTCAATCCACGCACTCACGAGGAGTGCGACTCGAACTGGACAACGTGAAGAACTTCATTGCGGCATTTCAATCCACGCACTCACGAGGAGTGCGACATCCGCAAAGTAAAGTAAAGGAAACTAAAGTAAAGATTTCAATCCACGCACTCACGAGGAGTGCGACTTCAGGGATCCATTCTGCAGCGGTTCGAATAATTTATTTCAATCCACGCACTCACGAGGAGTGCGACGCCGAGAGGATACTGCAGAGCACTAAAGGACATCATTTCAATCCACGCACTCACGAGGAGTGCGACTCGTGTATTCAAGGGCATGGGTGGTTTCATCACAATTTCAATCCACGCACTCACGAGGAGTGCGACGTGCCGCTGAGTGAGTTGTATGAGGACTTGGAAATTTCAATCCACGCACTCACGAGGAGTGCGACTCCACACGAGATTGAGTATGTGTTTAAAACCGGAATTTCAATCCACGCACTCACGAGGAGTGCGACCAATCGATCGCACAAACGCTGCCACAGATAGAACATTTCAATCCACGCACTCACGAGGAGTGCGACCAAGCTAATGACGGAGACGCTAACTGAGTTAATCATTTCAATCCACGCACTCACGAGGAGTGCGACGACATTCACGTTTGATGCAAACGGCGTGAGAAGCAATTTCAATCCACGCACTCACGAGGAGTGCGACGTGGACGGAAGCGGAAGAAGCGGACATGCGCGTGAAATTTCAATCCACGCACTCACGAGGAGTGCGACGAAATCCTTGATCGGCAGCAGACGGGATGATTGTATTTCAATCCACGCACTCACGAGGAGTGCGACATATGCATTTGCGCGCAAAGTTTGCGCATCGCTATTTCAATCCACGCACTCACGAGGAGTGCGACTTCTGCCTCGAGTACCTGAAGCATTTCAATAAGACATTTCAATCCACGCACTCACGAGGAGTGCGACCTCATTCGACGAAGGACTACCACCATTCGTTCTGATTTCAATCCACGCACTCACGAGGAGTGCGACGCAAACCTACAAGACGAGATCGATGCAGATCACGATTTCAATCCACGCACTCACGAGGAGTGCGACACTGCCACGTTGTGCGTTGGGTACACGAATAAGAGATTTCAATCCACGCACTCACGAGGAGTGCGACAAATAGGAGGAAGCGGATGATCTGCGATAACTGTATTTCAATCCACGCACTCACGAGGAGTGCGACTTCATACTGTGACGTACGAAGAAATGACGAAAAGTATTTCAATCCACGCACTCACGAGGAGTGCGACGTTTATCATGAAGAAACTCAATCGCATGTTGCTATTTCAATCCACGCACTCACGAGGAGTGCGACAACGCTATCATCAACGGATCGTCTGCGGTGGATGCATTTCAATCCACGCACTCACGAGGAGTGCGACTGATCGCAATCCGAACGCGCAAGGGCTATGGTTCATTTCAATCCACGCACTCACGAGGAGTGCGACAGGGCAACCAATGACACATAAAGCGGTCGGCATCATTTCAATCCACGCACTCACGAGGAGTGCGACGTGCAGATGTTCTATTTTCAAAAGCCGAGATTGCATTTCAATCCACGCACTCACGAGGAGTGCGACTCTTATAAACCATCTCTTCAATATTTTGCTTACATTTCAATCCACGCACTCACGAGGAGTGCGACACGACAAAATGTAATTCTGCCATTGTCTTGTGGTATTTCAATCCACGCACTCACGAGGAGTGCGACAGGGCAGGACTTCTTCCGGAAACGGCACGCTTATATTTCAATCCACGCACTCACGAGGAGTGCGACGTCCATGAATAATTTAAAGCGCATACCATTTTTGATTTCAATCCACGCACTCACGAGGAGTGCGACCCCGACCATGTTATACAGGCACTCTTGCATATCGTTATTTCAATCCACGCACTCACGAGGAGTGCGACGAGTTATTGCCAACCTTACAAAACTAAAAAAACATTTCAATCCACGCACTCACGAGGAGTGCGACATCGACGACGGTGATTATACACGAGCCGATATCGAATTTCAATCCACGCACTCACGAGGAGTGCGACGTTATTCAAAAACCAAGGAGGAGATTGAATGCTAATTTCAATCCACGCACTCACGAGGAGTGCGACCCGTCTGTTTCCACCAAACGTGGAGCGCGTTTATATTTCAATCCACGCACTCACGAGGAGTGCGACACTGGATCGATTTGCATTCAAGCGCGCCCGCCAAATTTCAATCCACGCACTCACGAGGAGTGCGACGTGTGCGCAACACGATTCAGGAAGTGAAGGCTTCTATTTCAATCCACGCACTCACGAGGAGTGCGACGGCATTGTAAAAGGCTTTAATGACTTGGCATGCACATTTCAATCCACGCACTCACGAGGAGTGCGACTGCGAATTGTAGCGATAATCAATGAATTTATGTATAAATCAACCGATTAACTCGCTATAACTCGTTTTTACAATAAATATCAAACCAATCACATCAATTATATTACATTTTAGAGGTGCGAAACTTCTAGTACTTTTGTGTTCACTTCAGGTTCGCACTAGAAGAATAATACATCCTCCAGATTTATAGCTTTTTTTGTTCCGAAGTGTTCGACTTTATTTTTGTAGTTATTACCGATGATATACACCCTCAAACTATCCTCATTCGTATCAATAATATCCAACAACTTTATTTTTAATTCAGTAAGTTGCGTATTATCCACAATACACTCAAATACAGAATTTTGTACCCTTTGCCCATAATTTTGGCAAGTTTTTGCTACCTTGCGCAATCTAGTCCTACCTGCTTTATCCGTTACGCTGACATCATAGGTTATCAATGCTAAAATAACACTTCACCTACTTCCATAGAAAAGGTGGATATTGATCCAAATCTCCTCTTAAAGACCGTGCAAGCAACAGACTTTGAGAATATGGAGCTAATCCCCAGGTTATTTTTTCATCCAAAAATGGGTGTGTAATGGGTTCCTGTTTTTTACTTTGCCAACCTGATATAAATTTCTTTCTGCCCTCATCAGTCATAATCACAGAGCCATTTTCTTTTTGGATAAAATCTTTTTCATTGATGACCTTTAAATTAATTAAGGAAATTACAAACCTGTCTGCCATGATTCCGCGAAATTCTTCCATCAAATCCAAAGCAAGCGATGCCCTTCCTGGTCGGTCACGATGCAAAAAACCAACATATGCATCTAACCCTACCTGCTCCAGAGCTCCGGCAATATCAATCGACAGCAATGTATACGCGAATGATAACATGGCGTTTACATTATCAAGTGGAGGCCTTCTGTTTCTCCCATGAAAATAAAAATGCTCTTTCTGCTGTAAAATCATTTCGTCAAACACACGGTTATAACTGACTGCAGCTTGCCCTTCCAAGCCCCTCAATGATTCAAAGTTATCGCAGACCTTTATTTCTTTCAACAAAACAGCAAGTTGTTGCGATGCATTTTTGAAAGATTTTATGTCTACTGACAAAGGGTGATCTCTAGTTGCTCGTTCCAATATCCACTTGTGATTATAGACTTTCCCGATAATGAAGTTTCGAGCGATTTTTACTGATTCTCTCTCATTTTCGGAAATTTGGTACTGTTTTTTTCGAAGAGTTACATTTCCCCTTGAAGGACCGATTACCCTTGCCATAAATTTCCCACTCTGTCTCATGAAAGTCAAGGATACATTATGCTCCACGCAGTATCTCATCAAAGCTGGACTTGCACCTGTGTAGCCAAACGTAACGATAGATTCAATATTATGCATCGGGACTCTACCGATTTTTGTATCATTATTCAATACTACAAGATTATCGCCATCCAAAGAAAGATAGGAATCTGGCGTGGTAACGTAAATTGTATTAAGTAATTTCTTCAAAACCAAGCCTCCTTTCCAAATAGGAACTGACTGATTCCTTATTCATTAACTTAGGTAGGCAGATATCCTTTAATGAGCAACGCTCACAATGTGGACCTGTTTTCACTTTGGGAGTATACCTTTTTAGTGTAGTGTCTCATTGATATTTAGAAATAAAAATTATATTCTCAATTCCTTTTAAACGTTCGAAAGAACAGTTTTAGGATACAAAGAAATCATTTTTGTCCGTGCTTCAGTATTTGTAAAGTGCCATCGGATTTTTGCTGATCGGGCATTCCGGCCTCGCTCCCAGGCAGACAACTCCGAACCGAGCGTCTCGATATTATCAATTCTACGAGATAAACATTGCTTGTTCATCACGTTCAATTCTATTTCGGCAATATTCAACCAACTACCATGTTTTGGTGTGAAATGCACTTCTAAGCGCCGAGCTATTCTCCGTGCCTCTTCGGGCGGAAATGCTTTATAGAGTGAAGCGATTGTATGGGTGTTCAGGTTATCCAGAACCAAAATGATTTTCTCAACAGACGGATAACTAACGTCTACAAGGTATTGAATCTCCTCGGCCCAATCTATTGCTGTTCGTTGCGTGCGGACGTTCACATGCCGGGTTCCACCAAGTGGTTCGGTGAAGACGAAGATGCTACAGGTTCCCTGTCTCACGTATTCAGAATCAATTTTTTGGTCACTGCCTTCCCGCATGGGAAGGGGTTCTCTTGATTCACCCAGAAGTTGATAAGGTTTTTCGTCCATACAAACGACCGGCTGACAAGGATTGTATGGCAGTTCATAGACGTCAAGGACATCTTCCATGCAGGCTACGAATGCTCCGTTTTCTTTTGGTGGGATGCACCAGTATTGTTTTTTGTGAGGTCGTAATTCGTTTTTTTTAACGTTCTTCCAATGGCATCCTTACCTACCGGAATGACAAGCTCAACTTTTGCTTGCTCTTCCAAAAGGCGTAATGTCCATCTGGAACGGCCGTCCGGAGCGGGGCCGCAGGCGATTTCAATAAGTTTCGCTTCCGCACGTCCATCAACTTTCCGACGGGCATTGTCCGAGTTGACACTTCTGCTTACGTAAAGCACTCTCTCAATACCACCCTCAACATAGTACTTGATAACATTGTAAACAGTCGCGTAACAAACACCTATAGTTTTGACGCATTGTTGTTGGGTGGACGGTTTCCCGTGCGCTTCATCGAGGTCTAATAAAATTTGGCATCTGCATTTTATGGTCTTAGTAGTCGTTTTCTTCCGCTTGACGCTTTCCAATTTGCGGACTTCAGCATCTGTTAATGAGATAACGTACTTCTTGTTTCTGCCCATTTTAAACACCGCCGTTTATTTTTATTATACGCCACAACGAGGGGAACTCTACATAGATACAGACTCAATAGCTTACTTATTTTTCAACGCTACAATACATTAGGTATAAATCATGCATCTCAGCAAACATTTTTCTTACCCTATCACGTAACTCCGGGGTAATATGTACCTCAGACCTTCGTTTGGTTTCATTATAGAATAGATATCCCACATCGATCGAACATAAAAGCATTTCTTCTAGACAAAGGGATTGAGCAACCATTTGCAGAATATCCGCATCATTTCCTTTGGGTTTTCCGTGTTTATATTCAACAGGAACAGGAAGATAGAGCCCCTCCTCACCATGGATGGATACTCCATTTTCATTTTGAATAAATTCAACAACATCACAAATGCCTGATGTGCCTAAGATATACGATTTTACCGGCATTCCGCGAATGATGAGTTTTTCTTTCCGTTTTTCTCTGATGAAGGGCTCATCAGCCTTTTTATGGAGATTTTGCCCTTCAATCGTTAATTCGTTTTCTTCCCATTGCTGTTCGATATGAATCAATGCCCACTGTCGTTTACAAAATACAAAATGTTGAATTCCTGATAATAAAAGAAAGTCATCTTCATCATAAACCATCCAGAATCTCCACATTCAAATTATCTAACGAGGCAAGTTCTACAGCATAATCTTCAAAAGAAGACGGGTGCTCGGTTTTCTTTTCAAGCGATAGCAAGCGGTGCACTTTTGCTGAAGAATATTGCCCTAGCTTGGACGTGTGATCCCACCAGTAGACTTTATTCACCTCCATGCTGCCATCGGGTCTTGCCGAGGATACATCGTTAGCAAATAACGTTTGAAGCGCCATTTTGATTTTCTCAGCATCTTCGTTTGTAAACCCAGTTTTTTCAGCTAACTGGGTATTGATACTACCTTTCAATACATAAACACCGAATTCTACAAAATGCTTCATCCCCATTGTGTCCGACCCTTTTGTATCTGAAGTTGTAGAATTAACGCTTTTTGTGATTTGCATACTTGTCACATCTACCGGATCTACGCTCACGGCGGTCTGTATAGAAACTGGTCCTCTCACGCCAACCGAAAGTTCAGATCCTTTAAATGCAAACACTTGGCCAAAACTTCTGACATCTGTCCATTCTGAGCAAGCAACTGAGGCAAACTCATCCGATGTTATTTTAGATTTCTTATCAACAAGAGCCTTCTTCAATGTTTCATTAGAGTCCGCACGATCCCTGAGAGATTGGAAACCATCATCTGTTCGATCTTGCGATTGTACGAAAATTGAATCTCCCATATCTTGAAGTCTATTGCGTATTTTTCTTTTAATGCATACATCTGACATTTCGCCTTTTCCATCATAGTTTTGTCTTGGACGATTACCATTCAAGGGATCTCCGTTGGGATTGGCCTTTGTCACCGAAATGATTGCTGCGAAATCAATTTTGTGATCTAATACTGACATGTTTGTTTCCTCCTTTTATTTATGCTTTTATTTATCGTGTGGTGTTATTTCAGTTAAAATCTCAACTTTCTGTTTTTTGGAATATAATTCTTGCCGTTGGCTGGAATAACCTAACAAATAGACACTCTTCAATGGTTTATCATTGAACTCTTCAAATTCAATTTTGGAAAGTATCTCATCTATTTGTTTTGTATAGAAAATTGATTTTTCTCCTAGTCTTGCTTTATAAGGCTGAATTGCTTTTTGGATAATTTCCCAAGTCCGACTAGGATGTTGTGAGAACGCGCTCATATATCTCTCCGCATTCGTAATTCGTTTTTTCTCATCAGCCCGTAACGCCGTATTTTCAAGGACATCCGCCACTGCCAATAATCTGCCGAATAGATAGCTCCTATCCTTAATGTTATTATCTAGTCCCACACCGTCTGCTCCCTTCTCATTTACCAAAGCACATGCCACGCTTAACACTTTCTCCCATTCCCATCTCTCCATAGCAACCGGATTACTAGCTCTTCTGACACAAGAATTTATTATGTCCTTGGGAATCGTTCTTCCATCAATGATACAAGGAAGCAGTCTTTCCATTACGGACTTGATAACTTTGTTGTTCGCTTTCTCGCCATGTGCAACTACTGCAATATTTTTAATTGATGGTGCACCAAAAAATACTTTCTTTTCTTCACCGATCTGTCTCCAGGTGTGGTTGTAATGCCATTGTTTTATCTTGTCCAGATATTCTTCAGCATCTATTCGCCGGTAGTAGATTACTGCCATTCTTCCTGTTGTGGCAGCGTCCAATACTAGAATGATTACCTTGGAGTCTGTTTCTAAATCATTTTTATAACCATCGATAGCCTTGGATAATTCAATAGAAAATGACTGTTGCGTCTGGGCATAACCAGCTACTGCCTCGCCCCCTGCCAAGGGATCGACATAATCCAGTTTGTCATTCCCCCACACTAGAACCACTCTTCCATCTATATCCTTTCCTTGCCTATTTATGAGCCATTTCAAAGCATTATGCGCTTTCTGTGAAACTTCGTAACTTATTCCTGCCACTTCATTGGAGGTATTGAATCTGCCCCGAAATGTAAAACCGCTCGTATCATTCCCGGAGATCAGCTTTGCTTTATCTGCAGGATTACGAATTTTATTGGCATGTCTTTCCGTACCTGGCTGCATTTTCCCGGTCACAAAACAGAGATCATCATTTTGCAGCTTCGTGTTGTAAAAATCAATGAAACTCTGTTGTACCTCCGGATCCATCCATATTTTTTTACTGACTTTATCCGGATAATAAACATCGAATCTGACAAAGGCTGCATCTTGATCCCCGGAAACCACACTAAATATTTCAGGTCTGTCTCCCAGAGAACTATCCCACTTTGTCCGCAATTTGTGGTTTTCATCTGCCCAAAGTTTATTATCTTTTACCAGATCAGTAATCAACTCTCCTTTAGACAGATACTTGTATATACTATCTATCTTTGAGGTCACAAATGGCGACTCGTTCCAGTTTTGTAGTTGCTTGATGTACACGGAATAATCATTTACTTTTTTAGGGTCTCCACCGAACGAATTATAGTCGCCTGCCACATAACTCAACTTGTCATGCAAAGGATATGGGGCTGTTTTTGCACCCGCACGACTGGAGGACTCTTCAGTAGTAGGTATAACCGTAATGGCATCGTCTTTAGGGATTACTGAAGCTGAGTGAAAGTTTCCATCTTCTGTTACAAGAACTTCTATGTGTGCGGATTGAGTGGTATGAGAAATGGGAAGCAACATAAATGCCTGTCCATTTCTTTTATAGTCCGTTATCCCTACATAGTCCTCATTGTTTTCATAAGTTTCGTATAAATCCAATAGCCAACTCATTGATTTCTCCTTTCTTTATAAATCTAGATCCATCTCAAAATTTACATTTGATTCATCGAATTGCTTGGCCTTCATCTTCTTGATAGTCCTGACATTCTTACAGTCTTCCGGCCTAATAAATTTGATAACGCCATTCTCCATCACCGGATTCCATAATCGAACTTCCAACAGATCTTTACCCGTTTCATCGGGATAATTGAACCCATGGACCATTGTCCCAAAATGCATTTCTTCAGCTTCGTCATAATACCCCGTATTTCCACCATATGTTACTGGTTCAACATATGCCTGACATTCCCTTGTGCCTAGGAAGATATCCCTTCTCCCTCCCATTTCGATTGATCTTTTAAGGATGTTATGGTGTTTGTGTTCATTACGATCAGAAATCAAATCCAAACGATACGGATTGAATTCAAAGTGTGCCTTCACTTCATACTTAACGTCCCGAAGATATGTATAGTTCGCAAGTGTGTTTCCACCTCCATAATTGATTGGCCTCATCCCTTTTGATTCCATTCTTATGGGATTCATTATCCTGATTTCATCGATATAGTACACAATAGTGGGCTTCCAGTAAACGCTTTCAATTATACCTTTAAGCGATTGGTACGTTGGTAGCTGATAGGATAATTTTTCCCCGCCCATCCTAGTCAGAGGGTCCGTGAACAAAGCATAAGGTCCATACACAACAAATTCGACGCTATTTCTCATTTTTACCCTTCTCTCACTTTATTTACGTTTATTATATTCCTTTAATTCGCTCAATGCAAATTTATATTATAAGAGATATTACATGAAATTTTACCTTCTATATTTCATTCAAATGCAAAAATATGGTATACTCTTCTTGTCGCTAAATGCGTGGATTGAAATATGTATTATGTATTATAAGAGTTGGGCTTATCTTTTGGATAAGCCTTTTCTTATGGCTTATAAATGGAAAATAAACAACATTATCAGAATTGAATAACATCCACTAAGCTACTATTATCAAGATCGATTCCATAGAATTTACTATATGCACTGGGTACAACTGTGTATATTGAACCGTCATAAAGATAGCGTAATGCCTTACTTTCGCTCAACTTTTTGAAATCATTCTCGTACACATTCACCGTGTACTGTTGCGCCTTTTTTAACAAGGCTGACAGCTTTTCTATGCCATACGGTCGATTTAGATCGGCAATTATCTCTTCACCAATTTCATCATATGGTACGATGATGGACTTTGTATTCTGATCTATCACGGAAAATTGTTCCGCTGCGTAACTATGTGCAGCTTGCAATACGGGTACCTTACTTTTATTCTCTTTTGATTTGCTGATGTATTCGTTCCTAAAAGGAGAACCCAGTAAAACATTCACCATTGTTGTATTCACATTTCCGCCTACAATTTCAAGCGGATAGTCCAGCAACGATTCGATTTCATTATAGTATTTCTCGAAATATAACTTTATCACTTCAGGAGACAACAAATCTACTTTATTTTCACTTTGTTCGTTCGCTAAATCAATCAGTTTTTGTCGGGTAACCTTTTGTCCTTTTTCTATTTCTTCTAAGTTACCTAATTTCTCCTCCCCATAGTCGATTATATAGACATTTCCTATTTTCTTTTCTCCGTTTCTGTTGCAACGTCCTGCCGCTTGAGCGATTGAGTCTATTCCTGCAAGTGATCTAATGACACATTCAAAGCTAACATCAACTCCGGCCTCAATCAATTGAGTGCTCACACATATAATTTTTTTACCATTCTTCAAATCTTCCCTAACCTTTTCCAAAACAGCCATTCTGTGTTTTGCACACATTGATGTACTGAGATGATAAATAGTTGCATCAATATTTGATGACTCCAGCTCTGCAAATAATTCCTTTGCAACTCTTTTTGTGTTCAAGATGATGAGCAGGCTCTGATTCTTATCCATGATATTTCCTACAAAAGATTTCAAATCCTCTCTACTCATCTTACCGTCCTTAACCTTATCGATTATTTCAGTTCTTTTGAAAGCTTTCACCACATCGGGTAAATTCTCCACAATTTCATCTTTTACGTGAATTTTTCGCTTGATAGTTTCTAAACTAGGTTGCGTAGCTGTGCACAGTAAAACTGAGCTATTTCCCATTTTATCCAAAAAATTTACTGATTCTGTGAATAAAGAGAGGCATTTTGAAGGAACTTTTTGCACCTCGTCAAAAATGATGACGGCATTCGTCAAATTATGTAATCGTCTTGTGTATCTGTTTCCTTTGGCATAAAAGGCGTTCAGATATTGGACCATAGTGGTAAAAATAATCGGTGCATCCCAGTTATCTGTTGCTAGCCGAATTTTTTCAGTTTTATTTACCAATATTTCATCCAATTCTTCAGATAATTCATTCTCAGTTTGTGGACCGAAGTCGACATTGGAATGATGCTCGATAACATTTATGTCATCGTCTAGAATTTCTTTAACTAACTTTGCATTCTGATCGATGATAGAAGTATAAGGAATCACATATATGATTCTTTCTTTATTGTGTTTGAGTGCATGCTTTAGTGCATATCTTAGGCTTGCCAGCGTTTTCCCGCCTCCTGTAGGGATGGACAGCGAATAGATTCCGCTCTCATTCTCAGAAAACTTCTCGCACTGATTTGACATCTCCATTCGCAGCTTGTTGATTTCAGATTTCGACTTGGGACTTTTCTGCAGTTCAATTAAATGGTCATTTAATTTCGTTTCATATAATTGGAACAATTTGTGATTGTTTATTTTTTTTTCGTTTATTTCATCTTCAAAATGATGGGTATTTGTCCTATCTGCATCCACTAGCGCACTGAATACAAACGTCGTCAAATAATACAAACTTGTTCGCAATGGCGTTGGTGCCGATTGTGAAATGTACTCGCTAAGTTCCTCCACTGCTTTGTTAACATAATTTGAGAGCGATGCCTCATCCATTACTTTTTCATAAAAGTAACCGCTAAATTCATCATACTTTGCATATACTTCTTTTTTCCCCCCTTTGCTCACTCGTTCCAAATATTTTGATTCTAAAGAAGGATTATTGAAGTCTTTCAAAAAACCATGATGGGAAATGATGGCATTACCGACCAACTCAGCAAGGATCTTTTCGTTATCGGAAGAATCTTTCTTATGGAATAATTCATACAAAAACATACCTCCTGCAGTAGAATGATCCACGCTGCCTCTCTTCGGAGGATTGTCCGGATTTTCTGAAGCAGTTTTGATATAAGTTGAAAATTCTTGGGTAAATTTTCCTAAGTCATGCAGCAGCCCGGCTAAACCTGTGATATGACTTACTTTAGCTTCCCTACCATTCGATTCTGCTAAATTTTTCACTTCTAATAGATGCTGTTCCACTGTCTGAATTTTTTTATCTTTCCTTCTAATATGCGCAATTGATTCCATTTTGATAGCCACCAATCCATAATAGTAGATTTCCTGCCGATTATTTTCTCAATTAGAAATATTTTTAAATTCCGTTGCTTAATATTTATGCATTAATAATATATTTGTTTTTTCATTATTGCAAACATTATTTAATTAAATACTCTGATCAACTCATAGTTTCGGTCTTCCTATTCGCAATTTCAGTTTTATCCGCGTACAATAGGCCCACTTCAGATAGTGACTCCAAACCTTTTCTAGCAGTTACAGTTGGCATCTGTAAATTTTCTACAGCTTTCAATTTACAGAGGAGTTTATCAGTCATCCAACCACATATTAGATATTCATCATATTTATCACAAAAGAGCCTCCACGTATGGACGTAATATTTTATCAACCTGAAGGATTTTTGCATACTGCATTAATCTAGAGAAATTCTTATCTTTCCGTTTCATATATCTTCTTAAAGCAGTCAATTGTACATCCTTATCCGCTTTATGGCTAGGCATGAACATGTCGCAAAGCGTCTTTTCAACATCATACACTCGGATGGGGCTTCCTGACGGACTTTCCAGTGTGATGACACCAAGATCATAACGGTTAGCTACCGCATACGAAGGGATGACACCTGCTTCGGCAAGGTGTTTATTGTTGTACCCCTGCGGAAAGGTCATGTGATAATCGAATGGTGGCACATCCGTCAAGTCATGCAGGAACAAGGCAGTTTCGTACGAAAAGACTCCTCTTTTGAAGCGGGTTTGCAGAAGTTGAAATTCATCGGTAAATTCGTCAACATTCACATACATGCCGTGAGCAACTTTTTCGATTTTCCCACTTTTTTTTAAATACCTCTGAAATTGTTCAGGGTGGATGCCGCGCTCTGTCAGATCCTTCGTTTGAATGATTCCTTTACTTTCGCTAACGAAAACACTCAAAGTCTCTTCAATTTGCGATTCTTGTCCTTTTTGTTCAATTTTTTTCGGATCCATTTTATTGGCACGATCACTCTTCGCTTTCACTTCTTCGTCCTTCACAATTATCCTCCCTCATCGTGATTTTCATACTATAAATTATAATCCGCTATAGTATGATTATCAAACCGAAGCATCACTTTGCTTATCAAATTCAATTATCTTCACTCTGCCCATATTATTTCCACACCCCACCTAAAAGTGCTACACTTTAGATGAAAAAAAACTCCCAACCGTTCCAAACTCGCACTCTATAAAGCAACTCAAATCACGCGCCATCATCAGAAAAGAGGATGAACTATGGATACAATCAGCAATTATGTAGATTCCGTCTTTGCAAATTTACCAACCACTCCCGAAGTCATAGAACAAAAGAACGCCATGCTAAGCAAAATGCAGGCCAAGTATAACCAACTGAAGTCAGAAGGCAAAAGCGAGCACGAAGCGATCAGCGGTGCCATAGCGGCTCACGGCAACATTAACGATTTCACCACATCATCAACACCGGCTACACCTGCAGAAATTCCCGATAATGAAGTCTACCTTACTCCCGAACAAGTCGACGAGTACATCGATCATCGCCAACACTTCGCCTGGGCGATGGCGACTGGCGTTTTCTTGTGCATCATGGGCCCGGCCAGCCTGTTCCTCGGTCAGTTCCTTGCCGGATACCGTGATGGTCATAGCGGCCGTTCCAGCGAACTGTTGGATATCCTGACGCTCGTGCCGCTGTTCATCTTTATAGCAGCAGGCGTAGCTCTATTTATCCTCTATGGCATGAAGGAGCAGCAATTTGAGCTGGAACAGAAACGAATCCAACTCGACACCGCAACCTATGACCGCCTGAGAACTGAACACAAAGCCTTCCGGCCGCGTTTGGCCATCGCAGTCGCAATCGGGGTCACGCTCTGCATCCTAGCTCCCGTCTCCATGCTGCTTTCCGTCGTTCTGATCGGGGAGGATAACAGTCTTTCCCTTGTATTCCTGCTCAGCTTTATCGCAATCGGCGTCTTCCTGTTTGTCTTTTACGGCATCCAAGACGAAACCTACGAGAAACTGCTGTCAATCGGCGGATTTTCGAAGGATAAAGCCGAAAAAAATAAATTGATCGGTATCGTCGCGGGGGTCGTCTTCCCGTTGGCGGCTGCCATCTATCTGATTGCCGGCTTCGTCTATTACGCTTGGGCAACCGCCTGGATCATCTTCCCGATTGTCGGCATCCTCTTCGGGATCTTCGCAACTGTGTACAACGGCTACATGGATCTGAAAAAGAAAAAGTAAGACACAGGAAACTTCTGAAAACAGTGTCCGTAAACAATAATGGTGCAGGCTCATATAACGCAATGAGTCTGCACCATTATTGTTTTGCGCCTAAAGTAGTTTAGTGTCGGGTATTGTGACGGTTTCGACCGCTGAACAGTCGACAGTTCGGCTATCTCTCGGGTTTCACCCCGCAATACGCTAAAACGCTAGACAAAAGGCCGTCTCATTTTTCGAGACGGCCCTTCCTATCTGCAATTCTGTATTTAACTAAACCCCGGTATTCTCATCCATGATCTCGATATTCGTCCGGATCAGCTCCTCGATCTTGCCGCTGTCTTCCATGTCATCAAGGATGTCGTTCACCGCATCCAGAAATTCTTCACTGTCTTTCGCGACGGCGATAGCTGATTCGTTCGGCGTGCTGGCGACGTCGAAGTCGGCGATTTCAAGGCCTTCATTCTCTTCGACGTATCGCCGTGCAACGGTATCCACCATCAATACAGCATCCGCTTTGCCGGTCACCAAATACAGGATGGCCGTATTCAATTTCGGTACGGACTGGATTTCAGCTTCCGGGAAATTTCCCAGCAGATATGTTTCCTGGATCGTTGCCTTTTGCGTCGCCAGGCTGGACTTCTTCAGGTCGTTTTCCGATCGGATATCCTTCGCATCCTTCGATTTGATCACCAGAGCATCCTTTTGAGTGTAGTAAATGTCCGAGAAAGCAACGCTTTGTTTCCTCTCATCCGTTGGGTTCATGCCGGCGATGATCATATCAACCTTGCCTGTGGACAATGCCGGAATCAGGCCGTCGAAATCCATATCTTTGACTTCCAGTTCGACCCCCAGTTCATCCGCGATGGCTTGGGCGATATCAATGTCGAAGCCGATGATTTTGTCCTCTCCGTCCTGCACAAGATGCCACTCATACGGGGGATAATCGGCACAGGTTCCGACGACCAATTTACCGCTGTCCTTGATTTCCTGCAAGGCGCTGCTTCCATCCGTCGCAGTGCTAGTGGCTGTTCCGCTCGTGTTTCCGCAGGCTGCCAAAGCCAAGACGCTCATCGTTCCCAAAACCATTTTCATAAACCCTGTTTTCAATCCTGATTCCTCCGCATTCATTGCCTAAAAAAGGATGCCCTTTTCAGAGCACCCTTGCACTTTTATTGGTTTATTTCTTGTTATTCTGCTGTGTTGTCCGTCACGATTTGATCGTTCAGCTGGTATAACTCTTCAATTTTGCCGCTTTCTTTCATTTCATTTACGATATTGTTGACAGTTTCCAGGAAGTCTCCGCCGTTCTTCGCAACTGCGATAGCTGCTGCATTTGGCGTGCTGTTGATATCAAAGTTGGCAACCATCAAATCGTCATTTTGTGCAATAAATTGTTTCGCAACAGTATCCACCATCATGACGGCATCAACTTTTCCGGTCGTCAATGACATGATAGCCGTATTCCATTTTGGTACAGACTGGATTTCAGCTTCAGGGAAAGCTTCCAATAGATACGTTTCTTGAACCGTAGCTTTTTGGGTAGCCAATTTTGCTGTCTTCAAGCTGTCTTCTGAAGTAAACTTATCCGCATCTTCTTTTCTGATTACGACAATGTCTGTTTGCGTGTAGTAGACATCTGTGAAATCAACGCTTTCTTTTCTTTCTTCAGTAGCGTTCATTCCGGCAATGACCATATCGATTTTACCGGTCGTCAAAGCTGGGATCAAGCCATCGAAATCCATATCTTTGACTTCCAATTCCACACCCAATTCATCAGCGATTGCTTGCGCGATATCGATGTCGAATCCAATGATTTCATCTTTTCCATCTTTAATCAGGTGCCACTCGTATGGAGGATAATCCGCTGACGTCCCCATCACCAATGTGCCTCTATCTTTGATTTCCTGCAATTTGTCAGTCGTTGTTGTAGCTGCTGAATCAGTTGCGGAGCTGTCCGCTGTCTCGCTTGTATTGCCGCATGCTGCCAAAGCAAGAATGCTCATTGCACCCATAGCTAATTTCAATAATCCTTTTTTCATCCTAACCCCTCCAAATATGTTTTTTATTTTATAGGACTTTCGATAAGAAATCCTTTGTCCGTGCATTTTTTGGATGATTGAAAATCTCATCCGGTGTTCCTTGTTCCACTACCTGGCCGTCATCCATGAAAAGGATGCGGTCGCCGACTTCTTTCGCGAAGCCCATTTCGTGGGTTACGACGACCATCGTCATGCCTTCCATCGCAAGGTCTTTCATTACCTGCAGCACTTCGCCGACCATTTCCGGATCCAGCGCGGATGTTGGTTCATCGAACAGCATCATATCCGGCTCCATCGCCAAAGCGCGGGCGATCGCAATCCGTTGTTTCTGTCCGCCCGATAAGGATTGTGGATAGACATCGGCCTTTTCGGACATGCCCATGCGCGCCAACAGTTTTCTGGCAATTGCTTCGGCTTTGTCTTTCGGTACTTTCTTGATTTGCTGCGGTCCGATCATGATGTTATTCAATACCGTCAGATGCGGGAAAAGATTGAAGCTTTGGAACACCATGCCCATTTTTGTGCGGATGGAATCGATATCCACACCTTTTTTGTTGATTTCCTGACCTTCGAAGATCACTTTCCCGGATGTCGGTTCTTCCAGCAGATTCATGCAACGCAGAAATGTACTTTTCCCTGATCCTGACGGCCCGATGATAACGACGACTTCACCGGAGTTGATTTGTTCATCAATGCCTTTCAGTACTTGCTTATCGCCGAAAGATTTCGTAAGTTTTTCTGTTTTAATCACTTTGTTTCAACCTCATTTCTAGAATGTCCACTAATTTAGAGACGATTGATGTCATGATGAAGTACATCACGGCAGCGACCACTAGTGGGCCAAAAGGCAAGAAGGTCGCACCACGGACCGTATTTGCGGTAAACATCAGATCGCGCAGTCCCAATACGGAAACGATGGACGTTTCTTTGATCAATGTGACAAATTCATTCCCTAACGCCGGCAGAATGTTTTTGATGGCTTGCGGATAAATGATTCTTTGCATCGCCATCGATTTGCTCATCCCGATCGAGCGGGCCGCTTCCATTTGGCCTTTGTCGACCGCTTGGATACCGGAGCGGATGATTTCGGCGATGTAGGCTGCCGAATTCAGCGAGACAGCGATGACACCGGAAAGGAAGTCAGGCAACTCGATATTGATGACGTACAGACCGTAATAAATGATGAACAATTGCACCATCAAAGGCGTACCCCGCACGATCTGGATATACCCATTCGCTAATATGCTGAGGAACTTGTTGGGCGACATTTTCATCAATGCCAATCCCGTCCCCAAGATGACACCTAGTACGATCGAGCTGATCGAAAGGCCAATCGTGTAGCCTGCCCCTTGAAAATAGAGCGGCATGTAGTTTTGATAAAAATTTAAATCCATATGTAACTAATCCCCTTTTTTTGTATTCAATGTTCCCTCATCCCCATTATCTGGGTATGAAAAAACCGCCCCCTGTATTGCTACAAGAGACGGGTCAATGTTTGATTCCGCGGTACCACTCTAGTTGATCTGCTGTGAAACAACAAATCCACCTCGATTAAATTAACGCATAAATTGCGTAAAAGGCTACTGAACGTTCACCTTTTCGTCATCCGAAGTGCGCTTCAATCTGATATTTTACTGCTGGGCTTCCACTCTGTCCCGGCTCGCTGGAGAAAATATTCAAATCTACTCTCTTCATCACTGACTTTGTTCTATTCAGTTGTGGTATGAAATCATAATATAAGATTTGAAAAGAACTGTCAACAAAAAAACTATCATCGGATTTTCATATGATTCCTTTTTCTGAGAAAAGCAGCGATCAATCGATTTTTTTCTCATTTTTCATTCCAATTTACGCCTCGTCCACGATCTGCTGCACGCGTCCGACTTGGTCGCCTTCAACCAGCATGACTTTGATGCCGTGCGGATGGTTGGGGCTGTTCGTCAACAGCCGTTTCACATGCCCTCTTGTCAGTTTCCCGGTGCGTTGGTCTTTCTTCAAGACGATATCGACCAAAGCGCCGATTTTGATGTTTTTTCTAAGTTTTCCGTCCATAAATTCCTCTTTCTTAAGCAAGCTCTTTGCTTAGTGTGATGATTTGATCGACCGCTTCGTCCAAATAATGGATCGTATCCTGCAGCGCCTGATCTGTTTGGATGTCCACGCCGGCCAAGGCTGCGGCTTCTGCGGCTTCCAATTGGTCCCCTAGCGCCAGGAATTCCAGCCAATCGGCCACTGCGCCCTCTTCTTCCGCTTTGACACGCAGGAAGGCTTGCGTCGCGATCGTCAGGCCGGCCGAATAGGTGTAGGAATACAGCCCCATGTAGTAATGGATCTGGCGCATCCATGTCAGCTCGGCTCCTTCATTGATTTCCACAGCGTCGCCCCAGAATCGCTCCAGCACGCTCCGTTTGATTTCGCTCAATTTGCCGGCGTCGAAGCTCTTGCCCGCATCGATCAGGTTGTAGACTTCCCTTTGGTAAGCCGCCTCCAACAGGTGCGTGACGAAATTGTGGAAATAAGTGTCGGAAAGCATCTTCGTCAAAGCGAAGCGTTGCATGCGCGCATCCGTGCTCTTGCGTGCCAATGATTCCGTCAGCAGCAGTTCATTGAAGGTGGATGGGCCTTCGATCAGGTACAACGATGGCTCCGAACCGAGGATGCTGTTGTTTTCGTTCGACAGGATCATCTGTCCGGCATGGCCCAATTCATGGATCAACGTATAGACGTCCGAAAGTTGGTTCGCCCATGACATCAGGATGTAAGGGTGCGGTCCGTATGGGCTCGTACAGAATCCGCCGGTCGATTTGCCGATGTTCTGGGCGAAATCGATCCAACGCTCCGGATAAGCCTGCATGATCCGGTCGGTATAGTCCTGGCCCAATACCGCTATGGCATCCTCCACCATCGCCTGCGACTCCTCGATCGATACTTCCGGCGAATACTCCGGATCCAGCGCGATCTTCAAGTCGGCGTAGGTCATTTTGTCCAGTCCGCGGATTTCCTTCAGGTGGGTGATATATTTCTGCATGACCGGCGCAAGGTCGGTCATGATCGTGTCGATTTGGCGGTCATACAGATCGCGCGTCACTTCCTGCCCGTAGAGCAGGTAGTCGATCACGGAATCGAACCCGCGCATCGTCGCCAGCGTCTTTTCCTTCTGCAGCTGGGTATAGTAGGCCGTTGCGACCACGTTCTCATAATCGCTGAGGACAGCCGAGAACTTGTCGAAAGCAGCCCGGCGGATCTTTGTGTCATCGTGATACATATAGTAATCCTCATAGAGCACGAAGCTCAGTGGATATTCCTTCCCGTCAACCGTGAAAGTGCCGAAGTCCATATCGCCAAGACGAGCCTGTTCATAGATTGCGCTCGGGGCATCCAAGGTCGGGGCCAACTGGGCCAAAGCTTTTTCGACTTCAGGCGCCAACTGGATTTTTTTGTTTTTCTTGATGTGGCGGATATAGGAAGCGAAACGCGCTTCTTCCGAAACGACCTGGTCGAGGATAGCGGTGTCGCAACCGATCAGTTCCGATTCAAAGAATGTCAGTTGGGCGCTGATGTCCGCCATCGCGTTCGCGGTTTGGCGGGACAGCTCGACGTTGTCCGGATCGGTCAGATCGGTCGCTTCCGGCATCATCGCGTAATGATCCACCAAAGTTGCGGTTTCGATGAGCTTTTCGTATTCCTTGATTGCGGCAAGGATTGTCTTGGCGTCCGTGAGCTTGCCTTCGTACGTCGTTGTGAAGGTTGCAGTCGCTGCCTTGAGACCAGTCAAAGCTGCCTCGAAGTCTGCTCTTGTTTTATAGAGTGCGGTCACATCCCAAGTCAATGCCTCAGGGACGTCCATGCGGTTTTTCAGTTGTTCTTGTGTCATTGTTGTGGCTCCTTTTATTCGTGGTGTTTGACGAATGTCGAACGAATGCTTCCATTATAACAAAAAAATGCTGCCAGCGTCGGACTGTCCTCCGATGAGCGCCCTTCTGCCGGAGGTAAGCATACATAGTGATCATCACCTCCGACCACTGCGGCTTCGCCGGAGTTCAGCCCCCCGCAGCTCTAGCACCTCCGGCCAGCACTCGTTCCCCGGAGGTGAGCTACCCGGTGCATGTTTTCCTCCGATGAGCGGTGGGCTCATCGGAGCTGACGCTTTCCTCCGGTGAGCGCCCTTCTCATCGGAGTTGGGGTTCCGGTGATTTGCTCTGCTCCTGTGAGCGAATGCTGGCCGGAGCTGGGCGCGAAATCGCAGGCTATCCTCCGTCGAGCGAGAGTTCGTCGGAGGTGGAGCTTTTGCGCTCGCCTCAGTTCCGGCGAGGAGGGCCCCCGCCAGAGTTGGGCTCGCCAAAAATTATCCGGCGCTGCATGAACCTTCAGCAACGATGCAAAAGCCCCCGCTAGCGAGGGCTTGATGCCTTCGCCCGCGAAGGCCGTTAATCCGTTCTCTCAGTAAGTTGCTTCGATGGCTTGGACCTGGTCGTAAAGGTATTGGTTTGTCGGCGCAGAAAGTCCGTACTTTTTGGCTTTTTTCAGTATGGTGCCTGAAAAAAGTTCGACCTCCGAAGGCCGTTTCGCCAAACCGTCCTGGCGCATCGACGGCATCCCCAGCGGTGTCAGTCCGTCGATGATCATCAAATCGTTCTCCAGATCGGTTTCCGTCAGGTTGACGCCTTCCTTCTGGGCGATCGGCAGTACTTCGCGCATGGCGGCGATCATCAGGTCGCGGATTGGTCCCTCTTTGTGGATGTCGCGGAATGTGCCTTCCTTCACCATCAGCACTTGGTTCACGCCGACATTCAGCATAAATTTCGCCCACATGCGGTGCAGGATATCCGCTTCAACAACGTGCGGCAAGCCTGTTTCTTCGAAGAAAGCTGCCACCGCATCCAAACGCATCTGTTTTTCGGGAGCGTCGATACCGATCCGCAATTCGCCGATATGGACAGACTTCACATCGTTGCCGGTGCGCAGCGCATCCATCCCTTGGGCTACGCAGTGGACGACCTTCTCACCGCCGAAAGCCGCGCCGATGACTTCTTCGCTGGAAATGCCGTTCAGGACCGAAATGATCGTCGTATCCGGACCGACCTGATTGTGGGCGGTTTCGATTGCTTCGTCCAATTGGGTTCCTTTTACGGCCAAAATGACCAGATCCGCCGGCGCCAGGCCGGCATCCGTTTCGTCGACGTATTGGAAATCGCATGGCTCTCCGTTGAAGGAAATGCCTTGTTCCTGATAGCGCGCCATCCGCTCTTTGTTGACGACGATGCGCACACGATCCTTTCCGATGGCTTTCGTGAAATGGTGGCCGTAGAGGATCCCCAGAGCACCCAATCCTACAATGGCTACAGTTTCTATCTTCATTTTCTCACGCTTCTTTCTTAGTGGTCAAGGTCTGTTCCGTAACGTATAAGTCATTCTGCCGGTTTGTATTTGCGCAACTGTTCGATCAGATATGGCAGATCCGTCTCGAATTGAACGCCATAGTGCAGCTCCCGTCCGCTTTTCAGCGTGCGCTCGATCACCTTGTTGTTGTATTGGACGGCCGTTTCGGTGGCTACGGTCAGCGGCAGATCCTGGAAAAGCAACCCCGCGATGACGCTTGTGAACAGATCGCCAGCGCCGTCATAATGCCCGGGAAAATGTTTCGCAAAGGCATAATGGGCTTCAGGTTCGCTGCGGCTGACGCAGACGGCCCCGATGGTTTCCATTTCCAAGGCAACCCCCGTCAGCACAATGCTCTGCGGATTCAGCACCCGCAAATCAGCCAGCAATTCCGCGATCTCGGCTTCCTTATAGGGTTTCTTCAACATGGAGCGTTTCGTCAAAAAGCAGGCTTCCGTCACGTTCGGCGTGATCACCGTCGCTTCATTGCAGAGCGCCGCCATTTCCTCCACATATTCCAGCGTGAAACCCGGATAGAGCACGCCTTGGTCGCCCATCGCTGGATCGAGAACGATGTGGGCATCCTCGGCCGCAAATGTCTGGATGATTCCGCGAACGATATCGATCTGCTGGCGCGAACCCAGATAGCCGATCAGGATGCCGTCGAATTTGATACCCAATGACTGCCAATGCTGCAGGATGCCTCCCATTTCCTCAGTAAGATCCAAAAAGGTATAACCTTCGAATTCCTTACCCGTATGCGTGGACAACAGTGCTGTCGGCAGGATGCTCACCCAATTGTCCAGGCAGCTCACTACAGGCACCGCCACGTTCATGGAAATACGGCAACTGGCGGAAATATCTTGGATAATCAGTACTCTTGGTTGACTCAAAGCTTGCACCCCTTTACTTTTGAAACTCAATTATCCCCATTCTATCATCTTTTCATTGGATTTTCTCAATTTTCCATCATTTTGAAACTAATTGTGAAAATGATGAGAAAAAGAGTGCAAACTTTTGCATAAGGGCTATAATTAAAAATAATGCTTGGAGGCGAGTTGCATGAAAACTGAAAAAAGCAGTACTTACAGATTGGTAGTTTTGGCCTTATTTATTGCGCTTACTGTCGTCATGACCTTATTGTTCCGCATCCCGATCCCTTACGGCTACGTCAACTTGGGAGACATGGTGCTCCTGTTGGCGGGTCTGTCCTTCGGAGGCAGCGCGGGATTCTTCGTCGGCGCACTCGGTAGCATGCTGGCCGACCTGTTCGCCGGTTATGCTTTTTATGCGCCGATCACTTTCGTCGTGAAAGGCTTGGAAGGATTCTTCGCCGGTTGGTTATTCCAGAAAATGGACCACAAAAAGCCGTGGCTTGCAACGGGAATCGCCGGTGTGTGGATGGCGATCGGTTACGCCATCGGGGACACGATCCTTTTCAGCTTTGGAGCCGCGATTGCTTCGTTCCCGTTGAACATCGCGCAGGGTCTTGCGGGAGCTTTCTTGTCCACCCTCTTGTACCGTTGGTTGAACCCTTACATCACGAAGAAATTGAAATAACAAGTGTGCGCGCAAGCGATGTAATCCAGATCGGATTTCATCGCTTGCGCGCTTTTGTTGCTCGGTTGGTGTCAAATTGTCGAATATGCAGACTGCATTCGATAATTTAGCCTCGTGTTGAGATCAAATTGTCGGATGCTACGACCCATTCGACAATTTCGCTCTTTGCGAAAGTCAGATTGTTGAATAGCTCAGTAGCATTCGACAATTTAAAGCCGGATTCCCGAAAGAATCCGGAAGACCGAAATCCGAAAAGAACGCCCACTCCGCGAACCGTGCGGAGTGGGCGTTCTTTCAGCATATACTCCGCTCAAAATAGCAGAGCGGCCAATAACGGGATCGTGAACACCGAAAGCAGCGTCGAAATGAAAACGTAACGCGTTGCGAAGGCCGTGTTGCCTCCGTACTGCATCGACAGCGCCACAGCCATCGCCGGGCCCGGCATGGCGGCAATGATGACGAGGATACCCAGCATGGTCGGATTCGTCAGGATGCCCTTCGTAGCCCACCAAAGGAAAAGCGGAATCACGATCATGCGGTAGAACGCAAACAGATAGATTTTCCATTCCTTGAAGGCGCCGAGGATGTCGATGTCGGCCAATGATGCGCCGATGATGATCATCGCCAACGGGGAAGTGATGTTCCCGATGCTGGTGGCTGTGTCCATCACCAATGCCGGCAACTTGATGTCGAACAGGAAAACGAAAACCGCGAACAGCGAAGCGAGGTTGCCGGGATTCAGCAAGATCGCTTTCCAGCTCGCCCGCGATTTTTTCGAGCCTTTAGCAATCAGAAAGACGCCCAATGAGTAGATCAACAGGTTGTTCGGGATGCCATACAGTGAGGCATAAAAAAGCGCGCCGGTGCCGAAAATGGCCTGTACGACCGGCAGTCCCATGAATCCGTTGTTCGTGAAGATGGTCAGAAACTCGATGATCCCTTCCGTTTTATCATCAGCGCGGAACAGTTTGGGACTGAACTTCGCCAAACCGACCGTGAAAAGATACATCAATGTCGCGGTCAACAGGACAAAGAGCGTGTCCGATTTCGTGCCTACCTCCCCTGCGCCCTCAACGGAAGCGATGACGAGCGCCGGCACCGTGACATAGGTGATCAATGCCGCAAAATTGGCGTTCGCGTGCTTGTCGAAAACCTTCATGACCGTCGCGAGATAGCCCACAAACATGATCAAGACCAGCATGATCATCCTACCAAATACAACCCCAACATCCAAAACCCGAACGCCTCCCTTGTCCCATCCATTTCATATATCCAAATTCTAACACAGTTCCGGCCCGTTCCTATAGCTTTCAGTTCAGTTTTCTGATTTTGGATAGCCATTACAGTTACGCAAGCTGAGCATATCGGTCCAGATTTGGCGGACAGAATGCTAGAATGGAAGCAACAATGCAACAAATCCTACTGTCACATTTTATTCAGAAAGGTGGATCACTATGCAGGAAAAATTGACGATCCTTCAGATCAACGACACCCACAGCTATTTGGAGCTGCACAACGAACTGTTCTATGAAAAGGAAACTTTGGCTTTCCGCAAAGCTGGCGGCTATGCCCGCATCCAAAGCCTGATCAAAGATTTCCGCAGCAAGAACCCGACACTCGTTTTCGATAACGGTGACACGATCCACGGCACCTACGAAGCAATCGCAACGAAAGGCTGGCACATGCTGCCGATCCTGAACGAAGTCGGTTTCGATGCCATGACGTTTCACTGGGACACCGGTTTTGGTCCGGCCAATCTGAAACAAATCGGAAAGCAATTGGATTACCCGATTCTCGCAATCAATGCCTATGAAAAGGAAAGCGGCAAGTTGGCGTTCGATCCTTACAAAATACTGCCCGTAGGCGAACTTTCGATCGGTGTGATCGGCATCGCCTGCAACATCATCGACAAAACGATGCCGCCCCATTTCAGCGAAGGACTTTCCTTCACTTTGGGGCGCGAGGAGCTGCCCGGCTATGTGGCGGAACTGAAGGAAAAAGCAGTTGACCTGATCATCGTCCTGTCCCACCTCGGTTTCCCGCAGGACCTGAAATTGATGAGCGAAGTCGAAGGCGTGGCGATCTGTCTGAGCGGCCACACCCACAACCGTCAGGAACACATCGTCCAGGTCGGCGAAACGGCAGTCATCCAATCCGGCTCGCACGGCTCTTTCCTTGGCGCACTCGAACTGACTCTTGAGGACGGCGCGATCCAAACAATCGAACATCAACTGATTCCGGTGACGCAGGATATCCCGGAAGATGCTGAGATGAAAACATTGGTCGAGGCTGCCCTCTCCCCTTACCGCGAAAAATTGGAACTGAAAGTCGGCGAAACCAAAAAAGTGCTGCACCGCGGCTGGAGCGTCGAAACGACGATGGATAATTTCCTTTTGGATGCCATGCTTTACCACACGAAAACGGATTTAGCCTTCTCCAATGGCTGGCGTTATGGGGTGCCGATCCTGAAGGGCCCGGTGACGTTGAGGGAGTTGTACCAGATCATCCCGATGGACCCGCCGATTTCCACCGCTATCCTGACCGGATCCGAACTGCTGGCTATGCTGGAGGAAAACATGGAGAACACCTATGCAGCCGATCCCTTCGATCAGATGGGCGGCTACCTGAAGCGGGCGATAGGTTTGCATGCCTACATCAAACTGGAAAACCCGAAAGGAACGCGTGTCCAAAAACTCTTTATCGGCGGCGAAGAAGCCATTCCGGATAAAGAATACACGGTCAGCTATGTGACCAACCAGGGCGTGCCGAAAAAATTCGGAAAAGACCACAAGAATCTGGAAAAGCATGCAGTCGAAGCGATGATGGATTACTTGGCCGAAATGGGTCCTTATGAAAAAGACTTGCGCGGAACCTATCAGATTGTCTGACTTATTTATGCAAAAAAAGTGGCTTAGCCCGCATAAGGCGAGGTTGGACCACTTTTTTTGCATGCATTCTATTTGATCATCGAAAATTTAGCTTCGAGGATATCCTTTGTGACGGCCCCGATGATGCGCTCGTAGATTTTGCCGTCCGACCCGATCAGATAAGAAGTAGGCAGCGACTGGACTTGGTACTGATTGAACACTTCCTCCGTGCCGTAAAGATTCAGGAAGCTGATCGCATTTTCCTCCAAGAATACGGCCGCATTGTCGGGATGGCTTTCCGAATTCGTGACGTTCACGCCGAGCACCACCGTATCTTCCTGTTCCTCCGAAAATGCCTGCAGATGCGGCATCTCCGCCTTGCAAGGCGGACACCAGCTGGCCCAGAAATTCAAGAAGACCTTTTTTCCTCTGTAATCGGAAAGCTTCACCGCATTGCCATCCATATCCTGCAATTCAAAATCATACGCAAGCTGTCCGATATTGATGCCTGTTTGGGCTTCCACCGCTTCGGATGCTTCCGCTCCCTGGGAAACCGCCCCCGTTCCGCTCGTTTCAGTGCCCGCAAAGTAGCTTTTCCCGAAATCGAACAGGACCCACAAAAAAGCGGCCCCCAACAAAAACCAGATTGTTTTCTTCTGCACAAACAAATCCCCCTAACCGAGACGCTCAAACGGCGTCCCTTCCAATAAATTCAGGATAGCGATCGACAAAGCTTCAAGCCTTCCAGTAAGCAACAACAAGCCGAACAGGATCATCAGCCACCCGCCGATTTTCATGAACGTTTCGCTGTACTTCAAAATGGATTTGAGCCTTCCGATGAAAAAAGTTACCAACAGGAATGGCACCGAAAAACCCAGCACGTACATCAGCAGATACAGCACCGGTGGCGACCCCATCGCATTCCCCAGCAGCAGGATCGATGAAAAAATCGGGCCGATACAAGGCGTCCAGCCGGCTGCGAAGCCCAGCCCGATCAAAAATGTCGAAAGGAAGCTGACGCCTTTCGTTGTCTTCAGTTTCCGGCGATCCCCCAGCAGAAGCGGAATCTTCAGATAGCCGACTGTCGTCAAGCCCATCAGGATGATGAGCAGCCCCGCCAGCCGCTGCAGCAAGACACTCACCGGACCGGTCAGTACGGTACTGAAAAGATTCCCGAGATAGCTCACGCCAAGACCCAAAGTGAAGTATACAGCCGATACCCCCCACAGAAAGACGATTGAGTGCAGCATAATATTGCGCTTGACGGAAAGTGAGCTGTCCTCTTTTATCTGTTGCACATTCAGTCCGGTGATATAGGAAATGTACAAGGGCAACAGCGGCAGCGTACACGGCGATAGAAAGGACAAAGCGCCCGCCGCAAAGGCTACCCATGTGGTCAAATCTGTTTCGATGATACTTTCCCCCTAACCAAGAAAACGAGAATAAAAGCAAACACAGACGCAAGGATGAGCTCCGGCATCACAACCAAACCAAAATAAAGGATACTTTTTCCGTTCATCAGCGCAAAATGAGCAATCGCACCGCTCACGAGCATACCCGCCAGCCGGCTGTGGCGCATGGGGATGAAAGTAACCGCAAGCAACAGCAGCAGGCCCAATCCGGCCAGCCCGATCGAGGTCGGATTCTCATAAAGGCTGTAGTAGAACAAATGGTTGATCGATAAAAGCAACAGCAGCAACTGCAGAAGTGCGACAAGTAGCGCGCGGTCCGCCAACAATTTCGGCAACTGTTTCCAAAGATTGTACGTTCCGGTGATGATCACAGCCACAAAGACGGCCTCTTTCGTCAAAAGCAAAGCCTGGTAGGGCGCACGAAGCACTTCGGAAAAGTGAAGCAAGGCATTGCTGCCGAACGCAAGAGCCAACAGTCGGAACAGCTCGTCGCTCAGCTTGGAAAGCAGCTTTGCTTTTCGTGTTTTTTCTAGGTTGGTCAGTAACCACCAGATTCCCGATCCGGCCAAGAGCAGCAGGATGGGGATGACCACCGGATTTGATAAGATTTTTAAAATAGGATGACCCCATTCCTGTGTATGTTTTGAGCAGAAATCATCCTGCCCGAAGAGTAGTTCAAGCATAGCATGGATCGATTTTTCAAGCACCAAATATGCTCCTGGGGGTATTTTTGTGTGCATGTGTTGCCGCAGAAACGTTGACATTCCGCGGTCTCAACGACAAAAAAACAGCCCCGGTGGATTCTGCTTATGGACTGCAGATTCCGCCGGGGCTGTTCACATTCAGGTTTTACATTTTTCTTACGTCATAATAATCCGGATCGACGCGTTCCAACAGGCCGGCTTCCTGCTCGGAAACGGTCAGATAGAGCTCGTGCATCGCCCGGGTGCAGATTGTGTAGAGGATCTGCAGTTCGTTCTTGGCAGCTTTTGCCGGATAATGGCAAATCGCAAAAACGACATCGAATTCCAGACCTTTTGCCAAACGGGCCGGCATGATCAATACCGGATGATGGCTGTTGTCGGTATCCTGCTGCACCAGTTTGTAGTCAATGCCGACCAAAGTCAGGTCTTGGCTGATGCGTTCCGCGTCTTCCGCATTGCGGCTGATGAAAGCCACGCGCATGCCGGCCGCGACACTCGCCTCCACCTTCTGCCTGATGTAACCCATATCGAGCCTGTCATCCTCAGTCAGCAGCACTTCCGGTTTCTTGCCGGAACGGATGTAGGTCCCTTCCGGTTTCTCCCCTTCGATGAAGCTTTCCGAGAAACGGACGATTTCGTTCGTCGAACGGTAACTGGTCAACAGACGGTAGGAACGGAACGTGCTTTCAGAAAAGATGGTCCGAAGATCATCAAAGGAAAGGCGTCTGTTCAGGATATTCTGGTTCAAGTCGCCGCTCAGGATGAAGCGTGCGCTCGGGTAGGCATGCTGCAGCATCTGCAGTTGGAAAGGTGAAAAATCCTGCACCTCATCCAGACAGATGTATTGGTACTTCATATCGCTGGAGGGTCCCTTCAGCAACAAACGCAGGCTGTAATAGGCATCCAGATCTTCCAACAGCACGCTCTTCTCGGCCAGATGTTCCGCAACCATTGCGATATGGGCGCGCCATTCGTCTTCATCCAGGCCGAAAGCCTCCAATGAAAGCAATTTAGGGACAGCCCGCAGGAAATGGATGTATTGATTCTTATAGCGGATGAAGGCCAACGCTTCGATCCTCGCAACGATCGGTTCGAAAGCGTCCTCCAGGATATCCGCCGTCATGGCCTCTTCCATCGCTTTTTGATTGTGGGTCTCTTTTTCGTAACGGTACAGATCCAGATCCGACATGGCAATCATCTCTTTTTCCACCCAAGGCTTGCCTTTCTGTGACTGTTGGATACGTTCCACGCGCTGCAGCAAGTGCCTTTTGAGGATATCCAACTTGCTTGCCAACGAACCTTGGCTATCGATGCTGTAGAAGGCTGACTCGATCTCCTTTTGCGAAAGGATGATGTCATCGCGGAAACGGATATCCGAGAATTTCAGGTAACGTTTCTTCAGGAGGGTTCCGTATTTCTGCAACGCTTCATAAAAGGCCAGACTGCCTTTCAGTACCGTAACCTTCGCCAAACCATCTTCTTGATCGGCGCGCAAAGAAAATCCGGTCACTTTCCGCTCCATGAACTCGCTGAAGGTTGTATTTCCGACATTCAGTTCACCCAATGCAGGCAGTACTTGGGAAACATATTCCTGGAATATTTTGTTCGGGGAAAACAGGACGACCTCTTCCGACTTCAATTGGTCCCGGAAAGCATACAGCAGATAGGCGATTTTCTGCATCAGGACAACTGTTTTTCCTGATCCGGCAACCCCTTCTATCATCGTGACGGCCGCTTTGGTTTCCCTGACGATCTGGTTCTGCTCTTTCTGCAAAGTGGATACGACCGTACCCATCTGATAGGAGGAAGGTCCCTCCAACACTTCCAGCAAATACGGATCGCCCATGACATTGTCCGTATCCATCATGCGGATGATTTCCGCCTGCCTGATCAGGAATTGCCGTTTCAGGTCAACGCCGTACGTCATCGGTTGATTGGCTATCATCAGCTTCACTTTTTCACCTTTGCTTCCCTCATAATAAAGGGATGCGATCGGTGAACGCCAGTCAACGATCAGATTCTCATCTTTCTCGAACAAGGATCCGATTCCGATATAGATCGTTTCATTGCCGTACTCATCGTGATAATCGATACGGCCGAAGTAAGGTTCATCCTGCATCTTTTCCAATACAGCGACGCGCTCATTGCTGTTCTGCAATTCATTATTGCGGATCATCAACTCCTGCTCGAAAGCCCTCAGTTCCACCGATGATTCCCAGACGCTTTCTGAGGACCCTTGGCTGATTTTGATCTCTTTGGATTCCTTTAATTGCTGTCTTTGCTTTTCGCTTTTTTCTTCTACTTGCTCGGCCAATCGCGTTCTTTCCTTATTGATGACTTCAATGACGCGATGGACGCGTTCTTGTTCTTTCGTTAGATCTTTATGCAATCAAACGACACCCCTTTCTTAACAAAACTCATGGACTATTCGGTCTCCTGCACTAAATGCGACAATTAGTAGTATACCATCGCACAGGGATTCTGGCTATTCATTCCCCGCGCCTTGGTAGAAACGATCCAAATCAAAAACAGCCGGATGGAAGGGCATTTTCGGCTCTTCCATCCGGCTCATTTTATTGTTCGGATCGCATCTTGCAGGTTCTGACGCATTTATGTCGGTTCGTTGAGGCTCTTTTCGATCGCGGTATATCCTCCCAGGATATTGACGATCTTTTTGAATCCCCTCTCCTCCAGTGCACCGATGGCGACGGCGGAACGGACTCCGGACTGGCAATGGACGTACAAAGGTTCATCCCTCTTGAACGGCAACGGGTCCTCCAAAAGTTTGCCGAGGAGTACGCGTTTGGCATCGGACAGATGCCCTTTATCCCATTCGCTCTTCGAACGCACGTCCAATATCTGCAGATCCTTTGCTTGGCGCAAGGCGATGAAGGCGGCTGCGGTGATCGTTTCGGTCATCTTTTCATCCTTGATTTGGCCGGCATCCAGATAGCCTCTGACTTGGTCGAACCCGATCAGCTGAAGCTGGCGGGCTGCGGATTCAGCATCTTCTTTGGTTCCGATGAGGGTCACTTGCCCTTCGTAATCCAAAAACCAGCCGGCGTAACCCAAAAACTTTTTGTTCAGCGGAATATTCAGCGTTCTTTCGATGTGTCCGGCTTGATACATTTCTTTCACGCGCAGATCGATCACTCTGTCATTCGGGCCGGCCTGCTGAAGCGGGAAGACCGGATAAGGCACATAGGCGCCACTGTCCAATTTGTTGATCTTCTTCATCTGGGCAAAGTAGGTAGGCGGCTCCGGCTGATCCTGCGTCAATGCCTCGATGAAGCTCGTTTCCTCGTCATACTGAAAAGCCCAGTTGTTGTATTTTTCGTAGCCCAAAGTGGTCATCGGAACGGCTCCCAGCGACTTCCCGCAGGCACTGCCGGCACCGTGACCTGGCCAGATCTGCAGATGGTCAGCATAGTCAGCCATTATCTGCAGGGACCGGAACATCGCTTTGGCTCCAATTTCGGTGGTCCCTTGCATATGCGCAGCCTCTTCCAGCAAGTCCGGCCGGCCGACATCACCCACAAAGATGAAATCGCCGGTGAACAGTCCCATCGGAATGTCCGAACCGCCGCCGATGTCCGTCAACAGGAATGACACACTCTCGGGCGTATGCCCAGGGGTGTGCAGCACTTCCAGTTTGACCTTCCCTACGGAGATGATGTCCCCATCCTGCAGCAGCACACTTCCTTGAGGCAAATCCTGGTAGCGCCAGTCATCCCCGCCCATATCAGAAACATACAGTTTGGCTCCTAAACGCCTCCCGGTTTCCCGCAGGCCGGATGCATAATCGGCATGGATATGCGTTTCCGTGGCCGCAGTGATGACCAGGCTTTCGTCTTCGGCTGCCTTGATGTAATCATCCAATGCGCGCAGGGGATCGATAATGATGGCTTTCCCTGTTTTTTGACAACCCACCAAATAGGAAAATTGCGCTATTTGCGGATCGAAAAATGATTTAAAAAACATGCATAAATTCCTCCTTTATCTGCTCAGGCTTGCGACAAAATTGATGGTCGTGGCGATGATGGCTGTCCCGAAAACGAAGGACAACAGCGCGTGGCCAAGCGCGGCCTTCCGGAATTCCGGGGTCGTGAAGGTCATGTCGGAGACCTGATAAGTCATTCCGATCGTGAACGCCAGATAAGCGAAATCCCAAAAATTGGGCTTTTCGGTACCTACAAAGATGACACCGTCATTGACATCGCGGTAATAGAGTTCAGCATACCGCAACGTATAAAGGCCATGCACCGTCGTCCAGGAAAGTACGATGCTGAACAGGCCAAACCCGATCGTCCCGAAACTGCGTTCTTGGGTGGTCAACATCAATGCGACGGCCCCGATGCTGATCAGACAGGCTATCAGGACAAAAAAATCGATCGTCGAATATTGGATGTCTTCTTCTTGCGCAATCCGTTCCGTTTCCGCCCCATCATGCGGATGAAAATCCTTCCATAATAAATAAAGTAAAATGATAGCTGCACTGTCCCAACCGATCAGCGGGGCCAATTCCCAACGCAAGAAGAATCCGCCGGCCAGCCCGATACCCGTACCGATCGCTCCGGCGATCAGAAAGCGCGTGCTCTTCTTCCGCATATCCCTTCCGGCTTTCGTTTGATCGGCAAATAGATGGTTTCTTTTCCTCATGGCTGCCCGCCCCTTGCTTTCTCGGTCCCGCAGTTTATTCAGATTGTGATTTCGATGATATTTTTTTCCGGGTCGAGGAACATGCTTTCATAATAGCCGTCACCCGTCACGCGCGGTTGGCTTTTGCACGTGTACCCTGCTTTGATGAGCCTGTCCGTGAAATAATCGACGTTCTGTTTGCTGCCGACGGAGACGGCCAGATGCGCCCAGCCCAGCATATCAAGGGGATAGCGTTCATTGACATTTATCCTTTTCATAAGCTCCAAACGGGCCCCTCCTTCACGGAAAGTAATAAAGTAAGATTGGAAATCTTTTTCAGGATTACGGTATAATTTGTTGGCCTTGCCGTCAAAAAAACGAACATAAAAATCGCGCATCAGCTCCAAATCTTCCACCCACAATGCAACATGTTCAATCTTCATCGTTATTCACGTCCTCTCAATCATCCTTGCCGGTGCGCTGGAAACAAACTCTGCGCGGATGGCCTGCAAAAAAACATCCCGGAACCCCTTTTTCGACTTGCAGTAAAAGCGTTTCCTCAATTTGATTTTATCATATCGCAGCCGCATATGCGCTCCTGGAAGCATCCGCACTCACCGTCAACTAATGTGTCTTTTTTGCCATTTTTTTCAAAGCATTTTCTCAGCATCCACTCAGAATATGATTGACAGACTGATTTGTATTTGATAGTGTGGAAGTAACAAAATACGATTCGATGTGATGAAGAGGTCGCGGTTAACAATCAGTAAGGGATTCCCTGAAAGGTGTTGCTGCCGAAATACTCTGTATTGGGGCCAAGATTGAACAAATCTGGCACTGTCGGACAAAGCCGCCCAGCTTTGTTCGGTGAGCTTCTCACATTGGGGCAAATTGGTGGAATTCACTATATGGATGCAACGCTTCAGCTTAAGCAGCCTGTTTTGAACGACTATGAGACCATTTGCTCATAGTCGTTTTTTGTCTATTCACAAATAAAAAACAGAATTCAGGAGGAAGATAAGCATGGCTATTTTTGAAGGATCAGGCGTCGCAATCGTCACGCCGTTTAAAGACACGGAGAACCAAGAAATCAACTACGAGGTATTGGAAGAACTGATCGAGTTCCATATCGCGAACGGCACCGATTCGATCATCATCGCAGGAACAACCGGGGAAGCTTCGACGCTGACGGATGAGGAACAGTTGGAGCTGATCCGTTTCACTGTCGAAAAAGTCAACGGTCGCATCCCGGTCATCGGCGGCGCAGGAAGCAATGACACGCGCCACGGGGTCGGATTGACGCGCGCTGTCGAAGCGACAGGTGTGGATGCGATCCTCAGCGTCACCCCTTATTACAACAAAACATCCCAAAAAGGATTGATTGCACATTACACAGCCATCGCCAACAGCGTAAAAGTGCCGATCGTCCTTTACAATGTGCCCGGCCGCACCGGTCAGAACATTACCCCTGAAGCACTTGTGGAACTGGCGAAAATCGATAACATCGTTTCGCTTAAGGACGCTACCGGAAACTTCAGCCAAGCCGTGGACAACCTGAGTCTTTTGGGTGATCGCTTGGACATCTACTCAGGTAACGATGACACGATCATCCCGCTGATGAGCTTGGGCGCAAAAGGCGTCATCTCCGTCCTTGCCAATATCGCACCGAAAGCTACATCGGAAATGACGCATGCCTTCCTGGATGGTGATATCAAAAAAGCTGCCGCGATGCAAGCCGAGTACAAAGAATTGATCGACTGCCTGTTTGTGGAGCCGAATCCGATCCCAGTCAAAGCAGGCATGCAATTATTGGGCTTCAATGTCGGACCGATGCGTCTGCCGTTGACCGATGCCGATCAAGCGGTCATTGACCGTTTGGCAGCTGCCATGAAAAAAGTCGGCTTGATCTAGAATAAACCCGAAACATGAGGCTATCCCGAAGGAGGGAGCCTCATGTTTTTTTGTGATGTCATCGTAATATTGTCTGGGGATCGGGTTAGCTTCGGACTTCCCCGCCAAAATGTGTTTGAAGGGGAATATTGCGTTGTCCGCGTACGTTTTTCCCCGCCAAAGTGGTTATGGCGGGTTTTCTTGCTTTGATTTGATCTGATTTCCCCCGCCAAAAAGGATTTGACGGGTTATTTTTTGAGCATAAATTCATTTCCTTGATAGAAAAGGCTGCATCAGAAAAGATGCAGCAGATATTTATTTACTAATAAAAAAATCAATACAAGAAGCATAACGATGACAAAACCGATGGCTCGTTTCACATAGAACTCCCTCAACTTCATGGCTCTCCCCTTCCTTGACTTCTTAAGTGGGACATTTATTTATTTCACGACTCCGAGTTTCTTGAAATGGGCCTTCGGAAAAGCGTTGATGCCGATGCCGTTCGCATCGCCCAGTTTGATTGTGCCTCCGATGAACATCGGACCGCCCTCATAGGCTTCGATTTTGTAGAACGACGGCCCGATGAGGTCGACCATCGTGATGCAGTTTTTGGCGGCTGCCAGATGGGCCGCGGCGCTGACGGAAATCTTGCTTTCCAGCATGCAGCCGATCATACAGTCCACTCCGTAGGTTTCCGCCATGGTGCAGATTTTGAGTGCCTCATGAATGCCCCCCGTCTTCATCAGTTTGATGTTGATGAGGTCGGCTGATTGTGTCTGGATGATCTGGAGGGCATCCTTTACGGAGAAGACGCTCTCGTCGGCCGCTATCGGCGTTTGGACGTGTTGCGCAACAAATTTCAGGCCTGTCAGATTGTGTGCCTCCACTGGCTGTTCCACCAGCTCGGCCTGCATATCCTTATCCTCGAGCATGCTGATGATGCGGACCGCCTCTTGGGGGTTCCAGCCTTGATTGGCCTCGATCCGGATGCGGATGCCCGGCCCGACTGCCTTACGGATGGCCAGCAAGCTCTCCACATCCTTGAGCCCGTGCTTCCCGGCATTCACATTCAGAATGCTGAAGCCGTCCTGGACGGCCTGCAGACTGTCACTGACCATCTCGTCTGTCGGATTGGCGCTGATGGTGTGGGCAGTCTCGATTTCCCGTTTCGCACCGCCCAATACTTTATACAGAGGCTGGCCTAATATTTTGGCGTACAGATCGTAGACAGCCATATCAACGGCAGCTTTTGCTGATGTGTTGTTGACGATGCTGGCATGCAGCCTTTCCGTGATGGTATCCAGGTCGAAAATTTCCATTCCGATGATGCTCGGAGCGATGTATTGCATGACGGCCTCACGGATGGAAGCCTTTGTTTCGCCGGTGATCAAGGCTGTCGGTGGTGCCTCCCCATAGCCTGTGGTCCCGCTATCGGTCACGATGCGGATCAGGATGTTATGCACGGCATCAATCGTGCGTGATGCTGTCTTGAATGGCATCCGCAGTGGAATGGCCACTTCCCCAATTTCTATTCTGTCGATTTTCATCATCAAAACCCCTCTCTTCACCGGTACGCTTTCCATCCGGGCTAAGGCAGCGACTTTTTATGCTGTTTTGGTTCCACCACCCGTTTGTATCTATTTTACCAAGAAAATGAGTTTGCACCAAACGGGAGAGTGTAGCCTGTCAGCTTCCGGATGGAGCACGATAAAAAACGCAACGAGCTGTCGTCACTAGGATGACAGCTCGTGCGTTTTTTCTGCTTACAGGGGTGTGGCGGAAATTCGGCTTCCCCTTTTCGCTCGCGTTCTCCGGCCAAGAGAAGCTTCGCCGGAGGAGAACTTGGTTTCAGGTTGCCTCCTCCGGTGAAAATCGCTTCACCGGAGTTCAACTTTTATTTAAGCGTCTCCTCCGGCCGCATCTATCCTCACCGGAGAAGAGCAACGGATGCGGATCAGTTCCTCTCACCAGCTTTCGCAAGCGAAGCTTCCCCCGCATTCATTAGCCTTGCTTTTTCTTTTGCTGCCTGCTGGTCAGGCGCACGACCAAATTGCGCGGAGCCAGCTTGGACGAGAAGAGCGCGCCCTTCAGCAACATCGTCGGAACAATGATTTTTTTGCGTTTGTACATTTTATCCAAGGCGTAGTTGACGCAATATTCAGAAGTGATGCCCTTCAGATTGAATTTCACATCCGCCACTTGGTTGAACTCCGTATCGACCGGTCCCGGGCAAAGCGAACCGACATAAACATTGCTCTTCTTCTCTTCCAGCTCCTCGGCTATCGCGGAAGTGAAGCTCGTGACGTAGGCCTTTGTCGCATAATAAGTCGCCATGTAAGGCCCCGCCGGCATCAGGCCGGCAACCGAAGCCACATTCAGGATGTAGCCTTCGTTCCTTGCGATCATATCCGGCAGAAATTTCTTGGTCAGGATATGGACCGCCTTGATGTTGACGTCGATCATCTCCAGCTCCTTATCCAGACTGGTCGTCGTGAAAGCGCCGAAATCGCCGAAACCGGCACAGTTGATCAGCATGGAAATGTTTTTATCCTTCGTCTTTTCGTACAGATGGTAGCATTCCTCCACCTTCGCCAAGTCCGCTGTGATGATCTCGCATTTGGTCGGCAACTGTTTGCTGATCTCCACAAGCCGACCCTCCCGCCTCGCAACCAGGATCAGTTCGTACCCTTGCTGGCTCAACTTTTTGGCGAACTCTTTTCCGATGCCCGCACTGGCACCTGTGATGAGCGCTATTTTGTTTGTCATTATTTGTCCCTCGCGTTTCGTCAAAATGATTGATGCCTTTAGCGTATCGCATTTGCGCGTCAAGGGCAATCCTTAGGCGGACTTGCGTATAGTTTTGTAATACTCATTCGCTTCCAGCATTGGCGCATCAAAAATACTTATGTGTACGGCTATTGGGACGAATACCACGCGATCGAATGAAAAATCTGGTCAAAAAAAAAACTCAAATACCTCGGCAATCTGTTGCCGGATGTTTGAGCTTTTGCTGATTTTCACAATACACCGAACCTCAGCTATTGCTCTTCTGTTAATTCCACAGCATGAATAAAGAGCCTGCCGTTTTCTGCGGAATCGTTGCATGTCATCAGCGTGAGAATGTGATCAGCCTCTGTCACCACTATTTCTGACGGAAAAACGGAAAGGTCCTTGAGCATGGACAGAAAATCAGTGTACTCGTTTCCCTCAAAATCAATATCCAAAAAACTTGTATCAGCTGGCGCCACATGGACGGAAAAAATCCTGTAGCGTTTTTCCCCATAGGCATCGCTGAATGTAAAATCCAAATTTCCCTTCAAAAAATCTTCGTTCAGGAATTTATCCAATTCACCGAACATTTGGCCATACTGTGTATAGTGTCCATAAATGATAGTATGTCTGTCTATTCCCATTCCGATATTCCGATAATCCATGAAGATGGCTCCGAAAATATCCGGTTCCCGATAAAAATTCTGAGAAAGATACGTTTCATTATCCTGTCCCCGGACGACCGGGTAATCAATAACGGTTCCATTCACAGAAAGCCAGCCCACATAATCCGGATTAATTTGATAATATTCCGCTGATGGATTAATCGTAAAAGTCAGTTCTTCCAAAGGAACAGCTGCCTCCTCTGAAGATGTCGTTGCCGAACGGAAGTCCGTGGAAGAAGCCTTTGGGAGAGGAAAGGCAAACTTATCACTCTTTTCGGGCACCGTCACGTCCTTTCTTAGTTCTATTTCTTGAACCCCATAGTGGATAATCTGCAAAAAGAGTAACCTGGAGAGGAGCAGCACCCATATATTTTTTCGCACGATTTCTTCCTCCCCTCTTTTTTTATACAAATCCGCAAAATTGACAACGCTTACATCACAGTGCTATTATAAGCCATGTAATAGAGATTACAAAATATTTGCAACTATTGAAAGGAGTAGGGTAAAATGAAAAAAATTATCAGCCGCTTACTTTCACTTGCTACATTGCTGTTTCTCTCGTTCAGTATCGCTCCTATGGCTTCTGCTGCTACCGCTGAACCTACCGACGACATTGTAGGTATTGCACTCGGGAATGAAGATTTCAGTATCCTTGTTTCGGCACTCCAAAAGGCAGAACTTGTCGATGATCTCCAAGGGGACGGCCCATTTACAGTGTTCGCGCCTACTAACGCCGCATTCGAGAAGTTGCTTGGTGAATTGGGAGTTACTGCCGAAGAGCTCCTTGCACAGCCGGACTTGGGAAAAGTTCTTACTTATCATGTCGTTTCCGGAAAAGTCATGGCAGCTGATTTAACAGATGGAATGAAAGCTGAAACCTTAAACGGTGAAGAGCTTACTTTTGATCTCTCAGACGCACCTATGGTCAATAAATCAAACATCACAACTACGGATATTGAGGCAACCAATGGTGTTATCCATGTCATCGACACTATTTTGGTTCCTGCCAACTTCGAGTTGCAAGAAACTGATTTAGAGGCAGACCAAGTGGCTCAGACTGGTATAGAGGGGAATACCCTTCTTCTTGTTTCCATGCTGGTTACAGGAAGCCTACTCCTTCTCTTTGTCTTCAAGAAAAAAACAGCTTAGGGCTTTGCTTCTTGCGTTTCCGAATATGAAAATAAATAAAAAGCTTTGAGAATTCAATTTCTCAAAGCTTTTTTGTTTAGCTAGATACAGCCCTATCTCGGAAATTTCAGCAGCCTCACGCTTCAAACATGCATCCGTTTCTCCAACTCGCGCCATATTTCTCCGCCGTGATAGAGCAGGATGATGATCAAGGTGACTGCGCTCATCATGACCGACAGGCTTGAGGGCAATGACGTCGTGACCCAGTCCAAGGTCAGGAACAGCGCCGGCAGAAGCCCCAGCAAGGCGGCTGTCAACAGATACAGCACATAGTCCTTGACACCCAAGTTGACGAGGCGCACTGCGATGTATAAGGACACGATCGCAAAACTGCAGATGATCGGCACCGCATAGGTGGTCGACCAACCGCTCCATCCTGACAGGTAATCCAAATAAATGCACAGGAGCGACAGGGAGACGATCAGATAAACGATGCCCTTTGCGATGTTCCGGCGTTTCCGGATCAGGATCAAAACGGAAAGCCACATGCTCAAGATCCCGAACAAGGCGAGCTGCAGATTCTCCATCCTTCCGATCCAAATCAGTTCGATCAGCAGAAAAGCGATGATCAGCACAAAGGAAATCAATGTCAAATATTTCCAGACAACCTCCTTGTTGAAGCGCAGCGGAATCTTCGGATAGGGATCCGGCAGCAGCGGATCGGTGGCTTCATCCAATGTTTTTTGGCACAAGGGACATTGTTCCCATTCTCCCTTGATGGTTGCGTTGCAGTGCGGACAGTGTCTCATCAACCTTCCACCTCCAAATCTTCACTGGTGACCTTGTTCGCCGCGACGGTGACGGCTACTCCGGCATCGGTCAGAAGCCGGACAAACTGCTCCTCGATCGTGGATTCGACAAAGGGCGAAGTGAAACTGACAGTCAGCTGGTCCCCGTGACTGATGGCGCAAAATTGCGGGCGGACCGCCGAAGTATGGAAATACATTTTCTCGATGTAGCCGTCGATAGGATCAGGAAAGGTAACCTTGCCCAGATTAGAGATCGCGATCGTCAAATTCCGGTTGCTGACGTAATTGACCAGCTTCAGAACAAGGTCTTTGATCGGTCGGAAGACCATCCGCGTGAAGGGGCTGTACTCGAAGGCAATCAACGTCCGCAGCTTTTCCTCCAGACTTTCCGGCGTAATCTGTTGCTGGAACTGTGTTTTCAGCGTGCGACCGATTGCAGCAATGTCATCCGTTTCTTCATTTTCATTTGTGGTGTAGATCAGGCGGGTCGTACTGAAAAAATTCCTGGCAGAATTGGACGGAAAGAACTGCCGTAAGTTGACCGGCACGGAAACGGCCATAGCTGACCCGGGTTTAAAATCGGGACTGGCTCTGCGCACGGCCAGCATGTACACGGCGGTCAGATACAAGGTCAAAGACGTCTGTTGTTCCCGGGCCAGCGCAAGCACGTCCTTGACCGGCATCTCCAATTCGATGACATGTGGCCGGTTGTCCGGCGTCTTTTTGCCGCGGAACTGGTGCACTTTGACTTTCTTTTTTTGATGCGCTTCCTCAGGCGAGGTGCTCTTTTGCGCAGGGCTCTTTCCAGCCAATTGACTGACTTTCGCGAAGGATCGGATGGCGGATTGTGCCGCGTCAGTGAAATTCTGTTTCTTGTCCTTGCGGAAATAGTGCGCAAAACTGTCCTCCAGTTGATGGTTCAAGCGGTCATGCGCGGCGGCACCCAGGCCTTCAAAAGCTTCGGGATGACGCAGCATGATGTAGGCCTTCAGCAGATCCTCAAAAAACCAGAGCGCACCGGTTCCGTCCGATAGAGCATGGAACAGTTCCAAATGAACCCGGTTTTGGTTATAGAAGACGCGGAATAACAGTTCCCTCCGGTCAAAATGATAGATCTGCGCGCATGGCGGTAACACGTCGGCCGTCACGTTCGGCTTCAGGTCGCTTTCTTCCAGATAATACCAGAAAAAACCGCGCCGCAGCACACTGTGGTAAAGCACGTAATTCTCATATACTTCATCAAGCGCCCGCTGCAACAACAGCGGGTCCACAATATCGGTCAATTCCGCGCTCATGCGGAAGACTTTCGTATCGCTGTTCGTCATGGCTGCCAAAAATATATTGGAGGCATTGTCCAAACGTACCCACTTTTTTCGGTTCACTGCTGCTCCCCCTTTCCTATTGTTCTATAGAATAGCCCTCTTGGCTTACGCATTCAGGAACGCATTTATGACTTCGTAGGCTTCCACAACCGATTCGGCTGTCTTCGGATAGGTGATGAAGCCATGGACGATGCCATTCACGCGATGGACCTGCACCTTGTTTCCGGCTTTCCGCAACGCTTCCGCGTAGGCTTCGCCTTCATCCCGCAACGGATCGAATTCGGCCGTGATCACCAGCGTTTCCGGCTGGTTCGACAGGTCTTCCGCCATCAATGGCGCGACATAGCCATTTTTGCGCAGCTCGGGATCGGGCTGGTACAGCGCCATGTATTCTTCCATTTTTTTCGCAGTCAGTCCGTAATCATGCCCATTTGTGCGGATCGATTCGAAAGGGGACGTTTCCGAATGATCCCAGTAGGTGACAGGATACAACAGAATCTGTTTGACCGGAATCGCTTGGCCTCTGTCGCGGAGCAGCAAAGACACGGCTGCAGCCAAGTTTCCGCCCGCGGAATCACCGATCAGAATCAGATCCGTTTCATCCGACAGACCGCTCATTTCCAAGTGCTTCAGCAGCACTTCCGCCACCCGGTAACAATCATAGAGGCCGGCCGGATACGGATGCTCCGGCGCCAAGCGATAATCGACGGAATAGACGGTCCTGCCGGTCAGATCCGCCATATTGATGCAGGCATTCGTATACGTTTCGATGTCGCCGATGACCCACCCGCCGCCATGAAAAAACAGCAACGGTTCTTTATACAGGCACTCTTTCGGATAGAAGACGCGCACGGGAATATCATGGGAACGGTCCTCCGAATAGATTTTGTGGTCCATGATGATATAGCCCTTTTTCGGCTTGGGAGCCAGTATATGCTGCACTTTGCGGACACGGGCGTAGTCTTCCTGCATGTTGATTTTTGGTGACGACATCAACTTAAGCATCAATTTAAAAAATGGATTCATCCTTCTGTCCTTCCTCTGACAGCACTGGCTGTTCTGGTATCTTTGCTTCATTATAGCACAGGTCCGCGCCAGTCCCATACAGCAGTGAACCTTTGCGAGGCCTCCTTGCGTGAAGGGTTTCGCCACTCTTCCGACTTGCAAATCCCACCACCAATGTTATACTTGTTATATAACGAACAGGAGTTTTACGGTCGTTGAAAACCAATCGGACACGTAAAATGAAGACATGAAAAACTAGGCTAAAAAAAGAAAGAAGGCGAGCTTTTATGATAGCTGATTTGCAGCCATACTTACCCATCCTGATCCCTTTAATCGTGATTCAGATCATTTTGTTGATCACGGCCCTGCTCCACCTGAACAAGCATCCCCAAGTAAAAATGGGCAGCAAAAATCTTTGGATCTTCATCATCATCTTCCTGAACATCATCGGCCCGGTCCTGTATTTCCTGATTGGAAGGGGCGATGAGTGATGGATATCCTCACGATCGTCGGCTTGGGGAAATCCTTCGGGAGCCAACGCGTTCTCGAGGACTTGTCCTTCTCCGTCCCTGAAGGCTCGATCTACGGTTTCATCGGCAAGAACGGCTCCGGAAAGACGACGACAATGAAGATCGTTTTGGGCTTGTTGCAGTCGGATACCGGCGAAATTTCTGTATGCGGCGAAAAAGTGCATTACGGCGACACCCGCACGAACCGCTTCATCGGCTACCTGCCGGATGTCCCGGAATTTTACAGTTTCATGACCGCAAAGGAATATCTGCGGCTGTGCGGCGAGATCACAGGCATACCATCCGCGATCATCCAAACCAAGTCTGAAGAACTGCTGGAGCTGGTCGGGCTGGCGGATGTGAAAAAACGCATCGGCACCTTTTCCCGCGGCATGAAGCAGCGGCTGGGGATCGCCCAAGCCTTGCTGAACGAACCGCGACTCTTGATCTGCGATGAACCCACTTCCGCACTGGATCCGATCGGCCGCAGGGAAATATTGGATATCCTTATGAAAGTGAAGGAACGGACGACCGTGCTCTTTTCGACGCATGTCCTGACCGATGTGGAAGCCATCTGCGATCGGGTCGGCATCCTTGACGGAGGAAAACTCGTCCTGACCGGCTCGGTATCCGAACTGAAACACACGCACTCCAGACATTCCTGTACGGTCACCTTCCGGACGCCGGCGGATGCCGCTGTATTCCGGGCAGATCCGCGGATAAGCGTCCTGAATACAGTTTTGCATGCCAAAGAGCCTTCCGTCACCATCCAAGCCGAGGACCCGGAACAGACCATGGCTTTGATCATCCTGATCCTGGGTGAAACCGGGTTGGTTCCGCTCCGCTTGGAAACGGCCGAACCCAAACTGGAGGATATTTTCCTGGAGGTGGTCCGATGAAAGCATATCTTGCCTTCACCAAAAAGGAACTGACCGAATATACGCGCAACTTCAAGCTGTTTCTGGCGATTGCCTTGTTTGCGTTGTTGGGCATCATGAATCCATTGACGGCCAAATTTTTGCCTGATCTGTTGGGTAATTTCATGCCGGAAGGGATCACGATCCTGATTGCGGAACCGACGAACCTCGATTCCTGGATCCAATTCTTCAAGAACGGCACCCAGACCGGCCTGTTCATCATCGTCATCCTCCTGAGCGGCATGATGGCGAAGGAATACGAAAAAGGTACACTCATCAATATGGTCACCAAAGGCCTTCCGCGCCGAACCATCCTGTTTTCAAAATTCACAGGCGCCCTGCTGCTCTGGACCGTCAGCTATTGGCTCTGCTTTTTCATCACGTTGGGTTACACGCTCTATTACTTCCCTGAGGGCACAACCGAAAACTTGGCCCTGTCCGTCGTCAGCCTCTACCTGTTCGGCATCCTGCTGATTGCCGTTCTGCTACTCGGGGCTGTCTTGTTCAAAAATGCCTACGGGCCGCTGTTGTTCACGGGTGCCTTCCTGATGGTGCTGTTTTTGTGGAACCTGTTCCCGGAAGCGGCCGAGTGGAATCCGCTGGTGCTGGCCTCGCGCAATATGGACATGCTACAGGGGACGCTGCTGCTGGAGAACCTTCGGAATCCGCTGCTGACGACGGGACTGATGATCGGATTGGCTCTTTTTTCGGCGGTAAAACTATTCAACAAGACTGCTTTATGACCACAAAAACGCGCGATCAGCCGGGAATGCTCCTTCGGCTGATCGCGCGTTTTTTGATGTTTTCGGTAATAAAGATTTTTGGTGTTTTTCTTCAGCTCCGGTCAAGAGGACCTTCGTCGGAGCTAATATGCGGATCGGGACGCTCAGTTCCGGCGGCGAGCGCTTGGCAGGAGCTGAGTGAATGTTTTGGGCCGGGTGCTCCGGCCACACCGGCTTCGCCGGAGAAGAACAACTGATCCGGGCCGCAAAGGCCGAACCGTATTTAAATCGACTCAGCGCATCCTCCCCAACAGCAAATACAGGAAATAAGGCGCCCCGATCAGGGATACGACGATACCGGTCGGAAAAGCGGTATCCATCACCGTGCGGCCGATCGCATCGGCGACCAACAGGATGATGCTGCCGATCAGGAGCGCGATCCAACTGTAGCGTTCATGCCGTTTGCCGACCAGTTTTTTGGCGATGTGCGGCGACATCAGACCGATGAAGCCGATGTTCCCGGTCAAGGAGATCGCCGCTGAAGCGATGGCGACGGCGCAAAGCAGCAGGATCAGTTTTTCGTTCCGGAGCTTCAATCCCAACGCAACAGCGCTCTCCTCCCCCAACGCCAAAATATTCAGCGTCGGGGCCTTCAGGAAAAGGATCCCCATCGCCAACAGCCAACCGGGCAGGATCGTGAACACGAACGGCCAGGTCGAACCCCAGATGTTTCCCGACATCCAAGCGGTGATGAAACTGACGTCGGTCCGGTCGGAGGAGGACATCAGCAGTACGATCAGCCCCGAAAAGGCGGAGGAGATCCCCGCTCCGATGACCACCAGCTGCATCGCATGCTGCTTGTGGCTGCGGCTGTAGCTGAGCAGATAGACTGTGGATGCCGCCACCAGTGCGCTGATGAATGCGACGAGCGGCAGGACCGCCGAAAACTGAAGCATGCCTTCACCCGCGAACAGATAGAAGATCGTCACGCCGAGTCCGGCACCGGAATTGATGCCAAGGAGACCCGAATCAGCCAGGTCGTTGTTGCTCAAGGTCTGCAGGATGATACCGGCACCCGCCAGGCAAGCTCCGGCCATCGCCAACACAAAAGCCCGGGGCAAGCGGATCTGGTAAAAGACATAGTTTTCTTTAAAAGCCCCGTTCCCGGACAGCACCTGCAGGATGCGGTCAAACGGAAGCGAAGAATAACCCATGGACAAGGCGGCGATGAAAGCCGCCACGAACAAAAGGACGCAGAACCCCAATTTTTTCCGGTAAGTCGGATTCCATTCATTGAACAGCTTTGATCCCCCCTTTTCTGGCGATCGTCACGTAGAAAGGCACGCCGATCACGGAAACGATGGCCACTACGGGAATTTCGAAAGGACTGACGACCGTGCGGCCGATGTAATCAGCCAGAATCATGAAAGTCCCCCCGACCGTGATGCACAACGGAATGATTTTGCGGTAATCCTGCCCGACCAGCTTGCGCACGACATGCGGGATCATCAGGCCGATCAGGGCAAGATTGCCGGCGATGGCGACCGCGCTGCCCGCGAGCAAGGTGATCAAAATGATCAGGACGGTCCTGATCATTTTGGTCCGTTGTCCCATGCTGATCGCTGTTTCCTCGCCCAAACTCAGCACCGTCAACTGGCCGCTGAGCACCAAGCTCAGCAGCAGCGCCAGTCCGATGACCGGAGTGATGCTCAGAATATTCCAATCGACACCCATCAGGCCGCCGGAAGTCCACATCGAAACGTCCTTGGAGATGCGGAACCAGATTGCGATCCCGTCCGCGATGGCCTGGAAAAAGAACGAGACGGCCGCCCCGATCAGGATCAGGTTCAAGGGCGACTGTCCGCTCCTCGTCGCATTGCTGAGACCGTAGACAAACAGCATCGCCAAGCCCGCACCCACAAAACAGGCAACGGAAACGAGCAGGTAGGAACTCTGCGGAGCCAAGGCATAGACCAAGGCCACCGCGATGTTCGCTCCGGAAGTCAGCCCTAAAAGTCCGGGATCGGCCAACGGATTCCGCGTCAGCGCCTGCATGATCGCCCCGGCAACAGCCAAAGAACTGCCCACGAAGAAGGCACCCAGAATGCGCGGAAAACGGATGCCCCGCAGGACAAGATAATAATCGCCGCCATCTTCACCGATGAGCGCCTCAATCAGGTCCGACCAATCTGTGTCCGCCGCCCCTGTGTGAAGCGCCAGGACCGCTGCCGCGATCAATAGGCTGACCGTCACAGCCAGATAGATTCTGAAGGCATTTGGTTTCCGTTTAGTCACTGCAATCGTCCCCTCTTATTCCGCTAAAAAGGATTCCTCAAAGAAGTCCAGTTGGTAATCCAACGATAGCGAATCATTGAAATAGAATGTTTCGGCATCCGCCACAAACACTTGGTTGTTCTGCACGGCCGGAATGTTCTGGAACCACTCGGCATCCAAGAAGCTCGATTCCGGATCGGTTGCGGCCAAGCTCAGGATCAGGTAATCGCCGATGTAATCACCGAGCACCTCTTCGGAAATGGCGTAATAACCTGCATCCAGGGCGTTTTCCTTGACCGTTTCAGGCATGTTCAGGTCCATTTCCTGGTAAAGGATCTCCGTGCCGCGTGCCCAGTTGTCGCCGAAAATGTACATCTGTTTCTCGAAGTTCTCGGCAACTGTGACCGTCGCTTCCTCGCCGATAGCCGCCTTGATTTCTTCGCCGACAGTTTGTGCTTCCGCTTGGAATTCCTCCACCCATGCGACTGCTTCTTCTTCCTTATTGACTACTTTACCGATTTCCACAATCTGATCCAGGTAGGAAAGTTCGCCGTATGTGAACAATACCGTAGGAGCGATTTCCGACAATTGATCGGCATTTTCGATGTTGTCCAATCCGATGATCAGATCCGGATCCAATTCAAGAATTTTTTCGACGTCGGCATTCGAAACGACTGCGACGCCGCTGAGACCTTCACTGAAGTTCGGGTTGCCTGCTGACCAGGCATCCACACCGACGATGTTGACGTCGAAGTTGATGAGGTCGCCTGCGTAGGACGACAGCACCACTACCCGTTCAGGGCTTGCGGGAACTGCGATTTCTTCGCCGTCGACCGTTGTGTACGTCACCGTTTCGGCTGCTGCGCTTTCGCTCGTCTCATCGGATATGTCCGTAGCGGAGCAGGCTCCCAAAATCAAGCCGGCACCCATTAGCATTGTCAATGTCAGTTTGTTCAGTTTTCTCATGTTCATTCTCCTCTGTTTATCAATTCATACCCGATGATGACGGGTTTTTTTGTCTTTGCGTCCGGCTGGATGGTCGGGCGGATGTTGAAGATGGACGCGATGTTTTCTGCGGTGACCACTTCCTCCGCCGCACCCTGGCAAACGACTTTGCCGTCCGCAAGCGCAACGATGTGGTCGGAATAGAGCGATGCCTGATTGATATCATGCAGCACCATCACGATCGTATAGCCTTCCTCTTCATTGAGTTTCTTCAGCAGTTCCAAAATCTCCAGTTGGTAGCTGATGTCCAGATAGGTCGTCGGTTCATCCAAAAAGATGATGTCGGTCTTTTGCGCCAACGCCATCGCCAACCAGACCCGTTGCCGCTGTCCGCCCGACAATTCATCGATATAACGGTGACGCAGCTCGTCGATTTGCGTCTTCTTGATGGCCCAATCGATGATTTCCTTATCCTCCCTGCCCACCCCCCTCAGGCCTTTCCGGTGCGGGAACCGTCCGTAAGAAACAATCTCCTCGACCGTGATGCCGGAAAGGTTTTCCTGCCGCTGCAGCAGGATGGCGATCCGTTTCGCCAACCGTTTCGTATCCATCGTAAAGATCGAAACACCATCCAACAGAATGTCGCCGCTCGAGCAAGTCAGGATGCGCGACATCCCCTTCAACAAGGTAGATTTGCCGCAACCGTTCGGCCCGATGATCGTCGTGATTTTCTGCGGCGCGATGGTGACTGAGATATTTTTCACAATGATCTGCTTGTCGTATTTGATTTGCACCTCCTCGACTTTCAGGCTGCACATGCCTTCATTCCCCTTTCTTTACCCTTGCAGAAGCGATCCATTTTCGGATCGTTCTTGACATTTCCGAGTAAAAATTATTTAATTGATAATGAGAATCATTCTCATTTATAATTTATTCTATTATCATTCATAACACACAATTAGTCAACAGAAAATGAGGTGGTCTTTTGAACGAAGTATTTGACGTAACGATAATCGGTGGCGGGCCTTCGGGTCTGTACAGTGCTTTCTACAGCGGTTTGCGCAATCTCAAGACTAAGCTGATCGAATCCCAGTCCGTCCTTGGCGGCAAAGTCAACCTGTACCCCGACAAAATATTATGGGATGTAGGCGGTCTGACGCCGATCACCGGCAAGCAGTTCCTTTTCAATTGCATCACGCAGGGTCTGACCTTCCACCCGACCGTCTGCCTGAATACGGAAGTCAGCCAGATCACCAAAGTCGCCGGCATTTTCGAGATCCGCGCCAGCAACGGCGACCATCATTACTCGAAAGCGGTGATCCTTGCATACGGCAGCGGCATCATCACGCCTAACAAATTGGCGGTGGACGGTGCGGAGCAGTTCGAAAGGACCAATCTGCATTACACCCCGAACAGCCTGCACGCGTTCAGCAACAAGAAAGTTTTCCTTTCGGGAGGCGGAAACACAGCGATTGAGCAGGCGAACGAATTGCTGGCCATCGCAAATGGTGTGACATTGGCTTGCCGCAGCAATGAACTGCGCGCGCATGAACACAGCGTTGAGACGTTCCGCAACAACGGCGGCACGCTGCTTCTGGAAACCCAAATCCGCTCGTTCCGTTCCAACTGCCATGGAGAGATCGAAGCCGTTTCCCTTTCGGTCGGCGGTGATCATCGGACTGTGGCTGCCGATGCGGTCATCGTCAACCACGGCTTCGCCAGCAAACAGGCGATTGCGTTCGGTGATGCGATGGGGCTCCAGTTCAATGATAATCACTTCATCGAAGGCAGTCCAGACAGCACGATCGGACACCCCGGCATCTTCGCGGCAGGCGACGCAATCGCCTACACGGGCAAAGTCAATCTACTAGTCGGCACTTTCCAGGATGCCGTGAATGCCGTAAACAGCGTCAAACAATACCTGAACCCCACCGCTGAAAAGCACGCAATGGTGTCCTCGCACAACGAAGCCTTCGTTGAGAAGAACAAACAATACAGTGTGTAGATTTGTAGATTTGTAGATTTGTAGATTTGTAGAAAACAGCAAGGAGACGGTGGGATAGCTCACCGTCTCCTTGCTGTTTTTACTTGTGGTTGTCCGATTCTTTCGGGTTATCGGACAACGCGCACTACATTCGCTTTCCGGTTGTCCGATTCTTTCGGGTTATCGGACAACGCGCACTACATTCGCTTTCCGGTTGTCCGATTCTTCCGGGTTATCGGACAACGCACACGACATTCGCTTTCCGGTTGTCCGATTCTTCCCGGTTATCGGACAACGCACACTACATTCGCTTTCCGGTTGTCCGATTCTTCCGGGTTATCGGACAACGCGCACTACATTCGCTTTCCGGTTGTCCGATTCTTCCCGGTTATCGGACAACGCGCACTACGCTCGCTTTCCGGTTGTCCGATTCTTCCCGGTTATCGGACAACGCACACGACGCTCGCTTTCCGGTTGTCCGATTCTTCCCGGTTATCGGACAACTTTAAAATGCAACAGACGACAACCCAAAAATAATGGCGCAGGACAAGTCTCATCCCAAGAATGATCCCTGCCCTGCGCCATTATTTCACTATCAGATTTCGTACTCGACAGCCCGTTTGGCCGCGTCCTCGGTTGCTTCTTTGTACATTTTGCGGGTTTTCTTCTTGCCGACGCCTTCAACCCACCATTGCCAGAAATCGTCGTCCTTGTGATGTGAAATTCCGCCCATCAGGATGCCCCTTTTATAGACATTATATTCGGTATACTCTTTATTTGTTTTGTCCGATGTCAGCCAAATGATCATCTGCACGCCTTCTCTCGTTCGATTTTGTCGCTAACCTTATGAATGATTGCTTGAAAATTTTCAACAAGTCAACTCTACTCCTAAATCAAAAAGGTTTCAACAAAAAAATGAACAGTTCGCAACCCTCCGATATCCAAAGAACACACTACATCTTCCGGAACATCAAGATCCACCTTCGCGGAGAAGCCTCATTTCATCCAGCAACTCCTCCAAAATCCCTTCCTGATAGCCGGCGACTTTCTTTTCGGCCATCAGATCTGCGAGACCGCGGAGCTGCCCCGCTTGGACCCGCTTCAGCTTCTGCAGCCGTTTGTCATCGATTTCCGCTACCGGTTTTGAGGCCAAATAGTGGTCGGTGGTCATCCCAATCAACTGGAGCTTTTCACCGTACCGGCGTTTCAGCGTATCCGCCATCAGCAAGCCCTCAGGATCGAAGTCGCCGGAATAATACAACGTGATCCCTTCATCCGGAATCCTTTCCAGCAACAGCCAGACCGCATAGCGGAACTGGCCATTTGTACATACCATCGGACAGTCAGGGAATGCATCCAACAAGATGGAATACACGCCTGAATTTTCGATCAGGAAAATCTGCTTCCCTTTGCCGGGCCGGATCCGCGAGATGCCCAAAAGCTGGCGCACGGGCACATTCCATGGAATCCGATCCAGGCAGGCAGCCTGCCACATAGCGACAGGCTCCTCTCCGCGATAAGCGACCAGCCCGTTCACGGCGGTGAAATTCATGATGTCATCCTTGATGATCTTGAAAAGTCCATAAATTTCATTGTCCAGTTCCGCTTTGGAAAGAAGGCCGTTCATCGCTTGGGCTGACTCTGCTTCGGCATATTGATGATACAGCATCATGAAAAGCAGTTGACCGGTCAGGCCGCTGGAGTCGAAAGCGTGCGGATTTCCGGTGATGCGGTGCGCGAAGACGGGCAATTTCGTATATTTCTGCGGGAGATTGTGCAGAGCCTCCGCAACGTTCCGGAAGGCAGCCAAACATGCGGACGGCTCCTTCTGGAACCAGCCCGAATAAACGGCGTTGCGGTTTCGGCTGAATACCTCCTTGAACAGTGGATAAATCCCAACGATTTCCGCCAGAAAAGAGTCGTATTCCGCCTCGGCATCATCCGCCAGTTCCTGTTTCGTTTTGAGTTGCTTTCCGCTTACGCTCTCCACAACCAGCTCGAAAGGGATCGGCTCGAATTTGCTCTGCTCATAATTGCGTTTGAAATCGCTGATTTTGATGCTTTTACTTTTCTCCCATTCCCATTGCGCAATGCCCATGAACATCAGCAACGGCTCTGTATCGACTTTTTTGAACAGCGACTTGCTGATCGTGCCGGTGAAGCGTCCGAAGCTCTCGTATTTTTTATGGATCTGTTTGATACAGATGATCATCACCGGTTTGCCCGCAAAATAGCGGATGGCTTCCGCCTTCAGCTTTTCATCCAACTTCGCCACCCCCAGCGCTTTCCGGATCGGCGCCTTCAAAAAGATCAACTTCATCAGGCAGCAGCAATGTCTTCACTTTCCCATCCCAATGGTACTGGATCGTCGAGACGGTCGGCGCATTCTTGGGCCTGATCAGTTCGTACGTGTTCAGGCTGGAGACCGTTTGATATTCCCCGTACAGCGCCTGTGAATTCATCATATAGTTGAACTCCAGTTGTTCCGTGGCCTTGAACAGCTCGGCGATGTTCAGATCATCGATGCCGGCAAACGCCTCATCCAGCGTGATGATGTAAGGGGCATCCTTGCCGGCGTCCTGATAACGGGAATACATGGCGGTGAACAGCGGCAAATACATCGCGATCGCTTTTTCTCCCCCGCTGAACTGGTTGAACTTGTTGTTGGAAAGTTCCTTCATGACCTCGTTTTTTCGGTGATGCCACAGTTCGAAGCTGAACCATTTCCGGTAATCCAACACTTCCTGCAGCACCTGATAGAGGCTGTCTTCGCCGTTCGATTCGTCGCGCATCAGCTTGGCCTGCTCGATGCGTTCCTGGAAATGCTGTTTGATCGCTTCCGTATCGCTTTCCTTCATGATGTTCCGGTCTTTGCGCAACAGCTCCACCAGCCGCGCTGTCGACAAACCCTCGTCGCTTTCCGCCGCCTTCGGTTTCCATCTGATCGAGAGCGTCAGGCCGGAAGAATTGTCTTGGTGCTCGAGGATGTCGTTCATCTTGGACACCCATTTTTGGGCATTGCCGATCAGCGTCCGCAGCACATTCCCGATCGAATGGAAAATGATCTGTTCGAACAGTTCTTCATCGCTTCTGCGCAGCACCAATCTGGCTTGTTCAATCTGGTCCTCCAGGCGCTTTTTCAGGTCATCCGGGCTTCTCCAGGCCCCCTCCGAGTTCACTTGGTAGATCCTGATTTGGTTTGCGTGACGCCAAAGCTCCATTTTATCGCGGAATTCCTGGGCCTCGAATTCGTTGAACCAGGCCGGAGCAGCAATGATCTGATCCTGGATGATTTTGGGACGGTAGTCGATCAGGTCCGACTCCGCTTCTCGATGCACCGCGTCCAGGTTCCCTTCCAATTGCGTCAAACGGTTCTCCTGATTGGTCCAATCCCTTAGGTAGTCTTCGGCCACAGCAGTCAAAGTCCTGTCCCCGGCTTTGCCGTATCTGGCGATTTCCTTCGCAAAGGTATCCCGCCATAGTTGCGTGTATGGCTTTTCGAAGCGGATCTGTTCCTCGAGCTGCTTCAGGTTCAGACTGATGATCGTGAGCTGGTTATTGTGTTCAATCCGCTCATCTTGGATAGAATCCTTGCGGGTCCCCCCTTTCCGAATGTTACGGATGCAGGACTCGATCCGCTCGGTGATTTCGGCGACATTGTTGATTTTCTGCAGTTCCAGATTCGATGCCAGCTGCCTTTCGAGCGTATGCTGTTTGGCTGCCTCTTCATCGTATTCTTCCAGCACTTCCTGCAGCTCCTCGCGCTGCACGATCAGCAATTCTTCGGCTCCTGCCCGGCTGGCGGCAATGTGTTTTCGATCGGATGCCTTGTCCGTCCAATCGTGGAAGGCAGCCTGATAATCTTCTTGACACTTTTCCGCCTCTGCATATTCAGCCAAAGTAAAACCGATCGTGTTGCCTCTAGCCGTTTGATGCAGCATAAGCCTTAAGTTGTCCGCCTGATTTTTGATTTCCTGCAAGTCGCTTTGTTTCCGGGCCAACTCTTTTTCGCCGCGCTCGATTTCCCGCTCCATCTCAAGGATGTTCTGGTTGGCGAAAGCAAGTTCCTTGTCGACAGGAAGGCGCGTCAGATCGGCCTCGACCGCATCCATGGCCGCCAACAAACCGTTCTCCGCTTCTGCTGCCGCTTGCAGTTCTGCCTGCAACCGCGCAATTTCCGCCTCCAACGATCGGATCTTTTCGATCCGGAAGCGTTCCCGGCTGGCTTTGCCGATGTAGCTGGCCTGATAGCTCGCGTCCGCTTTTCCCTTCAACGAAAATAAGCGGTAGCTGCCATCTTCCGAGATGATCGGCGCTGCTGGGGATGCACTTCCTCCGCCATCGATCATTTCAATCGATTGGAGGATGTCCTGCACATAGCCGGCATCCACGCTGCGATCGCCGCTGTCGGGGACAAGGTAATCGGCCAAAGTCTGCGTGAAGAACTGCGGATTCGGCAGCAATTGCCTGTCGCCTTCCAAATCCAGCTTTTCTTCGGAAAGCAAAGCATCCAGAAAGCCCGTTTCCATCAATGCGCTCTCGATGGCGTTGCGTTTCTCCTCGGCCAAGTCGGCCCTGAAATCGACACAGGAATAGAAAGGTTCAGCCGCAATGCCCGCTTGCGCCAATTGTTCGCGATACAGTTGGCTGGCCACGCTGCGTTCCGGAACCGGATCCTTCTCAGCCTTCCAGGCGCACATATCTATTTCGTGTGCTGCGATAGTGGTCCGGATCCAGTCCATCCGGCTCCTGATCGGCAGCAACTCATTGCTGATGCGCTGTTTCTCATTGTTGGCGGCCGTATAGATCGGCTCAGTGACCAGCGCAAACCGGATCGTTCTCGCATAAAGACCTTCCAGTCTCCGGAGCACCTCGCTGTATTCGGTTTGCGGAACGGTAAAATGGGCTTGGCTTTGCCAGTGGCTGAAATCGCTGACCAATTTCTCCTTTTCATCCGTAAAGATGCCCTGCCAGTGGCGCTGATTCTTCCGATCAGCCTCCAATTTTTCGGCTATGTCGCCCAATTCCTTGTCTATGCGCTTCTGAACGATCACTGCTGCATTCAGGTCCTTGAACAACGAGACCATGTCGCGCAGGTGATTCCGGTATTCGCGGTTCTTTGATTTCCAATAGTCAAAGGAATGTTCCCCACTCTTTCTTCCATAGTCGGCCAGATGCTGTTCATGTTCCGCAAGATAGCCGGATCCCTCTGCATGCTCCGCCATTTCGTCGGCCAAAGCAGCCAATTCCTTTTCGGCCTGTTCCAGATCTCTTATGTGGCCTTCCAACTTATTGCGGGTTTCGGCAACCTGTGTTTCTTTTTTGTTTACCTTATCACGGTATCTTTGCAGAGCAGTCTTGCTGCCTTCCAAATCGTTCCTGAGCTGGGTCCCTTTCTCGATCAGCTGATAGGCTTCATTCTGCTTCAGCTCATCCTGTTCCTTCCGCCAGAGCGAAAGATTCAGTTCCAGCTCCGCCTGTTCCTTCTGCAGCGCATCCAAAAGACCGCTGAGCTCATCTCGGTGTGCTGCATCGGCGTCTATTTTGGCTTGCTTCTGCTTCGTCAGTTGGTCATTCTCCAGCCAACGGTTCGCCAACTGCCTCAGTTTCTCTTCATACATGCTCTCGTAGCTCTGCTGGATCTTGCCTACTGCTTTGGCTTCGCGTTCGAACTGGCCGAGCCTTTCGCGGCTGGCATCGATCTGCTCCAGTGTCCGCGAAACCGGCTGGAGATCGTCTTCCTTCAGTGCCGGCAGCGCATTCGTCAAAATGTTGTAGATCGCTGTCGGGGTGAATTCCCTGGATAATTTCGGACTGCGCAATTCCATCAACAATTTGATGCAGTCCTCGAATTTCCCGAGACTATCGAACCCAAAGATGCGTTCGTTCACGAATTCCTGGTAATCCTTCTGGGAATTCATCACTTTTCCGCCATCGGCAATCCGGTTGATCAATTGCCGTTTGGACAGTGGCTGCAGCTGCTCCCTTTTCAGCTCCTCGAACAGGCTGAAGTCGATGCCGATGCGCCTGCCGTCGGTGATGCCGAAGTACCATTTCCCCAACGAGCCGCCCCGTTTTGCCTGCAGACCGATGCCGACCGTCAGATAGGATTCCTGTTCTTTCCGTTTGAATTCTAGGAAAAGGTATCCCGTCCGCTCCTGGATCTTCGACACCTGCTCTTCGCCCAAAAGGTAATCTTCCATCTTTCTGGCGCGGCTGCCGAAGGAATCCAACCGGGTCGGGTCCGTTTTTCCATCCAGCAAAGTAGGCAGCAGGCTCTGCATCGTCACGGATTTCCCCGAACCGTTGGAGCCGCGCAACAACATTTTCCCATCAGCGAACTCGAAATATTGTTCGTCATAGTACCAGAAATTGACGATGCCGGCTCTGTTCATTACCCATTTATTCGTTTTGTTCACTGCTGTCTCCCTCATCTCCATCAAATTCTTCCTCAGGCAAATCGTTTTGCGACGACAATCTCTGAAGGAAGTCCTGCGGGTACTTTCCTGTATTGCGCGCAAATGTCGGGAGGATCGTGACGTTCCCGTCTCCGTCCTCCGCAAAGAAACGCCACTTGATGCCGTTCTCCAGCATCAGTCTGGCCAGTTTCTTATCGCCGCTCTCGCGGTATTCCTTCGACCAGCCCTTCCGGTTCTGGGTGGCATGCTGGCCGATCAGAGCCAGCCATTGATTTTTCGAAAGGTGGATGCATCCATACGCGTCAGCTGCATATTCCGAACCGCGGACCAGCTCCGCCAGCTGCAGCAGGCTCTCATCAGCGGATTTCAGCATCGGGAAATAGGTCTGTTGCTTCAATCGTTCCTCAAGCGTCAGCATCGCCACATCCTTCGTCAACTCGAAGGTGTACGGCGTATTTTTTTCGAAAAAAGCATGGATGTACTGTTGTTGGTTGCGCAGGTAATAAAACAGTCTGTCGTTTTCTTCGGTGCGCAGGATAGCCGGTTCCATCATCAACCGCCTGAAAGCGACCGTGCTCGTCTCGTCATCAGCGCGCTCCCTTTCCATCTGCACCAATTCCCGCCAATCTTGGAATCGGGTGATGTCTTCCGGATAGGAACGCATGAAATATTTGCTGTAGGGACTGACTTTGTAAAGGACCTCGTTTGACTCATCAGTCGCAAAATCATCGGTCTTGCCCTCGATCGTATCGATCAGTTGCATGTCAGTCATCACGTTCAGGACGCGCACCAGACTTTTTCGGTGGTTGAAATTGGTCCAGTCCAGGAGGTCCCGTTCAGGATAAAACAGGTTCAGCTCCTCGACGAGTTCATTGATCAAAAACGCTTCGCCTTCGCTTTTGTCCTCCGTATAGGCCATCGCGCAGGCAAACAAGGCATAGTCCATCGGCCCGTTGAAAGCCGTGATGCCCATCCAATCCTTGGATTCGAAAGGGATTTTTTCCAGCTTGATGAATTTGGCATGCACGATCAACCGCAGCCCGAATATTCTCTGGATGACGCGCTTCAAGTCGTTTTCGATGCGCAAAAGCTGGTGGTAGGCGTCCTTATCGGTTTCCCGTATGATCCAAAAATTTTCAAAGAGGGTACTGAGTCCCTCGCGGATTTCCTCACTGGTTGCCGGCATTCCTTTCACCCCCTATCTTTTCCTTGTCGATCAGCGTATAGACGACATTCGGCATCTCCAAGAAGCCATCTTCGGATTCCAATGTGACCTTTTTGCTCTTGTCCACCCTGATCGCGAAAACCTGGCCGAATTCGGTTGCGATGGTCCGTTCCTCGTTCTGGAAGGACAGGCTCAGCCATTTCAACAATAGTTTCCGGATCGGCGCATCCATATAGGGATGTTCGAGCAGATCGATTTTCCCGTTCTGGATATAGTGCTGCAGGGATTTTTCAAGTTCCTGGCGTTGTTGCAGATGGGCCGCGACGGCCTCTTTCTTCGCCTGGGTATTGCGGGTGAAAGCGGTGGCGCTTGTCCGTTCCCGGTACTCCCTGATCCGCGGAATCGTTTCATGGACGGTTGCCGGAATATCCCAGATATCCGCGAATTTGTTGCTGGTTTCGGAAGGCTTCACATAATAGTGCTGCGTATGGAAGGCGCCGAAGACCTGCGAGGAAAGCTGATGCGCTTCCTCAACGGACCGGCATTTCAGGAACCAGTCGGCCAAATGGATATAGTCCTTTTTCCGGCTCTGATGCTGCTGCATGCGGTCGCTGAAACGTTGGATCATCCGGGTGATTTTGCTGATGGCCTGATTGGTCTGTTTCATCAAGGAACTGTACTCACTGGACTTCCCTTGCCCATCGATGAACCAAGCAAGCATCGTATCCCAAATCCCCAAAAGCTCCGCCGTCAATTTTTCCTCATCCAGAACCGTGTCATCAAACCTAGGAATCTCTTTCTCATGGTTGATGACACATCTGGCGACTAGAAACAGTTTATCTTTGGATACGCCCTGCAAAGCGTGCTGGATCTGATAGGAAGTGTTCTGCATTGTAACGATGAAGTCCCGCAGATAAAAGACGAACTGGTCTTTGAATACCAGGAATGCCTCCGTCTGCATCTGGCTTTCCGTCCGTTCGCTGTTCAGATAGCCGATGTAGTCGGATGTATTGGTTTTGATGCTTGTAAAATGCGTGACGGTGTCCTGCCAAATGTTGAACAGTTCCTTCTCGTCGGACTGTTGATCCAATTCCCTGATGGCCGACAGGAACCTTTCAAACGTGTTCTTATCCAAGGCACCTCGGCTGTGGCCGGTCTTGCCGCTCAATTTCTCCAGCATCTCTTCGATAGCGATGCTGGTTTCGGAAATTTGGTAGCGGAAATGTTTGTTTTTGTATTCCGCTATGCTCTTGGGTTCGCTCATTTCCTGACGGGTCTCCAAATTTTGCCACCCCACTAGGCTGGTCAGATCCTGATCCAATTCTTTTTCGGAGTAGCCCGCAAACCCTCCCAGACTCTGCATATACTCCAGCACATCCCCGCGGTACAGCAAATCGTTCATCTTCCGATGCTGCTGATAGAAATAATGCATGATGGTGCGGTAGCGCTGGAAATTGTCCGCGGATAGATAGCTTGCTTCATTTATTTTACTGTACTCGATTGCGTCGGCCAGAATACTCACTCCTTGATCATGAATTGTATGTAAAAAGCTTTCCATAATAATATACGTAGTTGGTTGTTCCCGCATCAAACTGTAACGATGCATTCATTTTATCACAACAGTTCCAATTCTTTTCCTGCAGAATTAACTAGTGCTATACTGACCTTAGAAATCCTCATTTCACGAAAAAGCAGGACCGGATCCGGATTTCGGAAATCTGAAAAACAAAGGGGTTTGAATCATGAACAAAGAGCAATTCGATATCATGAAAAATCGCAAAGGTTTCATTGCAGCGTTGGACCAAAGCGGCGGCAGCACGCCCAAGGCACTGGCGCTGTACGGTATTCCGGAAGATAGCTACACCGGCGAAGAAGAGATGTTCACGCTTGTCCATGAGATGCGCTCCCGCATCATCACCTCGCCGGCATTCAGTTCGGAACATATCCTGGGTGCCATCCTGTTCGAGCAGACGATGGACCGCAAAGTAGATGGCCTCTATACAGCCGACTACCTTTGGGAAAAGAAAGGCATTGTGCCTTTCCTCAAAGTCGATAAAGGACTCGATACGGAAGCGGATGGCGTCCAGTTGATGAAACCGAATCCCGATCTGGCTGCCCTGCTTGCGCGCGCAAACGAACGACACATCTTCGGGACAAAGATGCGTTCCGTGATCAAATCAGCCAATCGTGAAGGCATCAAAAAAGTCGTCGCCCAGCAGTTCGAAGTCGGCAAGCAGATCCTTGCGGCCGGACTGATCCCGATCATCGAACCGGAAGTCGACATCCACAGCACGGACAAAGCTGAATCGGAAGCGATCCTGAAAGAGGAATTGGTGTCGGCGCTGGATGCGCTGAATCCAGATCAGTTTGTGATGCTGAAGCTTTCGATTCCGAGCGTAGATGATTTCTACAAGGAACTGATTGCCCATCCGCAAGTGTTGCGGGTCGTGGCATTATCCGGCGGCTATTCGCGGAAAGAAGCCAACGAAAAATTGACCCACAATCCCGGATTGATCGCGAGCTTCTCGCGGGCGTTATCCGAAGGACTGAGTGCCGACATGACGGATGATGAATTCCGGACCAGCTTGGCCGAATCGATCCAATCCATCTATGACGCGTCGATTGTTTGACAGGTTATGCAAAGATAAATGCCTTTTTGTACCTTCCGGCAGATTGAAAAACTGAATAATTCTTGATTATCCGACAACCCTAAGGACGTTTGTATTCCGGTTGTCGGATTCTTTGCGGTTATCGGACAATTCGCTACGCTTGCGTGCTGCGGATGTCCGATTCTTTCCGATTATCGGACATCCCGCACTACATTCGTTCTCTGGTTGTCCGATTCTTTCCGATTATCGGACATCCGCACTTCCGTCGTTTCCTGGTTGTCCGATTCTTTCCGATTATCGGACATCCGCACTTCCGTCGTTTCCTGGTTGTCCGATTCTTTCCGATTATCGGACATCCGCACTTCCGTCGTTTCCTGGTTGTCCGATTCTTTCCGATTATCGGACATCCGCACTTCCGTCGTTTCCTGGTTGTCCGATTTTTCCGGTTTATCGGACATCCGTACTACCTTTGTTCTCCGGTTGTCCGATTTTTCCGGGTTATCGGACCATCCGTACTACATTCGTTATCTGATTGTCGGATTCTTTTCGGTTATCGGACAAAAAGTACCGGATTACTTCTTACTCTGAATCAATCTGAGTGTTTTTATCGGCGTATATTACCAATAGCAACAACAAACTAATTTGAGGTGATTTTTATGGCATACAAAGACCGGATTAAGCCTGAACTCCTGCGCATATATGAAATACTACTCACACGAACTAAAATTTCAAAAGATGCTTACTACTATTTTCTCAACCTTAAAAAAGGATTCGATGGAGAATCTTTGTTTGATGAGTACACAAAACAATTTAAAATAGATCACCTGTTTCTGAATGATCTTCAGTTGGAAGTCAGAAATTCATCATTTCAAATAGATGCTTTGATGATTTCTACCAAAGTGCTTGTGCTGTATGAAATCAAAAATTTTGAGGGTCTCTATCACTGGGGAAAAGAAAAATTCACAAGAACATCTGGTACTTTTTTGGAAAACCCAACGATGCAATTGGAGAAAACGAAGGTCCGTCTGGAACTTTTACTGTTGGAAAAAGGGTATTCGTTGAAGGTGGAGGCATATGTCATTTTTGTCAATCCAGAATTCACTTTGCTGGGAGCACCCAGTGACGCAAATTTTATTCTCCCTAGCCAGATTCTCGGGCATTTTCGTAACGTACAGGCTCCAGCTCAACTTAATGCTGAACAAATTAAACTGGCCGAAATGCTTGCAAACCAGCATGACCCAATTTACCCAAGAAAAAACCCGCAATATAATTATTCTGATTTAAGCAAAGGCATCATTTGCCCAGAATGTGGAACTTTATCGAAGAACTATAGCGGTTATTTCCACTCTTGCAACAAATGTGGGAAGAAAGTAAACGTCAAAAAGGCCATACAATCCAGTATCGAGGATTTTCGGACATTGTTCCCGAAAGATAAATTGACGTCCAGCTGTATAATGGACTGGTGTAGTTGCGGAAACCAAAAGCGCATCTATAGAATTCTCAGGAATGACTACCAAATGATAGGAAAAAACCGCGGCCGCTACTACGGCTGAAGTGAATAGAGATAAAGAATACTGATGTCCGATTCTTTCTGGTTATCGGACAACGCAAGCAACATTCATCCAATCAAGAGAAAAAGCCCCCGCCTGCAGCGTAATAACGCTGTAAGTCGGGGGCTTCTCATATTGTTAAGCATGTTCTGCATTGCGCTTGTGCCAGTTTCGGACGACTGCCGAAAGCGTGAAACAGATGATGAAGTATACCAACGCCAGGAAAGCATAGACCAAAAACACTTCTGATGTTTTCGTCACTTTTCCGAGGATGACTTGTCCGCTTCTTGTGAATTCCATGATCCCCAGACCGGCCAAGAAAGAAGTATCCTTAATCGTAGTTATCACTTGCGACAACAGTGAAGGGACAATTTTCTTGAAGGCTTGCGGCAAAATGATGTACCACAAAGACTGCATGAATGAGAATCCTTGGGAATGGGCAGCTTCAAATTGCCCTTTCGGTATCGAATTCAATCCGCCGCGCACAATTTCGGCTACGACAGCCGATGTGTACAGGAATAGGGCAAAAGACCCTTTCAAGGTGATTGTGCTGCCCGGTATCAAGAAAGAGCAGGAAAGCATCCATAATAATAACGGTGTATTCCGGAAGAGCTCGATGTAGGCACCGGCCAGCTTCCCGAATACTTTTTTCTCATAATTACGCAACAGGCCCAATACCGTACCGAAGATGATCGAAAGGATGACAACGCCGACCGAAATCAGCAATGCCAATTTCAACCCTTGCATCATGAACGACACATTCGAAGGTGTGAAGACTGTTCTGATCGATTCCATCATTCCATCACCTCCGGAATATCCACGCCAACGTTGACGACAACCGTATCATTGTCTTTCAGTTTTTGCTCGTATTTCCGCGCAAATGTTGCAAGCGGGAAGCAAAGCAGGAAGTAAAGCAATCCGGCAACTGCATAAGCAGGTCCGTAGTTCAGACTGTAGGAAGCATAAGAATCGGCTACATACATCAGGTCCGCTCCGGCGATAATCGCCAGCACGGAAGTATTTTTGATCAAATTGACAGCTTGATTGGTCAAAGGCGGCAAAATGATTTTGACCATCTGCGGCAAGATGATGTAACGCATTGTTTGGACATAGTTGAAGCCCTCTGAGTAAGCTGCCTCTTCTTGGCCTTTCGGAACAGCGAGGATACCTGCACGAACGACTTCAGCGATGTAGGCACCGTGATACAGCCCTACACCGACTACCCCGATCGTAAATTCACTCAGCACCAAGCCTGCCATGGCAAGCCCGTTGTACATGAAGAAGATTTGGATGACCAACGGGATATTCTGAAACATTTCCACGTATATTCTGGCAACAGCACGAGGCAATCGGCCTTTTGCCGTGGACATGGTCCCCACGACAACCCCGATGACCAAAGCCAGCAATAACGCCAACACAGCGACTTGGAGTGTCCGGATAAATCCGGCTCCAATGTCGCTGCTGTTTTCAAGAAGGCTTTCCCAACGCCAGAGAGCGAATGGATTGGTACTTCTCATTATTCGCCCAAGCCCCACTCAGTAATCAATCCATCAAGGGTGCCGTCTTCTCCCCATGCAGTGATTAATTCATTAACAGACGTTGCCAATTCTGTATTTGATTTCTTGATCGCAACACCATAATCTTGTGTAGCGAAGCGGTCTTTCAGGATTTGAGTTGAATCATCCAAGTAGCCCGCCAAGATGGATCTGTCCACGCTGAATGCATCCACACGGCCGGAATCCAATGCAGCTTTGATTTCTGGGTAAGTCGCGTATTCTGAGTAGTTCAAGGAAATGCCGTATTGCTCAGCTTCAGCATTGATCGCATCAGCAGTTGTTGAGCTTTGGGCAACCCCGATCTTAGCGCCATCCATGTCAGCCAATCCTGTGTAGCCTTTAGCTTTCTTAACCAAAAGGCCGACTGCATCCACATAGTAAGCATCAGAGAAGTTGTAAGTTTCTTTACGTTCTTCTGTTACCGTAAATGTAGCGATGATCATATCGACTTCGCCGTTATCCAATAATGGACCACGCGTTTTGGCGGTTACTGGTGTCAGTTCGATCGCTTCAGCATCGCCTAAGATTTCTTCAGCGATTTTCTTGGCGATGTCGATTTCAAAACCTTCGATTTCATTCGTTTCGGTGTTTCTTAATCCGAAATTCGGTACATCTTCTTTGACGCCGACTTTCAATACGCCAGCTTCTTTGATTGATTCAACGGTTACTTGACCGGAAGCATCCGTTGCAGCACCATTTGCAGAATCTGCTGTATCTGAAGCATCGCTGCCGCACGCACCCAAGAACAATGCAGCTGATAAACATAATGAAACCCATAGATTTTTCTTTTTCATACACAATTCCTCCTATAATGTTGTATTCCGAAAAGTTCGGTTATCTTAAAATTTTACCCAAAAAAGCTTTTGTCCGCTCATTTGTCGGATTATCGAAGAAGTGCTCCGGAGTGCCTTCCTCTATGATCATGCCGTCAGCCATGAAGATGACCCGATCGGCAACCTGTCTCGCAAAGCCCATTTCATGCGTCACGACAACCATTGTGATGTTCATGCTGGAAAGTTTGATCATGACATCCAATACTTCCTGAACCGTCTCAGGGTCCAATGCCGAAGTCGGTTCATCAAAAAGAATGATTTTCCGCTGTGAGCAAAGCGCTCTTGCGATCGCAACCCTTTGTTGTTGACCGCCTGAAAGCGTTGAAGGATAGACGTTCGCCTTTTCGCGCAAACCGACGATATCCAAATATTCGTAAGCCATTTCTTCCGCTTCTTTTTTGGTTTTGCCTTGCAGCTTCATAGGGCCGATTGTCAGGTTCCCTAACACTGTCATATGTGGATACAGATTAAATTGTTGAAAAACCATTGCAGAGGAATGGCGCACAATATCCAACTTATTTTTAGGCGTGACTTCTTCGCCGTCTATAAAAACTTTTCCGTCTGTAGGCTCTTCGAGGAAATTCATACAACGGACTGTTGTACTCTTACCGGAACCGGAAGGCCCGATAATGACCACTTTTTCCCCTTCGGCAACTTCCAGGTTGATATCCTTCAACACATGGTTGGCGCCGAAATACTTATTTACGTGCTCTAACTTAATCAATTTTGCCTCAACCCCTTTTATGCTCATCATCATACAGCTATTTTTCAAGAGCATGGATTGGATCCTTATCAAGAAAGGACCTCTTCATATATTTATAACATTAAGCAAAATTATAATGAAAGCTTGATTAAGAATCAATTAAAACATGACGCGGATATGTCAGATGTTGTGACATCGATTTCCAATATATTTCCCTTTTTAGATAAAAACAGCCTGTTTTATGAGAAACCCTTCCACAAATGCCGCTTTCATAAATATAAACCAGTATAAATTGTGCCTTTTGAGAAAAAATGCCATTCACAATAAATTTTCGGATGGACAATTAAATAGTAATTCTCATTTCATTTCACGGTTATTTCTCGAATCAGCCGAAACGGGCACATTTCAGTATATATTCCCGACTTTTTTTGATAAAATGATTCCGTATGAAAATTCCATGATAAAGGGGTACTTACTTTGCCAGAAAAACATAATAAAATTCTTTCTTCCAAAAACTGGGCACCGCATACGCACCAAGCGCTGAATGCTGTCATCGCTGCCTACGGGAACCAAAACAGTTCATTCGACCCAGCTGACCCTCCTTATGTCGTATTTGATTTCGACAATACTTCCGCCATCATGGATATAGAAGATACCTTGATGCTTTACATGTTGTTGCATCTGGATTACCGCTTGACACCCGATCAGTTCCACGCGATTTTGACGGATGGTCTCGAGAATATCGGTGCAACGTTGGAGACGCGCCTCGATCCGAGCAACCCGCTGGCTACCATCGGCAACATTGCGGCTGACATCAAAACGGCTTACGCTTGGCTGTATGCTCATTATGAAGGTTTCATGCAAGGCGGGACCCTGTCGCTCGAAGAAGCAAAAAAATCTTCTTATTATGAAGAATTCGCCGCAAAAATCCGCCTGTTCTATACGGTCATCAACGGCGACTTCAAACGAAAAGCCGGCTATCCATGGATGACTTACCTTTTCGCGCAACGCACCAGCGAAGATTTGCGCCAACTGGCTTACCAATCCATCTCCTACTGGCTGCAGTACGGCAACTTCGAACGCGTTACCTTGACGAGCCCGGCTGAACTGCCGAGCAAAGCCGGCGTCATCGTTTCCCATTACGATACCGGTTTGGCTTTCCCGAACGAACTGAAGGAACTCTACCATGTGCTGAAGACGAACGGCATCGTCGTCTACGTCATTTCGGCTTCACCGGCGGATGTCGTCCAGGTTGCCGCAACACATCCGGACTTCGGTTACGGGTTGGACAACGAGCACGTCATCGGCATGTATTACAAAAAGGATGAAAACGGCCTGATCCAACCGTGCATGCAGCCGGGCAAAAACATCACCAAGGGTCCCGGAAAAACTGCCGTCATCACGGAGCAACTGATGCCGAAGCATAACGAAAAACAGCCGCTGATGCTCTTCGGGGACAGCACCGGCGACTACGATATGATGATGGAACTGCAGGACGTCAAACTCTGTGTCCTCTTCAACCGCTACCTGAACGATGACACCCAAAAATTGGCGCGCGAAGCCTTCCGCACCATCGGGGATGCGAATCCGCGCATCGTTCTGCAGGGACGCGACGAAAACAAAGGCCGCCTGCGCCCTTCCGAAAAGACAATCCTTCTGGGAACCGAGGAAGAAGTACTGATCCACGAAGTATAGGGAAAAAGAGAAGAAAAGAAGCTTCCGCTCAATTTTTTGAATTGGCGGGGGCTTCTTTTTTGAGTATTTTATGCTTTTTCGCATAGGCCAGTATGCTTGGATGCTAGCGTACCGGTCCGCTTGCTTGCTGCTTGTCCGATTCTTTGCCGTTATCGGACATCGGGACTATCGCTTGCTTGCTGCTTGTCCGATTCTTTGCCGTTATCGGACATCGGGACTACCGCTTGCTTGCTGCTTGTCCGATTCTTTGCCGTTATCGGACATCGAGACTATCGCTTGCTTGCCGCTTGTCCGATTCTTTGCCGTTATCGGACATCGGGACTATCTCTTGCTTGCCGCTTGTCCGATTCTTTGCCGTTATCGGACAACCAGTAGCAAAGGTAAAACGCAATAAAGAGGGACATCCTCGATCAGGACACCCACTCCTTTTGATTACAAGATGATGCGTGATTCGAATTTCTGATGGCAGGTTGGACATTTCACTGTCTTCTTGCCGCGTTTGACGGGCAAACGCAGAGTCGTCCTGCAGTTAGGACACTTGCGGAAACGGGCCACTTTAATTTCCTTGAACCTTCTGAACAACAATTTCAGCTTTTTCTGGTTCGGCTGCCACCACTTCAGGAATTTGCGGTTTTCTTCAGCGCGCTTATAGATTTTTTTCGAATAGACCCTGAACAAGGCCCAAAAGATCAACAGTTGCGCTACGATAACCAACACACCCAAGTCTGTCATTGCACCCAAAAAGTACAGCACCATCCCCGAAATGATCAACGCGTTATAAAGCTGATCCGCGCCGTATCTTCCGCGCATAAAATTCATTATTTTTCTTTTTACTTTTTCCAATTGGTTATCCCCTTACTTCTTCGTTTGCCTGTTCCTAGAGCCGAAAAAACGCTTCGGGAACAAGCACTATTGTTCCATTATAGCACAGCACTTGGTTCTAAAAGGTTAAGAATAATCGAATATGGACAGATGGTATACGTTAATATGTGTTGGATTCTATTGCAACAAGCAGGATTGATAGTTGTAAGAAAAAAAATCATCTATGTCTGATCGGTTTGTTTTCAAATTGCTTTCCGCAATTCCGAACTTGTGAGCGCTGTGATACAATGGAAGGAACTATTAGAATGAACGGAGATGCATCATGGGTATACGCGACTTTTTCAAAAAAGGACCGAAAGAAAAGGCTCGGCTTGTTGCCGACGCTTCAGAAGAAACACACGACGGCGTTGGCCGAATACTGTTTCAGACACGCTGGAGAAGCAGTGCGCTGTCCGCGGATAATAGCCTTATCCAGAAGGTTGCGGAGCACATCATCCTGGAAGATCCCTTCTGCAAACCGTTCGGAGGGCTTGAGGATGAAGCGATTGCTCGGACAAATCGGCGGATTTATGAATACGAACAAGCCACGACGCTGAACGTGGCCATCAAAGACGGCAACCTGATGATTGAAGGCCTGTCTTTGGGGAAACTTCCTGCAGAGCAGTGGAACGAAATAAGCCCCTATTACGGAAAAAATGATTTCACCGCTTTCGTCTATGTCACTGGAGGACGCTACAAAACCTATTCGGATGCTTCAAAAACCGTCGAAACAGCTTATACGCCTTATGACCTGGACATTTTTGTCCAGTTTGAATGAATCAAAACAAACAAGGGGTCTCTCAGGTGAGGGCGCCCCTTGTTTGTTCTATGTGCGGGATGGCAGGCACACCATCCCGCACATAGAACGGATTGCCGATCACCAACAGCCGGTCCCTTTCGCCCTTCGCTTCCCCATAAAGTTCCAGCCTGACATACCCCGGGTGGAGCGTCAGAGGAACTTCCCTTGACTGATTTTCTTTCAGCTCGATTTCTGCGACGACTTCCTCATTTTGAATGACGACGATCCGTTCTCCTTTGAAGCCGAAGTTCCGCAATTTCTCCTGCAAAATCGACTCGAGCCTGACCTGCAGCTTTGCGGCTCCAGAATGGAGTTCCTGCCCAAGGTGATGGAGGCGGCCGCACTGTTCGATCTGCATCTGCAAGCGTGGCCCGAGTGTGATGTAAAAGTTGCCGTTCTCCAGGCTCTCCTTGACGCCGTCTTCCGTCAGCTCCCGCAATCCGATATAGGTTAGCGCAGTGTTGTCCAATTCGCTTTCGATGCGGTGCCAATCGCGGCCGGCGCTGCAGGAAATCCGGTGGCCTTTCTTCAGCAGATCCGTCCACATTTCGTACGCTAACCGGCTCCGGAAGCTTTCATCCGGGTTGATCCGGTTCCATAATTCGATGAAGTCGACGTTGTCATAATTCTGGACCTCAAATTCCCATCGGCATCCAGTACAGATCGGGCTGCCGATCGAAAAAGGATGCGCTATGCCGACGATGCCCCCGCTGTCTTTGATTTCGCTGATGCGGGTATCGATACTGTCCAGCTCGGCCGTTCGCCAATCGATCATCTGCTTCGAACCGAGGACGAGCATATGGCCGAAGTAGGTCGTCCATTCGATCCCCGGGATGACCAGCAGCCCGCCCGCCCAGGACTGATTCTTTTTCCATTCCTCATAAGGCGCGACCGTATTGTGGTCGGTGATCGTCAGGATATCATAACCGAAATCCTGGGCGCTTCCCAGCAGTTCCTCGGTAGTAAAGCCTCCGTCGCTGTGATTCGTGTGCGAGTGCAGTTCGATTGCATAATAATTCATTTCAATTTCCTCCTTGAATCGTCAGCCTGACCAAGACCTGGTCCGAAAGCAGACAGTGCGGGTGGATCTGGACTTCCCAATTCCCCGGCTTCACTGCATGGGGAAGATACCCTGCCGAACTGCCTTCCGCGGAAAGGTACACTTCCTGTTCGGTGGCTTTGTGGTGACGGCTGCCCAAGTATTCATCCTCATGAGAAACGGAAAAGGTCAACAGATTCTCCAAAGGTAAAAAGTCCTCCGGTCTTCCAGGAGGATGTTCCGCACTGAAATAGTCAGGGAGCACCTGCGAGATGATGACCAAAGCCTTTTCCCGGTCCACATGCTGCGGCGAAAAGGAAAAAGTCACATAGAGGCTCTGATAGGCTTTCGTCAGCACAAACGGAATCTTGATGTGCTTCTGATGGCTAGCTGGCGTCAATTCCATTTCCTTTTCGACTATCGTTTCCATGGGCTCTATTCGGGTTAGCTTTTGGATCATCTTGTTTCCTCCCTTGTTTTTCTCTGTTCACAACTGCAAAAAGTGCCCCTGCTGATTAGCGTTGGAGGGCACCTTTTGCGCAAATGTGACGGATGCATTAACGATGCTTCCGCTCTTTTCAGGTATTTCATCCTGCCTGCACCCCTTTCTGTTGGATGTAGGCCCAGGTTTTTCTGGTCGTGATGTTGTAAATGTTTTGCTTTTCGTACTTTTCGATTGCGATCAAATCGTTCACAGTCCACAGGGAAAACTCCAACGCCAACTGCTTACCTTTTTCCTGCACGGCATCGGTGAACAACTGATGATTGATGTTGATGACTTTCGCATGGCTGCGGGCCAGTTTGGCCAACGCTTCTAACAACACATTTTCTCCCCATCTCCCGATATGCTCGCCATGTAGCGCATCATCCATACCGTTTTCGATGTTCATCAAAATCTGATCGCGCCAATTAGCCAGATACCTGCAAGCCACCGTTCCGCTAAGCTCGACTTGCGGCCATAGAGCGTATTTTTTGGCCAATCCGTATACGGCCTCTTCCAGGCCGGTTTCCTTTAGGTCGCAATTGATGCGGATCGGGCTATTTTCCCTTGAGATGTATGCAAACACATCTTCCAAGGCGACATAATGCTGCCCCTCCCCCAATATATCGTGATGCAGAACAAGCTGACATTCCTTGTTCATCCGAACATCGACTTCGATGGCTGAAACTTGCTGCTTGTTGCTGAAGAATGCAACAAACTCCATACTGTTGTCCGCCAATCCGTCACTGCCGGAATGCGCTGTTAGATAGGACAATGCTGATACCTCCTCCCTGTCATTACTTACTAATCCACTATAACAAGGTAATGTTAACATCCCGTCAATATACAATAAAATATATACAAAGTTTGTAGCATCTTTGTAAACATAGTAATTTTTCTGTATGGATATATATTTAGTGCCATCAAACGGACTTGATTGATGGCGTGTTTGATTTGGAGGTGGCTGTGGTGACCACCCGGTGATTGCCTTCTCCGGCGAAGGTTCGCTTGGGCGGAGATTAGGTCCAAAATCACATTCACCCGTCTTTCGCCGCCGACTAGGCGGCTTGACGCTAACATTCAGAAAAATCAGCATACAAAAAGAGGCACCACCCTGACCAGCAGGATGGTGCCCCTTTAACGAACTTACTTCATATTATTTTGCTGCTTTACGGCGTTCAGCCAAGATAGCAACGTTTTCTGCAACTTTTTCTTTTGTCAGTGGATAGATGAACCATAGGCATAGCGCAACGCCTGTGTAGCCGATAGCCGGTACAATTGTCGCCACATCGTAGATGCTGTCAAGAACGGCTGCATTTTGCGTTGCTGCACCGGATGCATACCCGATAGCAGCCAAAGCAAAACCTCCCAAACCGCCAGCTAATGCTTGGCCAAGTTTTCTTGAGAAGGAGTAGACAGCATACACTGTACCGCTATCCGCACTTCCGGTTTTGACTTCTTGGTAGTCGATGATGTCTGTGATGAACGCCCAGATGACGACGTTGAAGTAGTTCATGCCCAAACTTGCAATAAACGCCATCGGCAAGAACAGCATGACATTGTCTGTATGGATGAAGTACAGGATTGCGTATACAATTGCCGAGAAGAACAACGATACTGTCGCTGATTCTTTTTTACCGAAACGAGAAGCGATTTTGTTTGCGAAAGGCGCAATCAACAGTGTTCCGACAGTCCCCAGAACACCGGCTATTGCCAATGTTTTTGAGCTGTTGAAATAATCGGCGTACAGAAATGCATTCATTGTGTTAACCAACAGCATGGACAACAACAGGAAGATTGCAGCAGCGATGATGCCGCCTAACGCACGGTTTGAAGACAGACCTTTTGCGATTTTTGCGAATTCTTTGCCGAAAGATTGCTTTTCTGATTCCGGTTTTTGTGGAATCTGTACGCGCTCAATCGAGTAGTGATAGCAGAACTGATAAAGCGCAAAAGCAAGTACTGCAAAGATAGCGGCAATGATAGTGAAACGTTCCGGAATAACCACTTGTGCACCGTTTGCATCAGTCGTGTAGACGAACAATGGAACAAAGAAGGAAATGAAGATGCTGGCGATGCTGGCTCCCATACTGCGGAACACGGAAAGTGAAGCACGGTCTTCCGGTTTATCACTGATGACGGATGCCATCGATCCATAAGGGATGTTGATCGCCGTGTAACAGAAGCTGCCCCAGAACAGGTATGTCACAAAGATGTAGACGATTTTTGCAGTCATGGACCAATTTTGAACGACTGACAGGAACATCAGGAACCCGGCAATGGCAGCGAATGGTGCTACGCGCTTTATCCAAACGCGGAAGCGGCCGTCTTTTGTGGGCTTCAGTGTATCAACCAGACGTCCCATACCCATATCCGTAAAAGCATCGACAACCCGTGCCGACAAGAATAATGTACCTACAACTGCTCCGCTGATGCCCAACACTTTCGTGTAGAACAACATCAAGAAAGAACTTGAGAAGATGAAGAACAAGTCATTTGCGATATCCCCTGCCATATAAGCTAATTTATCCAGTAATCCGAATTCCCTTACATTCTTTTTGTCATCGGTTACATTTTGTACTTTATTTGCGCTTGCGTGTTGCATTTCATGACCCCTTTTCTTATATTGATAAATCGACGCCGAACCAGTTGATAAAATGGATAGAATCAATATCACTATGCGATACTCGGTTGCGATTAAAAAACGACAAACGTTTTCAATTGAAACGACGTAACATTTACACACAAAATATACCACGCATTTTTTGCGCATACAACGGATTTATTATTAACAATTTGTGAACGTTTTTCACGATATCTGTCATGTTCTTGTTCCGCCAATGATGTAACCGGTAACAAAAAGACCGACTATCCGCATGTTAACATGGATAGTCGGTCTGAAAATCAATGCTGTATTTTGACCTTCGTCACAATTGTTTCATTCCCCAGCACCAGCACGTTCGTCAACACAAACGCCAGGATGAAGGTTGCGATGACTCCTAGAGCGGAACTCGCCAACATCACACCAATCGCCTTCATACCGGTGCGCATCACGACCCCAAACAGTGCCGGTTCACTGATGCCCAACATCTGGGTGACGGTCGCGGAAATGCCGGCCGTTTTTACGGCGGCGCTGTTGGTCCGCAAAACAATCGCTAGATATACAGCGGCATTCGCAAAACCGTACATCGCGCAAACTGTAATCAGCGGATTGAATCCGGTTGTCGCGATGAGCGACGTTTCAATCATGATGAACAGGAAAATCTGAAAGACAAACGCACCGTCGATTTTCTAAGCAGCTGTCTGGAAAAATTCACCCAGTTCATCACGTTGGTCTCTGCTGTTGAAGGACCGAAAAAAACTGAACCCTGTTTCTTTTTTGAACAGCGTATTGATTTCCTGGTTTGTGAGTTTGATCTGATAAAGCAACCTGCTGATTTCTCTCAAGTCCATAAACATTCACCTCGATTATGCGGATTTACCTGACTGACCAAACAATTGCCTGATCAACCGTTGATTAGTCATTTGTGAAAAGCAACTAACTTTTGTAAAGCAACTTGCTTGGTGAACTACTCGGCCATGAATGACCGAGCTTCTGGGAACAGAGCAGACTTGCCGCGTTGAAAATCCAACGCAACAGCGGTTTCTCCTATTAACCGAGGCCAGTTCCTGACCTGTGCCTTTAACGCTGGGCAAGCGCTTTGTTGAGGATATTGATGGCCGCATTCACATCGCGGTCAATACCTGTGGTATGACAATGCGGGCAAGCGAATGTGCGGATCCGCAGCGGTTTCTTGCCGGTGTTTTCCCCGCAATGCGAACACGTTTGGCTCGTATAAGCGGGGTTCACCAATACCAGTTCCTTGCCGTACCACTCGCATTTGTACGCCAGCATGGACTTGATTTTCGCCCAGGCGGCATCGGCGATGGAACGCGCCAGCTGACGGTTCTGCAGAAGATTCTTGGTTTTCAAATCTTCCAGGGCGATCAGGTCGTATTTTTTGACCAGGCTGGTTGTGTATTGTTGCAGATAGTTGTTGCGTTGATTGGCAATCTTTTTGTTGATACGCGCCACTTGTTCCTTGGCTTTTTGGACATTTTTGAAATCAGAAAGCTCCAGTTCGATTTCTTGCGCTTTCGCTTGTTCGATTTTGACAAGCGCCTGTTGACGGCGCCGGGCCAATTTCCGTTCCCATTGCCGTTTTTGTTTCGCCAAAGAACGTTCAAACTGTTTATTCGGCAATTTGTAACCATCTGATTGGGTGGCAAGATCGGCAAGGCCGAGATCGATCCCAACGGATTTACCTGTTGATTCAAAGATTGTTGCCTCGAAGGCAACCTGCAGTGTCGCTTCAAAGGTGCCGTCCGCTTTTTTGCGTACGACCACACTCTTGATTTTGTCTTTGACGCGATGCAGGCCGTTGGCTTTCACCAAGCCCACTTTCGGCAATTTCAGATAATGATTGTCCACGACCTGGATGTTGCCGTTCACACAATTCGACTTGTAGCTGTTTTTGGGCCGCCGGCGCGACTTGAATTTCGGGAAACCGTTCTGTTTCTTGAAGAAACGGTCATAACTGTCCGCAAGATCCGCGGATGTGTAAAGCAAACTGGTGCTTTCGGCTTGCTTCAGGAACGGGAATTCGATCTTCATCACTTTGATCAGATAATTCATGCCGAATTTGGTGACGAAAGAACCGCCATTTTCATGGCGCGCAAGCTGCATTCCGAGCAGTTGATTCCAAAGGAATCGGTTCAGCCGGAAGTTGTTTTCGATGGCCAATTGTTGTTCGGGGGTAGGATAGAGCCGAACTTTAACGCCTTTGAGTTTCATCGAAATCAATCTCCTTCCTGCGCTGGTCGTCAATGTATTTTGCGATAGCGTCTTGATTGGTCGTGCCGATGCTTTCAACAAAGTAACTCGAAGACCACAAGTGCCTATCTGACGTTTTCCAGTACGCCTTTTTTAGTTCAGGGTATTCCTGGAGAAGTAACCGTGCGCTGATTCCTTTCAGCCAGCGAACAATATTGGTTACCGACAGTTTTGGCGGTGCGCTCACCAACAGGTGGATATGGTTATCCAGTCCAATTTCCATGTGCGCGATCGAAAATCCGTACTCTTCCGCAATATGCAGTAGCATTCGTTTCAACGAATCTTCGATATCGTCCGAGAGAACTTTGTTTCGGTACTTCGTGCCCCAAATGATATGATAATTCAAATTGTAGACAGAAGTCCTACCATGTGTAAATCTATTTTTGTTATCCATAGCTTAACTATACAACTTCAATCATGACCATGTACAATAAAAAGACCGCGGGAATTCATCACGGGTTTGAAAGCCCGTGTTTCCTTCCCGCTAACTCAAAAAAAATCATTCCCGATATAAGTTGGGAATGATTTTCTATATCAATAGACTTTTCTAAGGGCGGTACTACTTCATTTTCACTAAAAATCCCTATTTAGATTTTCACGATAGTTCTTCCTAAATGTCTCCCTTCTTTTAATAAATCAAACGTATTCGAGAGTTCTTCGAATGTAATTTGGTTGACAAGAGTTGTATCAGTGATTTTCCATTCTTCGGATAGCTTTCCCCAAATTGTCATTCTATCTTCATGTGAGATATTCACTGAATCTATTCCTAGAAGATTTATTCCGCGGAGAATAAATGGTAATACAGTTGTATCTAACTTAATTCCAGCTGCATTTCCACATACTGAAACACTGCCTTGATAAAATACATACGGAATCAAACTAGAAATCAAATCACCTCCAACTGTATCTAAAATGAAATGAAAAGTTTGTTTATTCAAAGGTTTTTTGTCAAATTTGAAGTCATCCAATAAAATGACTCTGGTGGCTCCAAGTTTTTTAGCAACCTCTATTTGCTTTTCTTTCCTGACCAAAGCAGTGATATCTTTGTACCCAATTTTTGATAGAATTTGTAGGGCGATACTACCTACTCCACCGGTTGCTCCAGTTATCAAAATGGACTGTTCTTGTTTGGGATCCATTCCATTTTTTTCGAGTGCATTAATTGATAAAGCAGCTGTTAATCCTGCTGTACCATAAATCATAGCGTCTTTTAGAGTTAAATTTTTTGGTAATGGAACAACCCACGAAGATGGGACTCGTGCATATTCAGAAAACCCGCCTGTATGACTCATTCCCATTGTATATCCAGTTACTAGAACGGATTGACCCTTGACATAGCGTGAGTCTGTTGATTCTTCAACCACACCGCTTAAGTCGATACCAGGAATCATTGGATAGTTTCTTATCACGCCTCCATTTTTTTGTACAGCCAACATATCTTTGTAATTGACTGAGGAATAATTTACTCTGATCAATACCTCACCATGGTCTAACATACTTTCATTTACTTGATTCTCAATCTGATAATTCACTGTGCCGTTACTTTCTCTCACAACTAATGCTTTAAATGATTTCATGTTACTGATCCTTCTTTCGTAAAATAGTTTTGTAGCAAAACATTTTGCAATCAGAATTTAACATGCTATTATATTTCTGTCAATAATAAATGGAGGTATGTAACATGGTAGAAGATTGTATGAATTTCTTACTAAGTGTTTCCCAACATAAAGTTTTTAAACACTATGGTAAATTACTTGAAAAGTACGAAATTACTCCTGCACAAGCTGGAATATTAACGTGCATATGGCATGAATCTGAAAAACAAATAACACCAACAGAACTTGGAAAAAAATTACATTTAGAAGCGCCCACTATATCTGGGATTTTAGATAAAATGCAGAAGCAAAATTTAATTAGTCGAGAAGTTGATCCAAATAATCGGCGCGTTGTATTTGTTTCGACAACAAAAAAAGCGAATAATTTAAAAAAAAGTATTGAAAACGCAACTGAATCAATGAATAAAGACGTTCTAAATTCTTTTTCAGATGAAGAAGTAGTTGTGCTTAAAGCAGCTTTACTAAGCCTTATTAACTCTGACTTACCTTAGTTCCTTTGAACTACTCCCACCTATGCTTAGAGGTGGGAGTCTTCTGGCGGAAAACGATAAAGATGGTTTTCCACCTCTATTTTATGTACCATTGTTCCTGATTGATTCCATATTCAAAAAAAAAAGACCCCACTCTTTCGAATTGGACCTCCAAATTTGTACTATAAAAAAATAGTGTGGATAACTACCGACTGATATCTTAAAAGACTTGCAAATCGGCTTACTTATTATAAATCTTTGGACCTTTACGCATGTTCTTGATGTCATTTTTCGGCGTGTCGATTTGCTTGGACCTTCCGCCGCCTTGTTTATTCTTGATTAGTTCTAACATTTTTTCTTTTGGACTCACTGTTTACACCGCCTTTGTTGATGGAGCACTCCGTACTTTCATTCCATTGAATTTGTACCATGAAAAAAAGCATCAGCAAAATGCCGATGCTTTAGGGCTGTTAATTGATTTGTCAAATTGGTCGTTTGAACCAACTTGAAGCAAAAAACTTTTTGAAATAGTATAATTGAATGGTACTCGATTTCTTTCGAAATCTCCGTCCCATACTGTATCCGTAAGCGAATGAATTCGCAACGGCTCCAGCAATTAACGTTTAGAGAATTGTGAAGCTTTACGCGCTTTTTTCAAACCTGGTTTCTTACGTTCAACCATACGTGGGTCACGTGTTAACAGACCAGCTGCTTTTAATGGTGCGCGGAAGTCAGGATCTACTTCTAGCAATGCACGAGAGATACCGTGACGAGCTGCTCCAGCTTGTCCAGTGAATCCGCCGCCGTTTACGTTAACGAAGATATCGTAGCTACCTAAAGTACCTGTAAGGTTTAAAGGTTGTTTGATTACTTCATATAAGTAAGCGAATGGGATGTAGTCTTCCATGTCTTTTTTGTTGAAAATGATTTTACCTGTTCCAGGTAATAAACGTACGCGTGCAGTCGAATTCTTACGACGACCAGTTGCGATATATTGTGCTTGTGCCAATGAATTTCCCTCCTTAAATTAGGTTAGTGATGTCTAAAACTTCTGGTTGTTGAGCTTCGTGTGGGTGAACTGCTTCACCGTATACGTGTAACTTAGTGAATTGTTTAGCGCCTAAAGAGTTTTTAGGTAGCATGCCTTTAACTGACAATTCAACTAATTTTCTTGAATTTTTAGCACGTAATTCACCAGCTGAAATTTGTTTTAGCCCACCTGGATAACCTGAATGACGGGAATAAATTTTGTCAGATGCTTTTTTACCTGTTAATGTAACTTTGTCTGCATTGATAACAATCACATAATCACCAGTGTCTACGTGTGGTGTGAAAGTTGGTTTGTTTTTACCGCGTAAAATAGTTGCAACTTGTGTTGATAAACGTCCCAATGGGATGTCAGTTGCGTCGATTACGAACCATTTACGGTCCATTTCGCTTGCTTTAGCCATGTATGTTGTACGCACGTTTGTTTCCTCCATATTCTTCTCTGTCTGTTTGAACCAATTGAGTTTCCGGGGCTCATCGTGGGGCAAACAATACCGTCTTATATGATACGACATTCCAAAAGGATTGTCAATCGATTCAAAAGAAATAATTTCTCCTTTTCATCGCAAAAAAGGCTCCACATACCGCATGGGCTGCGATCGTGAAGGCTTCTCTGATTATTTCTTCAAATATAAATATAATTGCTCGATGACCTCGGCCGGCACAAATGGATAGGCCCCTTTTCCGGATGTCTTGTAGGGTTTGAATGCCTCGACAATTCCGGGATCCTTCACGATGTCTTCCACCGCAACGAACTCGCCTTTTTTTGTGATCGTCAATTCAAAAGCTTCGTATTCTTCGGCTGCGACATTTTTTTTCGGGGTCGAGTAATGCGCCATGCTGGCTTGCACGGAAAGGACCACATCATTCGGGAATCCGATTGCTTCATAAAACTGGGGCATAGCGGCAGCCACAAAATCCGGCACATCGCCGCGTGGGATTCGCTTGAGTTCTTTGATGAATGTTATCATTCTTCCACTCTCCTTCATTCATTCTTATACTTTCATTATACGCGAGTTTCGTTTTTTTAAACAGTATTGCGGACAAATAACCGTTCAAGCGTGATCGGTTATTCCTCGCAGTTTCACTGACAAAAAATACATAAAAATATTGACCACTTCAAAACCTAATGCTACCATGGCACTAACATTGATTTTAAATGATAAACAAATGATAATAAACTTATGTATATCATTTCATATAAAGGGGAATCGACGATGGACAATATCAGCATTCAAAGCTATCTGGCGCAATTGGGAAACAGAAAAGATCCGAAAACCGGCGCCGTCAGTGCCCCGATTTATTTGTCCACAGCTTATGGGCATCCTGGTCTAGGCCAATCGACTGGCTATGACTATACCCGCACCGCCAATCCGACCAGGGATATCCTTCAGGAAGGCTTGGCGGTGCTTGAAAACGGCGTCCAAGGGTTCGCCACCAGCTCCGGCATGAGTGCCATCCAGCTTGCCTTCAGCATTTTCCCGGCAAACAGCCATTTCGTCGCATCCAGGGACCTTTATGGCGGCAGCTTCCGCTATTTCCAGGATATGGAGCGAAAAGGATTCTACTCCTTCACTTATGTCAATGACCCGACTGATATAGCGTCGGCCATCCAGGAGAATACGGCCGCTGTCTACATCGAAACGCCGACGAACCCGCTGATGAAGGAAACGGATATCGCGGCTGTGGCTGAGATCGCCAAAAAACACGGTCTGTTGGTGATTGTGGACAATACCTTCTACACGCCTCTGTTGCAGCGTCCGCTCGACCTTGGCGCCGATATCGTCGTCCACAGCGCGACCAAGTACCTCGGCGGCCACAACGACCTGTTGGCAGGGGCCGTTGTGACGAACGACAAGGCGCTCGGCGAACAGTTGGCCTTCCAACTGAATACGGCAGGCGGAACTTTGGACGCCTTCGACTGTTGGCTCTTGGTCCGCGGGATGAAGACGTTGCCGTTGCGCATGAAGCAGCATCAGGAGAATGCGCAGACAATCGTTGCTTATCTGGAATCGGAAGTTCTGATCAAATCGGTGTATTATCCGGGCAAAGGCGGCATGCTCAGCTTCACGCTCCATGATAAAGCCTACATTCCCGCCGTGTTGGATGCCCTGAACATCTTCACTTTCGCCGAAAGCCTGGGCGGGGTCGAGAGTTTGATCACCTACCCGACTACCCAGACCCATGCCGATATTCCGGTTGAAGTCCGCGAATCCTACGGTTTGACGGACGATCTGCTGCGCATTTCGACAGGGATCGAGGACGCGGATGATCTGACCACCGATCTGCGTCAGGCCTTTGCCAAGGCCGCGGTTGTTTCCAAAGTCTGATAAGGTAGATTGCAAAAGAGAATATGTTGAAAACCTCCGACAGCTCATGCGCTTGCGGGGGTTTTTGTTTTTGGCGCTGTCCTCCAGTGAACGACGGCTTCGCCGGAGTTCCGACTGTCTGCGGAGCGTCAGCTCCGGTGGGGGCTGCTTCATAGGAGCTGACGCAGATTGCAGAAGCTGTCCTCCGATGAGCGGCGGCTTCGCCGGAGCTGGCGCCGACTTCGATTGCCCTAGCACGCAAAAAAGCGGCTGCGGAAAAGACAAATTTTTTTCCGCAGCCGCTTTTTCAGCATGCTTCCTTATTGTTCGTTCTGTTTGGTTTCGAATGCTTTCGTGATCGTCATCAAGGAGCGGAAGAGGTCTTCCATGCTGTCTTCGTAGTCTTTGTTCTCGGTCAGCCCGCGCACCTTGTCCAGCACCCGGTCTTCTCTCGACTGGTCCAGGATTGGCAGCTGGTGCTCCTTCTTGATCCGCGCAATCTCCGTCACTGCATCCATCCGGCGTTCGAACAGTCTTACCAGTTCCTGGTCGATGGCATCGATCTCCGCTCTTTCCTTTTCAAACATCTGTCATCCTCCTACCCATTCCTTAATTTTTCTTCGTCATAGTAGACTTCCACGAGATACAATCCCTGCGACGGGGCTGTCGGTCCGGCTTTGCGTCGATCTTTCACTTCCAAAAGGCGATCGATTTCCTCGACCTTTTTCAGGCCGTCAGCGATTTGCAGCAGCGTCCCCACGAAAATGCGGATCATATTGTAGAGAAAGCCATTGCCCCTGAAGGTGAAGACCAACTCATTGTTTGCCTCGTCCTTCCTGACGCTGGCTTCATAGACGATCCGGACCAGATCGGTTTTGTCCGTTTTTGTCGAGCAGAAGCTGGTGAAGTCGTGCTCGCCTTCCAGTTTTTTGATGGCCTGCTCCAGATTCTCCATATTGAAGCGGTAAGGATGGTGCGTCGTGTAAAGTCGTTTGAAGGGGTTCGGGAAGCGATCAAGATCGACCCGGTAAATGTATTTTTTCCCTATCGCATGATAACGCGAATGGAATTCCTCTGTAGCGAGCTCCACCGATTTGATCAAAATATCATCGGGCAGCAAACTGTTCAATGCCCGCAGCAGATGATCCGGCTTGATTGCAGCCGGGTAATCAAAATGGATGACTTGCCCGAGCGCATGGACGCCCGAATCGGTCCGGCCGGATGCGTGGATCGGAATGATCTGCCCGTTCGACATTTTCTTCAAGGCCTTTTCGATCTCGGTCTGGACACTGTTGCCGTTAGGTTGGACCTGATAGCCCACATAACCCGTCCCGTCATATTGCACGATGCATTTGTACCGTTGTGCATTCATGGTTGGCGTATGCCCCTTTCTTATTTTCCCTTATGTATGATTACAGTTTTTCCATTTTAAAAGGGACCGGAAATGCTACCCGGTCCCCAGACTCGTTCTATAGCGGCTGAATCAGCCCGTATGCGTTCAAGATCGGAAGAACAGCAACAGCCCGGTCAGTGCGACAAACGCCAGCATACTCAGCGTATCGCGCCTCTGCCAATCGAGGATGCGGTATTTCGTCCGGCCTTCCCCGCCCTGATAGCCGCGCGCCTCCATGGCGTTCGCCAGTTCATCGGCACGGTTGAAGGAGCTGACGAACAGCGGCACCAAAATCGGTGTGACTGCCTTCATCTGCTTCACGATATTTCCTTCACCGAACTCGACGCCGCGAGCCCGTTGCGCGTTCATGATCTTCGAAGCTTCATCCATCAATGTCGGCACGAAACGCAATGCGATGGAAAGCATCAGCGCGATCTCATGGACAGGAACCTTGAAGCGTTTCAACGGCCCCAACAGTTTTTCGATCGCATCGGTCAACGACAACGGCATCGTTGTGAGCGTCAACAGCGTGGAAATGAAGATGATCAGGACGAAACGCATGAAGATGAAGGCACCGTTGATCACCCCGAATGAAGTGATGCTGATCGGCCCCAGCACCAAGTAGGTTTCCCCTCCCCGTGTGAAGAGGATCTGCAGCAATACCGTGAACAGGATCAACCAGATCAGCGGCTTTACGCCGTTCAGAAAGACCGAAAGTTTGATATCGGACAGGATGACGCACAAGAAAGTGAACAACGTCATGATCAAATAAGTCTGCCAGTTGTTGGCCAGGAAGATGACGATGATGAAATAGAAAGCCCCGATCAGCTTTGCGCGCGGATCCAGTCGATGGACCAGCGAGTCGCCTTGGATGTAGCGACCGAACAATAATTTATCCAACATGGTTGCCACCCTCTTCCTTAGCGGCATTTTGGGAGCCTTTGTTTTCGTTGATTTTGGCGATCAGCACAGCCGCCAGTTGTTCCGTACGAAGCGGCCTTTCGTTTCCGAAATCAATCCCTGTCTTTTGGCTCAATAAATCCAAGAAAGCCAGCGCAGAAGGCAAGCCCAACTGTTTCTCCTGCAGCCAAGCAGCATCCTGGAAAATTTCTGCAGGCGGGCCCATCCGGACAACTGTCCCTTTTTCAAGGATGACCACATGATCCGCATAGGTTGCGACATCATTCATCTGATGCGTGACCAAGACAATGGTCAGACCTTTGTCGATATGCAGCTGGTAAAACATATTCATGATCTCCCGTCTGCCGGCAGGATCCAACCCTGCCGTCGGTTCATCCAAGACCAGCACTTCCGGTTCCATCGCCAATACCCCGGCGATCGCTACGCGTCTCATTTGGCCCCCTGAGAGGTCGAATGGGGAACGTTCCATGAAGGACTCATCCAAACCGACCAACGGCAACACGCGTCTTACAATCGCCATTGCATCCGCTTCGCTGACGCCGAAGTTCATCGGACCGAAGGCGATATCCTTCGCGATCGTCTCCTCGAACAGTTGCGACTCCGGAAATTGGAACACGATCCCAACTTTTTTCCGGAGATCCTTCAGGTTTTTGTTGTTCGATTTGTTCGTTATGATGCGGTCCCCGATCGTCACACTACCTTCCGTTGGCTTCAACAAAGCATTCAGATGCTGCGTGACCGTCGATTTTCCGCTGCCGGTATGTCCAATCAACGCCGTATAGCTGCCGTCCGGAATATTCAGGTTCACATCATAAAGGGCCCGGCTTTCGAAAGGCGTTCCGGCAGAGTAGGAGTAGCCTACTTTTTCGAAAGTAATGTCCATAGCCAGCTCACCATCCCTTCCTCAGTCAAATATTCTTCAGGAACTTCCAGTCCCTGTCTCTTCAATTGGTATTTCAGCTTTTCAGGGAACGGGATATCCAAGCCGATATCGATGATTTCCTTGCCCAAACTGAATATTTCTTCCGGTGTGCCGATGCGTTTCAATTGCCCGGCTTCCATCACAAAGATGCGGTTCGCTTTCGCAGCCTCATCGATGTCGTGGGTGATCGAGATCACCGTCAGATTTTCTTTTTCTTTTATTTCCTGGATGGTCTCAATGACTTCATGACGGCCTTCCGGATCCAGCATGGTCGTCGCCTCATCAAGGATGATGATGTCAGGAGACAAAGCCACGATTCCGGCAATCGCCACCCGTTGCTTCTGCCCACCCGAAAGTCGTGCCGGTTCCTTGTCCATGAAGTTGGCCATATTGACAGCCGCAACCGCATCGGCTACCCGCTTCACCATTTCCTCGCGGGGAATGCCGACGTTCTCCAGACCGAAAGCTACGTCATCCTGCACGGTCGAACCGACGAACTGATTGTCCGGATTCTGGAAGACCATCCCGATTTTTTTGCGGACGTCCCAAACCGTCTCTGCATTCAAAGCTATCCCTTCGATGATCACTTCTCCGGAGTTCGCTTCTATCAGACCGTTGATCGTTTTGGCCAAGGTTGACTTGCCTGAACCGTTGGGTCCGATGATGGCGATCCATTCGCCTTGCCGGATCGTCAACGAAACGTTGTTCAATGCCGGCCTTGCATCTTCCTCTGAATAGGAAAAAGTCACATTGCGCAACTCGATAATTTCATTCATGATTGCTGTCCTACTTTCTCTTTTATTGAATCTGTAAGTCCGTATCCGTTCACCCGTCCCACAGACAAGTGGGTATAAAAAAAGATGAAAAATACGGCAAGGAAATGTCTACTTTAGTAAGTATAAACTACTCTCCCGTATTTTTCATCCACTGTCTTGACACGGCACGGAAATAAAACGCTTTTATTTATATATCAAAAGAAACTAGAAAATATATTGGCATTTTCTAGTTTCTTTTGATAAAAAAAGCACTTTTTCATGAAAAAATGCCCTCCCGAAGATCATGCGATCTTCGGAAGAACCTTGAGCTAGACTAGGGAAGCCATAAGCAGTCCCATCATCATAACACTCTATTTCATCTTAAAGTGAGCGTTTCATCTTTATGCGATTGAATTATACTAATTCAATGATAACCATTTGTGCAGCATCGCCACGACGAGGTTCTGTCTTCAAGATACGTGTGTATCCGCCTTGACGTTCTGCATAGCGAGGTGCGATATCAGAGAACAATTTTTGTAACGCTGATTGAACAACGATTTTGTCGTCTTCTTCACGAACGTCTGCTACTTCGTTACGAACGTATGCTGCAGCTAAACGACGAGCAGCTAAATCTCCGCGTTTGCCTAAAGTAATCATTTTTTCAGTAGTAGAACGAATTTCTTTAGCACGTGCTTCAGTTGTAACGATGCGTTCGTTGATGATTAAATCAGTAGTCAAATCACGAAGCATTGCTTTTCTTTGAGCGCTTGTGCGTCCTAATTTACGGTAAGCCATCCTAGGTTTTCCTCCTTTGTGCAGTACTAGTCGTCTTGACGCAAGCCTAGATTAAGATCATTCAGCTTGTTTTTCACTTCTTCAAGTGATTTGCGTCCCAGATTACGTACTTTGATCATCTCTGCTTCAGACTTGTCTGTCAATTCTTGGACTGTGTTGATGCCTGCGCGTTTCAAACAGTTATAAGAACGTACGGATAAATCCAATTCTTCGATAGTCATTTCCAACATTTTCTCTTTATGTGTTTCTTCTTTTTCAACCATTATCTCGGCCTTGCGGGCTTCATCGGTCAGATTAACAAAAATATTCAAATGTTCCGTTAAAATTTTGGCAGCCAAGCTGACTGCTTCTTCCGGGCTGATGGAACCATCTGTCCAGACATCCAACGTTAATTTGTCGTAAATATTCTTTTGTCCGATGCGAGTGTTTTCAACTTGATAATTCACTTTGCTGATCGGAGTATAAATGGAGTCGACAGGCAAAACACCGATCGGCATATCTTCCGTTTTGTTATATTCGGAACGAACATAGCCACGGCCATTTTTTACATCCAAGCGAACATGAAAATGTGCTCCCTCTGAAACTGTACATATATATAAATCAGGGTTTAAGATTTCCACATCGCTGTCATGGGTAATATCCGCTGCAGTCACGACTGCTGGACCTTTTACGTCAATCTCGATTGTTTTGTCTTCGTCCGTATACAATTTCAAAGCTAATTTTTTGATGTTCAGAATGATTTGGGTAACATCCTCGACAACACCATCAATCGTTGAAAATTCATGTAGAACACCATCGATTTGGATAGTTGTTACAGCTGTACCAGGAAGTGAAGATAATAGAATTCGACGTAATGAGTTCCCAAGTGTTGTACCATAACCGCGTTCTAGTGGTTCTACAACGAATTTACCGAATTTGGCATCTTCGCTGATCTCAATCGTTTCAATTCTTGGTTTTTCAATTTCGATCATTTATCAATTTACCCCTTTCAAAACGTGAAGTTCATGTTAGTGAGTCCATTGCGTTTCGTTACATAACAGTACAATTCTCAATTAAACACGACGACGTTTTGGTGGACGGCATCCATTATGAGGAACGGGCGTTACATCGCGGATTGCGGTAACTTCCAAACCTGCAGCTTGTAATGAACGAATGGCAGCTTCACGTCCAGAACCAGGACCTTTAACAGCTACTTCAACTGTTTTCATGCCATGTTCCATAGAAACTTTAGCTGCTGCTTCTGCAGCCATTTGTGCAGCATAAGGAGTAGATTTACGAGAACCTCTGAATCCTAATGAACCTGCTGATGACCATGAAATAGCATTTCCATGAACATCTGTAATCATAACAATAGTATTATTAAAAGTTGAGCGGATATGTGCTACACCAGCTTCAACATTCTTTTTCACGCGGCGTTTGCGAGCTACTTTTTTAGCCATGAAGTTTTGACCTCCTTCACTTAATTATTATTTTTTCTTACCAGCGACTGCTTTAGCTGGGCCTTTACGAGTACGTGCATTGTTCTTAGTGTTTTGTCCGCGAACAGGCAAACCACGACGGTGACGCATTCCTCTGTAAGATCCAATTTCGATCAATCGTTTAATATTTAGGTTTACTTCACGACGAAGATCACCTTCAACCTTTAATTTATCCACTTCAATACGGATACGGTCTAATTCATCATTCGTTAAATCACGAACGCGAGTATCTTCTGAAACCTCAGCTGCTGCTAAAACTTTTTGAGCTGTGTTTAATCCGATACCAAAAATATAAGTTAATGAAATAACTACACGTTTGTCACGCGGAACATCTACTCCTGCGATACGAGCCATTTATAGGCACCTCCTTGTTATTATCCTTGGCGTTGTTTGTGTTTGGGATTTTCGCAAATCACCATAACACGACCATTGCGGCGAATGACTTTGCACTTTTCGCAAATGGGTTTTACTGATGCTCTAACTTTCATTTAAATTCCCTCCTATTTAGTGATGGAGTGCAATTATTTAAAGCGGTAAGTAATGCGTCCACGAGTAAGATCGTACGGAGATAATTCTACCGTAACTTTATCGCCTGGCAAAATGCGGATGTAATGCATTCTAATTTTACCAGATACGTGAGCTAATACTATGTGACCATTTTCAAGTTCGACTTTAAACATTGCATTGGGCAAAGTTTCAACGACAACTCCTTCGATCTCAATGACATCGTCTTTCGCCACGCCTGCTAACCTCCTAACATTCTGTTGAGCTGATTAATCTCATGTCTTGGCAATTTTTACTCTAACTGCTAGATTATACCATAGCAAGTATCGATTGAAAAGAAATTTTCGATTAACTTCAAATGACATTTGCAACTATTCTATAATCTTTTGGATTTCGGTAAACAACTTGTCGATGCCGATTCCGCCATCCACATTATGTAACAATCCTTTTTCGCTGTAAAATGCAATGATTGGTTTAGACTGTTCAAGATTAATCTGAATGCGATTTTCTACTGTTTCAGGCTTGTCATCTTCGCGTTGATAGAAATCGTGTCCGCCACAACGATCGCATGTTCCTTCCACTTCGGGAGGATTGTTCTGTTTGTGGTAAGTCGCTCCGCAAGAGCGGCAAATGATTCTACCCGTCAGACGTTGCATCAAAACTTCAGGGTTCACATCAATGTTAATAACAGCATCGATTTTTTTGTCGAGTTCATCCATGATAGCATCAAGTGCTTTTGCTTGTACGAGGGTTCTTGGAAAACCATCCAACAAAAAGCCTTTTTCAGTATCAGATTCTGCTAATCTCTCTTTAACGATTCCGTTCGTAACTTCATCTGGAACAAGTTCGCCTTTATCCATATATGATTTTGCTTCCAAGCCCAAGGCTGTCTCATTTTTCATGGCAGCTCGGAACATGTCCCCTGTAGAGATATGCGGAATATTGTATTTCGCGATGATCTTTTCAGCCTGTGTTCCTTTTCCAGCACCGGGAAGACCCATAATAATTAGGTTCATCATTTTACTGCCTCCTAAAGATGTAAGAATATGTGACGAGGAAATCACTTTCCCCCCCACAAACTTACTATTGAATAAATCCTTGGTAATTACGTTTAACCATTCGACCTTCAATTTGTCTTGCCGTTTCCAATGCAGTACCAACTACAATCAGAAGACTGGTCCCCCCAAGGGCGAGCGAGTCCGGCAAATCCCACAAACCTGAGGCAATGATTGGCAACAACGCAATCAGTCCAAGAAATAGCGCGCCGACCGTACTTAATCGCATAATCATACCGGAAATGTAATCTTCTGTCCCTTTACCCGGGCGTACACTTGGAATATAGCCGCCTTGCTTTTGCAAGTTCTCTGCCATTTTTTCAGGATTGATCTGAATGAAGGCATAGAAGTAAGTGAAGACAACGATCAATACCGTATAGATTGCTGCACCGATGGGTTCACGGTAATTAAAGATGGTTGACAAAATTTGATACCAGCTTGCTTCACTTTGACTTGCCGCGAAAAACCCAAGGATCGTCTGCGGTGTCATCATGAAAGAACTGGCAAAGATTACTGGAATGACTCCAGCTGAATTGATTTTTAAAGGCAAATGCGCGGATTGATTAGATCCGGAAGCACGCTTGGAATACTGAATGGGGATTTTACGTTCAGCTTGTTGAACGTACACAACGAGTATGACCACCAATAGTATTGCTGACAATAGCGCAACCGAGAACAAAATGTTGTTCGTCAAATCGGATCCTGCATCAACGAAACGATCATTGTAGTAAGTGTTAAGATCTGTAGGGATTCTTGCGATGATACCAGAGAAGATGATCAATGACGTTCCGTTTCCGATACCGTGCATTGAGATGGATTCTCCGATAAAAACAACAAGCATGGAACCTGCCGTCATCACTAACGCGATGATCATGTAGGTCGTCATGCCCGGATCGTTAACCAATCCCAAAGCTGAGAGTTGGTTGAAACCGATCGAAAGACCGACGGATTGCACAAATGCCAAAATGACAGTTAAGTACCTTGTGACTTGATTTAATTTTCTTCTACCTACTTCACCCTGTTTGGACCATTCCACAAATTTGGGAACAATGTCCATTTGTAACAATTGAACGACAATAGAAGAAGTGATGTATGGCGAAACACCCATTGCGAAAATGGAATACTGACTCAGTGCTCCACCTCCGAATGTGTTCAACAAGCTGAATAAGCCCGTCGATGCCAAGTTTGTGATGGCACCCGCATCAACACCCGGTACAGTAATATGTGCTCCGAGACGGAACACAATCAGCATACCCAGAGTAAAAAAGATTCTATTTCTAATGTCCTTCGCCTGAAATGCATTTTTCAGAAGAGCAAACATTAGATCACCTCAACAGTCCCACCTGCAGCTTCGATAGCTTTTTGTGCTGCTTCGGAGAATTTATTAGCTTTGACTGTCAGTTTTTTCTCAACGCTTCCGTTGCCTAAAACTTTGATGCCTGATTTTTCATCTCTGACAATACCAGTTTCAACTAATAAAGCTGGAGTAACTTCTGTACCATCTTCGAAACGGTTTAATGTTTCTAAATTGATGACAGCATATTCCTTACGGTTGATGTTCGTGAATCCACGTTTTGGAAGACGACGGAACAATGGAGTTTGTCCACCCTCGAATCCAAGTCTCACACCGCCGCCTGAACGGGCTTTTTGGCCTTTATGTCCACGACCGGATGTTTTACCATTACCGGATGAAGATCCGCGACCGACACGGTTACGTTCTTTACGTGAGCCTTCAGCAGGTTTTAATTCATGAAGTTTCATAGTAACTTGGCACCTCCTTCAATCTGATATTTATTATTTAACTTCTTCTGATGTTACTAAGTGGCTTACTGTGTTAATCATGCCCAAGATAGCTGGGTTAGCTGGTTTCACAACAGTTTTGCCGATTTTGGACAATCCCAAAGCCTTGCAAGTATCTTTTTGGTTTTGAGGACGTCCGATCAAGCTGCGTGTTAAAGTGATCTTTACTTCTGCCATGATGTAGTCCTCCTTATCCTAGTAATTCTTCAACTGTTTTGCCGCGTAATTTCGCAACGTCTTCAGCATTTTTTAATTGTTTCAAGCCTTCGATTGTAGCACGTACCATGTTGATAGGTGTGTTCGAACCAAGGGACTTGCTTGTGATATCAGCGATACCAGCTAATTCAACAACGGCACGGACTGGTCCGCCTGCAGAAACTCCGGAACCGGATTTAGCAGGTTTCAACATTACGTTACCGCCACAGAAAGTTCCGATAACTTGGTGTGGGATTGTTGATTCAGACATTGGAACTTCAATAAGGCTCTTTTTAGCACTTTCGATAGCTTTACGAATAGCTTCTGGAACCTCGGCAGCTTTACCAGTACCGAATCCTACATGTCCGTTTCTGTCTCCTACAACAACTAAAGCAGCAAAACGCAGACGACGTCCACCTTTAACAACTTTTGTTACACGATTGATTGCAACAACGCGATCTTCTAATTCAATATGAGCTGGGTCAACATAAACCATGTGTGGTTATCCTCCTTTTCCTAGAAATCTAGTCCATTTTCGCGGGCAGCTTCAGCCAAAGCCTGCACACGACCATGGTACAGATAGCCACCACGGTCAAAGACTACTTTTTTGATACCTTTAGCAACAGAACGTTCAGCAATCAGTTTTCCAACTGCAGCAGCAGCTTCAGTTTTAGTACCGTTTGCGATTTCTGATTCTTTTGTAGAGGCACTTGCTAGCGTCACACCCGCTACGTCATCAATTAATTGAGCGTAGATGTTTTTGTTGGAACGGAAAACGTTCAAGCGTGGGCACTCTGCAGTACCAGAGATTTTTCTTCTTACTCGTGCGTGTCTAGCTTGGCGCACTTTGTTTTTATCTGGTTTAGTAATCACAATTGTCACCTCTTTATTTTAATTTTGTTGGGCCGTTCAGGAAGCAAGTAAAAATAGCGGACTATTATTTACCTGTCTTACCTTCTTTACGACGGATGATTTCGTTAACGTATTTGATACCTTTACCTTTGTAAGGCTCTGGTGGGCGTACGCCGCGGATGTTGGCTGCCAAAGCGCCAACTTTAGCTTTATCGTAGCCTTTGACGATGATTTTAGTGTTAGTTGGTACTTCCACTTCAATGCCGTCTTCAGGTGTGAATTCAACTGGATGAGAATATCCCACGTTCAATACAAGTTTTTTGCCTTGCAATTGAGCACGGTACCCAACCCCTACTAAGTCCAATTCTTTCGCAAATCCTTCAGATACACCTACAACCATGTTGTTTACCAACGCGCGTGTAGTACCGTGAATGGATTTAGTGAATTTCTCTTCGTTAGGACGAGTGAAAGTAACAGTGTTTCCTTCGATATTGATACCGATCATTTCATTAAATGTGCTAGTTAATTCGCCTTTCGGGCCTTTAACTGTAACAGTGTTACCTTGTTGAGTAACGGTTACGCCAGCTGGGATTTCGATTGCTTTATTTCCAATACGACTCACAGGGCTGCACCTCCTTTATTTTCTCTTATTTTTTTTAAAAATTACCAAATGTAAGCTAATACTTCGCCGCCGATGTTTTTCGCTCTTGCTTCTTTGTCGGTGATAACACCTTCAGAAGTTGACACGATTGCGATTCCTAAACCATTCAATACTTTAGGGATGTCGCCAGTTTTAGCGTATACACGCAAACCTGGTTTTGAAATACGTTTCAAACCAGTGATGACGCGTTCGTTGTTTGGACCATATTTTAAGAATACACGGATAACACCTTGTTTATCGTCTGAAGTGTAATCAAAGTTTTTGATGAAACCTTCAGCCTTAAGAATGTTAGCGATCTCTAATTTTGTCTTTGATGCAGGCACTTCTAAAGATTCGTGACGTACCATGTTGGCATTACGAATACGAGTTAAGAAATCTGCGATTGGATCTGTCATGACCATTTACATTATACCTCCTTTTGCGAGTATGGTTAAATTACCAGCTAGCCTTTTTCACGCCGGGAATTTGTCCTTTATAGGCAAGTTCACGGAAGCAAATACGGCAAAGTTTGAATTTGCGATAAACTGAATGTGGACGTCCGCAACGTTCACAACGAGAGTAAGCTTGAGTAGAATGTTTTGCGGGACGTTTGTTTTTAGCAATCATGGATTTTTTAGCCAATTATTATTCGCCTCCTTAGCTTATTTTTGGAATGGCATTCCAAGTTGAGTCAATAATTCTCTTGATTCTTCATCAGTGTTAGCAGTAGTTACGATAACGATATCCATACCACGTACTTTGTCGACTCTATCATAGTCAACTTCTGGGAAAATCAATTGTTCTTTGATACCTAAAGTATAGTTTCCACGACCATCAAAAGATTTTTTGCTGATCCCACGGAAGTCACGTACACGTGGTAATGAAACTGTTACTAGTTTATCCAAGAAGTCGTACATTCTTTCGCCACGTAAAGTAACTTTAGTGCCGATAGGCATACCTTCACGTAAACGGAATGCAGCGATTGATTTTTTAGCTAACGTGATGACTGGTTTTTGACCAGAGATCAAAGTTAGTTCTTCAACTGCTTTATCTAGGTTTTTTGTGTTTGAAACTGCATCACCCACACCCATGTTGATGACAATTTTGTCAATTTTAGGTGTTTGCATGATTGATGTGTATTCAAATTTTTCCATCAATGATGGAACGATTTCTTTTGTGTATCTTTCTTTTAAACGGTTCATTTAGAATATCCTCCTTCCTCTAATAATTAATCAATGATTTCGCCGGTTTTTTTGGAAACGCGGACTTTTTTGCCATCTACGACTTTAGATCCTACGCGAGTAGGTTCGCCAGTTTTAGCATCAATTAACATAATGTTAGAAACATGGATAGGTGCTGCTTCTTCAAGAATTCCACCTGTTGGGTTTGTTTGAGAAGCTTTGCGATGTTTCTTGACAATATTAATGCCTTCGACAATAACACGATCTTTTTTAGGGAAAGTTTTAAGGATGACTCCTTCTTTACCTTTATCTTTTCCAGTAATGACTTTAACTTTATCACCAGTTTTTACGTGCATGCTTTGTTGCACCTCCTTCATTTATGACAGTTGATTACAATACTTCTGGAGCAAGGGAAACGATCTTCATGTAGTTGTTGTCACGCAATTCACGTGCAACTGGTCCAAAGATACGTGTTCCACGAGGGCTCTTGTCGTCACGAATGATTACACAAGCATTTTCGTCAAATTTGATGTAAGAACCATCTTTACGGTGTGCGCCGTGTTTCGTACGAACGATAACAGCTTTGACAACTTCACCCTTTTTGACAACACCACCGGGTGTAGCTTGTTTTACTGTGCAGACGATTGTATCACCAATTCCTGCGAATTTGCGGTTTGAACCACCTAACACTTTGATAGTTAACACTTCTTTAGCGCCTGAATTATCGGCAACTCTTAAGCGGGATTCTGTTTGTATCACGTCAGTATCCTCCTTCCGGATATAAAAATATTTATTTGTCTGATTAGATGATTACTGATTCTTCAACAACTTCAAGCAAGCGGAAGTTTTTAGTAGCAGATAGAGGACGAGTCTCCATAATTCTAACTACATCACCCATTTTAGCTTGGTTGTTTTCATCATGTGCCTTGTACTTTTTAGAGTACTTAACGCGTTTACCGTAAGTAGGATGTGTTTTTGTTGTAGATACTTCTACAACGATTGTTTTATCCATCTTGTCGGAAACAACAACACCTTGGTAGACTTTACGTTGGTTACGTTCTTCAGTCATTTCGTTGTGACCTCCTTTGCTGATCTACTATTTTTGCAATTCTTGTTGTCGCAATACAGTTTTAATACGTGCAATTGATTTGCGTACTTCTTTCAAGCGGGCAGTATTTTCTAACTGTCCGGTTGCAAGTTGGAATCGTAGATTGAATAATTCATCTTTGAATTGTTTTTCTTTTTCAATCATTTCAGCAGTGGATAACTCTTTAAGTTCATTAGCCTTCATTCGATTCACCACCAATTTCTTTACGTTTTACAATTTTTGTTTTAACTGGCAATTTGTGAGATGCAAGACGTAGAGCTTCGCGTGCCACTTCTTCAGGGACGCCTGCTACTTCGAACATGATTTTGCCGCGTTTAACTGGAGATACCCAACCTTCAGGTGCCCCTTTACCAGAACCCATACGGACTCCGATAGCTTTGGATGTATATGATTTGTGAGGGAATATTTTGATCCAAACTTTCCCACCACGTTTCATGTAACGAGTCATAGCGATACGAGCAGCTTCGATCTGACGGTTTGTGATCCAATGAGAGTCAACAGCTTGCAAACCATATTCGCCGAATACTACTTCTTTGCCGCCTTTAGCTTCTCCGCGCATTTTTCCACGGAACTCACGACGGTGTTTTACACGTTTAGGTACTAACATTGGTTATTTCCCTCCTTTCTCAGTTGTTTTTTTTGCTGGTAAAACTTCACCACGGTAAATCCAAACTTTAACGCCTAGTTTACCATAAGTAGTGTCTGCTTCTTCCCAAGCGTAGTCGATGTCCGCACGCAATGTATGCAATGGAACAGTTCCTTCAGCATGAGTTTCAGCACGAGCGATATCTGCACCATTCAAACGACCAGAAACTTGCGTTTTGATCCCTTTAGCGCCAGATCTCATTGTACGTTGGATAGCTTGTTTTTGTGCACGACGGAAAGCTACACGGTTTTCCAACTGTTTAGCGATACCTTCAGCAACCAATTTAGCATCCAAGTCTGGTCTTTTGATTTCCACGATGTTGATGTGTACTTTTTTACCAGTCAGTTCATTCAACTCTTTACGAGTTTTATCAACTTCAGAACCACCTTTACCGATTACCATACCAGGTTTGGCAGTATGGATAGAAACGTTCACGCGGTTAGCGGCACGTTCGATTTCGATTTTAGAAACAGAAGCTTCGCTTAAGTTCTTTTCGATGTATTTACGGATACGTAAATCTTCATGTAAGAAAGCTGCGAAATCTTTTTCAGCGTACCATTTAGCATCCCAGTCACGAATGATCCCAACACGCAAACCTAATGGATTAATTTTTTGACCCACAGATTATCCCTCCTTCTTTTCTGATACCACGATTGTGATGTGGCTAGTACGTTTCAAGATTGGTGAAGCTGAACCTTTTGCACGTGGACGGAAACGTTTCATTGTCGGTCCTTCGTTAACATAAGCCTCGCTTACTACCAAGTTTTCGATATCTAAATCATAATTATGTTCTGCATTAGCAATTGCTGACATCAACACTTTTTCTACAACGGGCGAAGCGCCACGCGGTGTGAATTTCAGAATGGAGATTGCTTCTCCGATGCTCTTGCCTCTGATAAGATCCACTACTAAACGAACCTTACGAGCGGCAATGCGAACAGTTTGTGCAGATGCTTTTGCAGCTGTGATTTGTTCTGGCATGTTATTTCCTCCCCTCGTAATTAACGGCGACCTGTTTTCTTGTCGTCTGCGGCATGGCCACGGTATGTTCTTGTTGGAGCGAATTCTCCTAATTTGTGTCCTACCATGTCTTCTTGAATGTAAACTGGAACGTGTTTTCTTCCATCATAAACTGCAATCGTTTGTCCGATGAATTGTGGGAAAATTGTAGAGCGGCGAGACCAAGTTTTGATTACTTGTTTCTTTTCGCTTGCTAGAGCAGCTTCAACTTTCTTAATTAAATGTTCATCGACAAAAGGTCCTTTTTTCAAACTACGACCCATGGTGAAGCCTCCTTTCGATTATGTGTTGCTTCAGTCAATTATTGTTGTGATAATTATTTTTTACGTCCGCGAACGATCAGCTTGCTAGATTTAGCTTTCTTGCTACGAGTTTTGTAACCAAGAGCAGGTTTACCCCAAGGAGTAACTGGCGCTTTGCGTCCGATTGGAGATTTACCTTCACCACCACCGTGTGGGTGATCGTTAGGGTTCATTACAGAACCGCGGACTGTAGGGCGTTTACCCAACCAACGGTTACGTCCGGCTTTACCGATGTTGATCAATTCGTGTTGTTCGTTACCTACTGAACCGATTGTTGCACGGCAAGTTGAAAGGATTAAACGTACTTCGCTTGAGTTCAAACGAACTAATGTATATTTACCTTCTTGTCCAAGTACTTGAGCACTTGTACCAGCTGAACGGATCAATTGACCGCCTTTGCCTGGTTTTGTTTCGATGTTATGGATAACAGTACCGACTGGGATGTTTGCCAATGGCATTGCGTTTCCGATTTTGATATCAGATCCTACTCCAGATTCGATTTGTTGGCCTACTTCGATGCCTTTAGGGGCAATGATGTAAGTTTTGATTCCATCAACATATTGGATCAACGCGATGTTTGCAGTGCGGTTTGGATCGTACTCGACAGCTTTGACGATTCCAACGACTCCATCTTTATTACGTTTGAAGTCGATCACACGGTAAGCACGTTTGTGTCCACCAGCTTGATGACGAACGGTAATTTTACCTTGGTTGTTGCGACCGGCTTTTCTTTTGATTGGTTCGATCAAAGATTTCTCAGGTGTTGTTTTTGTGATCTCTGCGAAATCAGAACCAGTCATATTACGACGGCCATTTGTGGTAGGTTTGTATTTCTTAATCGCCACGTTTTTTCCCCTCCTATTTGATTATTTCAAAAGATTAATTTTCGAATAATTCGATTGTTTTAGAATTTTCAGTCAAAGTAATGATTGCTTTACGGCGTTTTTTTGTATAGCCTTTGTATTTACCCATACGTTTAAGTTTGCCGCGAACATTCATGATGTTTACGTTTTTAACGTCTACGCCGAACAATGCTTCTACAGATTGTTTAACCAACGTTTTGTTAGCACGTACATCTACTTCAAAGGTATATTTCTTCTCATCCATCGCAAGCATAGAAGCTTCCGTAATGATTGGGCGTTTGATAACGTCTGTTGCTTCCATTATTTAAGAGCCTCCTCTACCTTAGAAAGAGCAGCTTGTGTTAAGACTAATTTGTTGTTTGAAACAACATCCAATACGTTGATTCCTGTTTCGTTAACGACTGTTACGCCAGGAAGGTTACGTGCTGATAATGCTGCAAAATCGTTGTCGTTTTCTACAACAACCAATACTTTCGTATCAACGTTAAGGTTTTTCAACACATTTGCAAATTCTTTTGTTTTTGGTGCATCGAAGTTCAATGTTTCAACTACGATCAAGTCTCCTTCAGCAACTTTCGTTGAAAGAACTGATTTGATAGCTAAGCGACGAACTTTCTTGTTTAATTTATAGCTGTAAGAACGAGGTGTTGGTCCAAAGACAACTCCACCGCCAACCCATTGTGGTGAACGGATTGAACCTTGGCGTGCACGGCCTGTTCCTTTTTGTTTCCATGGTTTACGACCACCACCGCTGACAGCGCTGCGGTTTTTCACTGCGTGAGTTCCTTGTCTTAAAGAAGCGCGTTGCATGATGATTGCATCGTAAACAACGTTTTCGTTAGGCTCAATCCCAAAGATTTCTTCATTCAAAGTTACTTCACCGTTTTGTGTTCCATCTTGTTTAAATAAGGCTACGTTTGGCATTTTTCTCGTTCCTCCTCTCTTTTATATTATTTGTTTGCAGCTTTGCGGGCTACTTTGATTTCAATCAATGATTTTTTAGAACCAGGTACGTTACCTTTGATCAGGATAACGTTTTTCTCAACGTCAACCATAACGACTTCAAGGTTTTGGATAGTAACGCGGTCGTTACCCATACGTCCTGCTAATTTTTTACCTTTGAATACGCGGGATGGGAATGAAGCAGCACCCATTGAACCCGGACGACGATGGTAACGAGATCCGTGGGCCATTGGTCCGCGGCTTTGTCCGTGACGTTTGATTACGCCTTGGAAGCCATGTCCTTTAGTGGTACCAGTGACATCAACAATGTCGCCTGCTTCAAAGATATCAACTTTGATTTCTTTTCCTACTTCGTATTCTCCTAGCTCAACATTGTTAAATTCACGAATGAAGCGCTTAGGAGCAGTTTTTGCTTTTGCTGCATGACCCTTAGCAGGTTTGTTTGACAATACTTCACGCATTTCTTGGTAGCCTAGTTGTACCGCTTCGTAGCCGTCTGTTTCGTTGGTTTTAACTTGTAAAACAACGTTTGGAGTAGCTTCGATAACTGTAACTGGTACTAACTCACCGTTTGCAGTAAAGAATTGAGTCATTCCTACTTTTTTGCCTAAGATTCCTTTGGTCATGGTAACACCTCCGTTTGTTTTTTATATGATAGGTTTGATTATAATTTGATTTCGATGTCTACGCCACTTGGTAAGTCAAGCTTCATCAAAGCGTCAACAGTTTTTGTTGTTGGGTTGATGATGTCGATTAGACGTTTGTGTGTAAGCATTTCGAACTGCTCACGAGAATCTTTGTACTTGTGAGTAGCACGGATCACTGTGTATAGTGATCTTTCAGTCGGCAATGGAATCGGACCTGAAACGGTAGCTCCCGTTCTTTTTGCTGTTTCCACGATTTTATCCGCTGATTGATCAAGAGCACGGTGTTCATATGCTTTTAAACGAATACGTATTTTTTGTTTTGCCATGTTGTTCCCTCCTTCGTCAGATGTAATTCATAAGACTAGCTCCACGAAAATTCCCCGGCACACCCGCCGTGACAAAGCGACCGGGTGTGTCGCAACCTCTCGTCTCTTAGCTGCGGTTCCCGATTGTACGGTCCCCAATACTTTATTCATAACCATGAATGCCGTACCAATATATTATACATAATCACACCAAGCAAAGCAAGTGTTTTCTGAAAATAATTATGAGATTTATGCTGTTTTTTTTAAAACATGCAAAGCTTGATCTCAGAATGCTTTTTTTACCCTTTCACTATTATACAGAAACCGATTGGGATAGCAAGCGGTTTTGATTTCTGCACTTAAGCAATTGCTTCGGCTTTTTTATTGCGGACTCCTGTTGTTTCTCGTCGTTTATGCAGAACACACTTTATTATAGAAGAAACACGAATTTTATCGCGAAAAAAATTATTATAAAAAAAATATTTTCTTACAATCGTTTGTTCATGTCAGTTCGGTTTTTAGCATCGGCATCTTTTTTACCTTTTAACTCACACAGTCACTGTACTTATCCAATACACAATAGCGCCTCCTGAAAGAAAACGAAAGCCTTTTTGCTATTCAAATCATTTCGCCACCTTGTCATGTCAGCTAATGTCACAATGCCCGTGACCATTTAGATGATTTTCTTTTTTCCAGCGTGTAAAGTTAGCAATATCACAAGCAGCTGGTCACTCGCTCGATACCGGCGGAAGGAGATTATCAATGGAGAACATCAATTACGCAGACACAACTTTCGTATTCCTGGCAACCACCCTGGTCCTCTTAATGACACCGGCGCTGTCCCTATTCTATGGAGGGATGGTACGGAAGAAAAATATCCTCAGCACGACGATGCATAGTTATGCAGCCATCGCCGTCGTCTCTATCCAATGGATTCTGTTCGGTTATTCATTTGTATTCGGTGGGCACGGTCCGCTGATCGGTGACGGCTCCTTCGCCCTGCTCAACAACGTAAATTTTGTGCCGATCGACTACGCACCCACGATTCCCCACCAGCTATTCTTGATGTTCCAATTGGCTTTCGCAATCATCACACCGGCTCTGATATCCGGAAGCATCGCGGAACGCATGAAGTTCCCTGCCTTCTTGGCTTTCATCCTGTTGTGGACGACATTCGTCTACGATCCGATCGCCCACTGGATCTGGGGAAATGGCGGCTGGATCCGCGAATTGGATGCACTCGATTTTGCAGGAGGCAGCGTCATCCACATCAGTTCAGGTGTGTCTGCGTTGGTGGCGGCCATCTACATCGGTAAACGAAACAACCATGATTCGATCAAGCCTCATAATATTCCGATGACAATGATCGGTGCTGGTCTTCTTCTCTTCGGTTGGTACGGTTTCAACGCGGGAAGCGCACTGGCCATCAATGACATCGCCTTGAATGCCTTCCTCACAACGAACACTTCCGCAGCTGCCGCTGGTTTGAGCTGGATGCTGTGCGAATGGATGGTCCACAAGAAGCCGACAGCACTCGGATTTGTCAGCGGAATCGTGGCAGGCCTCGTTTCCATCACTCCTGATGCAGGATTCGTCAGCCCGTTTGCTTCCCTTCTGATCGGACTAATCGGCGGGATTGTTTGTTTCTACGGCGTCACTATTCTGAAGAAAAAATTTGATTATGATGATGCGCTTGATGCATTCGGCTGCCACGGCATCGGCGGAATCTGGGGCGGAATCGCAACAGGAATCTTCGCTACAAGTGCGATCAACCCTGCTATCGAAGGTGGTTTAGTGGACGGAAATCTTAGACTGCTTATTGCGGAAATAATCAGCATCGCTGCTGTAGTTGCTTACGCCGGCATCGTATCTTATTTCTTGTTGAAATTGATCAGCCAATTCATGCAACTGCGCGTCTCTGCTGAAGAAGAAGAAATCGGATTGGACTATGCCATCCATGGCGAAACTGCGTACGGCAGCATCGCTATAGCCTTGAGCGAACCGAATCATTCAGATACTGATAGATCTGTCGTGCCTGGCGAATTGAGATCGGCCTTCCAAAAATTCCAGGAGCGCACTTTCGCGGGCAACGGTCCCGAACTGGCTTACGCGAATCCATCTCTTGAAGACCTGAACAAATCAGTGGTTGTGGAATATCAAGCATCCAGTTCAACAACAGGCGGCTACGCTACAGATAATAAAATCACCAAAATTGAAATCATCACGAACGAAAGTAAATTTGAGAGTCTGAAAAAAGCGCTGAACAGCATCGGCATCACTGGCATGACCGTTTTCGACGTATTCGGCTACGGCATGCAAAAAGGCCACTCCACCTATTATCGTGGCGTCGAAACCGAAGCCGACCTGTTGCCGAAGATCCGTGTCGAAGTTGTCGTGAGCACGGTTCCAGTCCAAGAGGTAGTGGACGCTGCCAGAAAAGCTTTGTACACCGGCAACATCGGGGACGGGAAAATTTTCATATATAATGTAGAAAACGTCATCCGCGTCAGCACCGGGGATGAAGGAAAGAAAGCCTTGGAATATCCAAACGAATAAGATCGAGTAGGAGGAGCCAACAGGCTCCGACCTCTCACACCACCGTGCGTACGGTTCCGTACACGGCGGTTCAGTATCTTGAGTAAGCAGACTCTGCCAGGTGGCTTAATGAAATTAAGCCCCAATGGTGGAGTCTTTTCGTCGTAAGTGCCCGATGAACTTCAGGCGTTTTGGAGAGCCTCCAGTGTTTCTTTCTGGAGAATCCGACGCGCTTTGCGCTATCTTTATCGAGACCAAGCTTGGATAGTCTGTCAATTTTCGTACGTGAGCTTTTCCATCGTTTAAGAATAAGTTGTCTGATTCTGCGATGCAGCCATTGTTCAATCCTTCGGATAAAGGTTTTAATGAACCCTAAACCGAAGTAGTTGATCCATCCTCTTGTGACACTGTTGATTTCGTTAGAAATTTGACGGAAATCGCCGGGACGGTTTCGTTTCGTCAAGTGTCTCAATTTGTTGACTAATTTCTTCTTGGCGGCATTGGTCGGTCGGTAGCGACAGACCCCATTCACAGTAGTTATCAGACAACCCAAGAACTTTAAACGGGTGGGAGACCCCACTTTGCTTTTGTCCTTGTTGACGGTTAGCTTTAGGTCTTTCTCGATAAAGCGAGTGACGCTCTGAAGAACCCGCTCGCCTGCTCTCTTTGTTTTTACAAAGATTACTAAGTCATCGGCGAAGCGAACGAAACGGTGCCCTCGTTGTTCCAACTCCTTATCCAGTTCATGCAAGTAAACATTGCTGAGAAGTGGCGAGATTACGCCACCTTGCGGTGCGCCTGTTTCACTTTCTACGAATTCGCCGGACAGGTCTATTACACCACTCAACAGGAACTTGCGGATAATCTTAAGGATGGCTTTGTCGTGTACATACTGTTCAAGGTAGTACATCAACTTATCATGATTCAACGTGTCGAAGCACTGTTTTAAATCGCAATCAACCACTACGGGAAAGCCTTCTTTGTAAAAATTCACGCACTGTTTTAGTGCAGAATGGTTACTTTTCCCTATTCGGAAACCGTGGCTATTCGGATGGAAATGCGGGTCAATGATGGGTTCTATTATCTGCCTAATGGCCTGTTGGACCACTCGGTCCCGCACTACTGGTATTCCCAGTTTCCGTATTCCGCCATTTGGTTTCGGGATTTCCACCCTCCGTACAGGGTGTGGCTTGTATGTCCCGTCTAATAGTTTTCTCCTTAGTTGGGGATAGAACTCGATAATGTGGGCTTCCACTTCATGCACTGTCATTCCGTCTACTCCTGCTGCCCCTTTGTTTTGTCTAACCGCTTTAGCAGCCGAGAGTAAGTTCTTTTTACTTACAACGAGACCCATGAGGGACTCACCATACTTCTCCATATGTTCACCTAGGTTATTACTCCGCACATCTACATATTCTTTCGCTTCCAGCTTATCCTTCTGTAGCTTGCCAACCTTTCGGTTGTTTTCTGCATTCTTCATAAAACCTAACCTCCTATCTTTCCAAGTATTGATACTGTTCGGTCCTTCGCTACATTTTCGCTACTATGACCTCTGCTGACTTCTCGCTATTCGTTGTTACTACAGGGAATCCTGCTAGCGAGACCTCCCCGGGTAAGAATGATAACCTTCCACTCATGTCACTGCCTCATTTACTGTAGGAGATTCGTGCAGTATAGGACTTTGCTATGTGCGGCAAGCTCGTCCGTCTCCATACAGCCTCATATGAGATTTCTGTTCGTCAGTGCGAGTGTTTGCGTCCGACTTCCTTCAGATTCCACCTCACGGTGGACACCCTTGTCCTTCGCTAACAGTTCCTACTGCAAAGCCTGTAGTGGACTTTCACCACCAAGTTATCACCCATGCCGGGCGCACCGCAAAAAAAATCCCAAGAGCAGAAGCTCTCGGGATTTTTTTAATCGCATTAAATTTTATTTTGAAATAAAATTATTTAGAGATTGAAGCTACAACGCCAGCGCCTACAGTACGGCCGCCTTCACGAATAGAGAACTTAGTTCCTTCTTCGATAGCGATTGGGTGGATCAGTTCAACTTCCATAGTAACGTTATCGCCAGGCATTACCATTTCAACGCCTTCTGGTAAGTTACATACGCCTGTAACGTCAGTTGTACGGAAGTAGAATTGTGGACGGTAGTTTGTGAAGAATGGAGTGTGACGTCCGCCTTCTTCTTTTGAAAGTACATAAACTTCAGCAGAGAAAGTTGTATGTGGAGTGATTGAACCTGGTTTAGCCAATACTTGACCACGTTGGATTTGCTCACGTGTAACACCACGTAACAAAGCTCCTACGTTATCGCCAGCTTCAGCGTAATCCAATAATTTACGGAACATTTCAACACCGGTAACAACTGTTTTCTTAGTTTCTTCAGCAATACCGACGATTTCAACTTCGTCACCAACGCGGACTTGTCCACGCTCAACACGGCCTGTAGCAACAGTACCACGTCCAGTGATTGAGAATACGTCCTCGATAGGCATCATGAATGGTTTGTCAGTGTCACGAGTTGGAGTTGGGATGTACTCGTCAACAGCTGCCATCAATTCCAAGATTTTTTCTTCGTAAGACTCGTCGCCTTCCAAAGCTTTCAAAGCAGAACCAGAAATTACAGGAACATCGTCGCCAGGGAAATCGTATTCTGTCAACAGGTCACGAACTTCCATTTCAACTAATTCTAATAATTCTTCGTCGTCAACCATGTCGACTTTGTTCAAGAATACTACGATGTAAGGAACACCAACTTGACGAGACAACAGGATGTGCTCGCGAGTTTGTGGCATTGGACCATCAGCAGCAGAAACTACTAAGATAGCGCCGTCCATTTGTGCAGCACCAGTGATCATGTTTTTAACATAGTCCGCGTGGCCTGGGCAGTCTACGTGAGCGTAGTGACGAGTTTCAGTTGAGTATTCAACGTGAGAAGTGTTGATCGTGATACCACGTTCTCTTTCTTCTGGAGCGTTGTCGATTGCAGCATAGTTAGATGCTTCAGCGAACCCTTTTTTAGCTAAAACTGTTGTGATAGCTGCTGTTAATGTTGTTTTACCATGGTCAACGTGTCCGATTGTACCAACGTTAACATGGGGTTTTGAACGGTCGAATTTTACTTTTGCCATTTTAAATCATTTCCTCCTCATATTGAGTGCTTATAATTTGTCTAGACTCTAATCGTCTATCGTATAAAGTATACCGATTTGTATCCGAAAAAGCAATATACAAGCTAAGCAACAGCGAAATTACTCTTCGCTATTTTTTCCGCTCTTCTTGATGATTTCTTCTTGTACAGATTTAGGAACAGCTTCATAATGATCGAATGTCATTGAGAACGTTCCGCGGCCTTGTGTAGAAGAACGTAAAGTTGTCGCATATCCAAACATTTCTGATAATGGAATGCTGCTCTTAACGATTTGTGCGTTACCGCGTGCTTCAGTACCTTCGATACGTCCACGACGAGAACTTACATGACCCATTACATCTCCCAAATAATCATCAGGAACTGTAATTTCTACAGCCATCATTGGCTCAAGGATTGCAGGGTCAGCTTTTTTAGCTGCGTTACGCAAAGCAAGTGAAGCAGCAACTTTAAATGCTGTTTCAGATGAATCGACATCATGGTAAGAACCATCATACAATTTAGCCTTAACGTCAACTAAAGGATAACCAGCCAACACACCATTTTCCATTGCGTCTTTCAAACCTGCTTCAACTGCAGGGATGTATTCACGAGGAACTACCCCACCGACGATAGCATTCTCAAACGCAAATCCAGCGCCTTCTTCGTTAGGAGTAAATTCAACCCAAACGTGACCGAATTGACCTTTACCACCTGATTGACGAACGAATTTACCTTCAGATTGAACTGTTTGACGGAACGTTTCACGGTAAGATACTTGTGGAGCACCTACTGTAGCTTCAACTTTGAACTCACGTTTCATACGGTCAACGATGATGTCCAAGTGCAACTCACCCATACCAGCGATGATCGTTTGACCAGTCTCTGGATTTGTGGAAGCACGGAAAGTAGGATCTTCTTCAGAAAGTTTCTGTAGCGCGATACCCATTTTATCTTGGTCAGCTTTTGATTTAGGCTCAATCGCAACTTCGATAACTGGTTCCGGGAAATTCATGGATTCAAGGATAACATGTATCTTTTCATCACACAAAGTGTCCCCAGTAGTCGTATCTTTCAAACCAACTGCTGCAGCGATGTCTCCTGCGAATACTTCAGGAATTTCGCTACGACTGTTAGCATGCATCTGCAAGATACGTCCAACACGTTCACGTTTGCCTTTAGTGGCATTCTGAACGTAAGAACCACTTTGTAGCGTACCAGCGTATACGCGGAAGAATGTCAGACGGCCCACAAACGGGTCAGTCATAACTTTAAATGCTAGAGCTGCAAATGGCGCTTCGTCGCTTGCAGGAACACTTATTTCTTCACCGTCATCGTCAGTACCTGTGATGGCTGGAACATCCAATGGTGATGGAAGGTAGTCGATAACTGCATCAAGCAATAATTGAACACCTTTATTTTTGAAAGCAGAACCGCAAAGCATCGGGAAAAACTCTACATTACATGTAGCGGTACGGATACCTTGTTTCAATTCTTCTTTCGTAATTTCTTCACCATCAAGATATTTTTCCATCAAGGCTTCATCAGTTTCAGCAACAGCTTCAACTAATTTAGTATGCCATTCTTCAGCCGCTTCAAGATATTCCGCAGGGATATCTTCTTCATGGTATTCAGTACCTTCATCGTTGTCATAGATTTCAGCCTTCATTTCGACTAAATCGATGATACCTTTGAATGTATCTTCAGAACCAATCGGCAATTGAATCGGATGTGCATTAGCATTCAGACGGTCATGCAGAGTGCCTAAAGAATATAAGAAATCCGCACCCATTTTGTCCATTTTGTTAGCGAAAATGATACGAGGAACACCATAAGTTGTAGCTTGACGCCAAACTGTTTCAGTTTGAGGTTCTACACCTGATTGTGCATCAAGCAAAGCGACAGCGCCATCCAATACACGCAGGGAACGTTCAACTTCAATAGTGAAGTCCACGTGTCCGGGAGTATCGATGATGTTTACGCGATACCCTTTCCATTGTGCAGTAGTAGCAGCTGAAGTGATGGTAATACCACGTTCTTGTTCTTGTTCCATCCAGTCCATTTGTGAAGCACCCTCGTGGGTCTCACCGATCTTATGGATTTTACCGGTATAGTACAAAATACGTTCAGTTGCCGTTGTTTTACCAGCGTCAATATGAGCCATGATACCGATATTTCTCGTATTATGTAGAGAAAATTCTCTTTGTGCCATCTTCTTCAAACACCTCTCTCTTATAAAAGTAATTGCAAGTCCATTTTATTGGAAAAATGGTGACTTACGCAACCATAAAGCAAATGTCTTGCAAGAATAAATTCTTGCAAGAACATTTTACCAACGGTAGTGAGCGAAAGCTTTGTTAGCTTCTGCCATTTTATGTGTATCTTCACGTTTCTTAACTGAAGCACCAGAGTTGTTAGCAGCGTCCATGATTTCTTTAGCCAGACGCTCTTCCATAGTATCTTCACCGCGTAGACGAGAGTAGCTTACCAACCAACGTAATCCTAAAGCCATACGACGATCTGGACGTACTTCGATAGGAACTTGATAGTTAGAACCCCCTACACGACGTGCTTTTACTTCTAAAACAGGCATGATGTTTTTCATAGCTTGTTCGAAAACTTCCAACGGGTCGTTTCCTGTAGATTCTTTAATCATTTCAAATGCGTTATATAAGATGGTAGCAGCTTTACCACGTTTTCCATCAACCATGATACGGTTGATCAAACGAGTCACCAATTTTGAATTGTAAATCGGATCTGGCATTACTTCACGTTTTGTGACTGGACCTTTACGAGGCATTCAAATTCCTCCTTCCTTAACTTTTGTTTTTCGTTTATTGTTTAATTATTTTTTCTTAGGTCTCTTAGCTCCGTATTTAGAACGGCTTTGCATACGGTTGGCTACACCAGCTGTATCAAGAGCGCCACGAACGATATGATAACGTACCCCTGGCAAGTCTTTTACACGTCCGCCACGGATTAGCACCACGCTGTGTTCTTGTAGGTTATGTCCGATACCAGGAATGTAAGCTGTAACTTCCAACAAGTTGGACAGACGTACACGAGCGTACTTACGTAACGCTGAGTTAGGTTTTTTCGGAGTCATTGTACCCACACGCGTACAAACACCACGTTTTTGAGGTGAGTTTGTATTTGTTTGAGATTTTTTGAAGCTATTGTACCCTTTTCCTAAAGCAGGAGCAGTTGATTTTTCAATAGCAGATTTGCGAGGTTTACGCACTAATTGATTGATTGTAGGCATTGATTTTCCTCCTTCCTCGATGGGATAGCTAGGTCCACACATCCAGGTGGTTCCTTTTTAGTTAAAAAAATAAATAAATCGAATATTTCGACCTACTATTCTTTCTGTGACAATCATACACCAGTCAGCACGACTGAAAGATATTGTTCAGGAATCTGTGTATAAAATCACCTTATGAATCATAACATGGATATTTCTGACCGTCAACCGTTTGTCTTGTTTTATTTGCAATATTTTCAGTTTTTTAATTCGATGCTGGTTGTACCCGAAGAATTCGACAAGGAACTGACCGGATCGCTATTGTCCACAAACGAAAGAAGGGGCTCCCACGAATTGTGGCAGTCCCCTCACATTCAAATTAGTTTTCTAAGTTTCTCATCGTCGGGAACAGCAGGACGTCACGGATTGACTGACTGTCCGTCAACATCATCACGAGTCTGTCGATGCCGATGCCCAATCCGCCTGTCGGAGGCATACCGTATTCCAAAGCTTCGATGAAGTCTTCGTCCACGCCATGCGCTTCGTCATTGCCTTGCTCTTTTTCCATCGCTTGCGCTTCGAAACGTTCTCTTTGATCGATCGGATCCGTAAGCTCGGTAAAGGCATTTCCGTATTCCTTGCCCATGATGAAGATTTCAAAACGGTCCGTAAAGCGCGGATCCTCTTCATTTTTGCGTGCCAATGGAGAGATTGCCAACGGATGGCCGTAGATGAACGTCGGCTGAACCAACGTGTCTTCGACGAACGCCTCGAAAAATTCATTGATGATGTGCCCAACCGTCATATTCTTCGTGAACGGCACATTATGTTTCTCCGCCAAAGCCTGCGCTTCTGCATCCGTCATCGGTTCCCAGAAATCGACGCCCGTAACGGATTTGACCGCGTCAACCATGTGGATGCGCGGATATGGTCCGGCCATGTTGATTTCGGTGCCGTCATAGACCACTGTTGAGGATCCTTTGACTTTTGTCGTAACCGTCTCGAAGATGCCTTCAACCACTTCCATCACATCGTGGAAATCGGTATAAGCTGTGTACATTTCCAGCATCGTGAACTCAGGGTTGTGGGTCGTGTCGATTCCTTCGTTACGGAATACGCGGCCGATTTCATAAACTTTTTCCATACCACCGATCACAAGGCGTTTCAGGTGCAGTTCCAACGCAATACGCATATACAATTCCATATCCAATGCGTTATGGTGCGTAATGAAAGGTTTTGCGGTTGCGCCACCGGCCATATTGTGTAAAGTCGGTGTTTCGACTTCCAGATAGCCCAGTCCGTTCAGGTAGGTTCTGATTTCGCTGATGATCTGGCTGCGTTGCACGAACTTATCGAAGCTCTCTTTGTTGCTGATCAAGTCAAGATAGCGTTGGCGGTATTTCTGTTCAACGTTCGTCAAGCCATGATATTTGTCAGGCAACGGGCGCAATGCTTTCGTCAAATGCACAAGTTGCGTCGGTTTGATGGTGACTTCACCGGCATCGGTTTTCATGATCGGGCCAGTTACGCCAATGATGTCGCCGAGATCGGCCTGCTTAAAGATTGCATAATCCTGTTCCCCGACAGTATCTTTGCGCACGTAAATTTGGATTTGGCCTTTGCTGTCCTGCAAATGAGCAAAGCCAACCTTCCCTTTTCCGCGTTTTGTCATGATTCTGCCGGCTACTGAAACGATGGTCTCATCTTTTGCTTCGATTTCCTCTTTCGTAAAAGCATCGAACTCTTGATGGATAGCCGCGGATAAATGTGTTCTTACAAACCCATTTTGAAAGGGTTCAATTCCTTCTTCGCGTAAAGTCTGCATTTTTTCACGGCGAATCAGCAACTGGTCATTCATTTCTTCTGAATGTTTTTCTTGACTCAATGAGGTCACTCCGTTCTTAAATCTTCTTGATTCATAATCTTCTTAATATTGCCAATAAAAGAGTGAAAAATCAAGCCGTCTTAGCTATTTATTTCGATTTTCTCGAATGTACGCGCTTCTTTTGAGGCTTCGCGTTCCTCTATTTCGAAAATGAAGCGATCCAACAAGTCGACAACTTCTTGTTGTCTGGATGCAGATGTGACTGCTGCTTTCGTTTTTGAAGCCCGCGGAATGCCTTTCAGATAATAAGCCGCGATGCTGCGGAATTCTTTGACAGCGACTGTTTCGCCCTTCAGATCGGTCAATCTGTCCAAGTGCAGTTTTGCGATTTCCAATTTCTCGCGTGGGGTCGTTTGCGGCAACATTTCTCCGGTTTCCAGATAGTGGACTGTCTGCTTGATCATCCAAGGGTTGCTTAAGGCAGCCCGTCCGATCATGACACCGTCCACGCCTGTTTCGTCCATCATCCGCTTGGCATCTTCAGGTGTCTTCACATCCCCGTTACCCAACAAAGGGATGCGCGTCAGGGCCTGTTTGACGTCCTTGAAGATGTTCCAGTCAGCTTTGCCTTCATACATCTGTACGCGTGTGCGTCCATGCATCGCAACGGCGGCTGCACCAGCGCGTTCTGCAGCCAAGGCGTTCTCCACCGCAAAAAGATGATTGGAGTCCCAGCCTGTCCGCATTTTCACGGTTACAGGCTTGTCCACGGCATCCACGACGGCAGAAACCATTTCATAGACTTTGCCCGGATCCAACAACCACTTGGCTCCTGCTTCGGCTTTGATTACTTTGCTGACGGGGCAGCCCATGTTGATGTCGATGATGGCAGCCTCCGTGTTTTCCGCCACATATTTTGCCGCTTCCACCAGCGTATCCTTGTTGCCGCCCATGATCTGGACGCTCAACGGATACTCGTTCGGCTCGATGTGCAGCATCCGCAAAGTCTTCTCGTTGCGGAATTGGATGCCCTTATCGCTGATCATCTCGCAGACGACCAAGCCTGCGCCCATCTCTTTGACGGTGACACGGAAGGCAGCGTTGCTGATTCCGGCCATAGGTGCGACTGCGACCGGATTATTGATTTCAATATTGCCAATTTTATACATTTTTTACTTCCTTTGTTATTTATTTATGGTGATCTCATCCTTTTTCCGGATGCTCGAAAAACTCTTGGACCATTCTATCATCTTACAATCCGTAAGAAAAGAAAAATATCTTATCCGATTGCGTTTGGCGCCTCACCAATAAGAAAAAAAGGACAAGCCATCCGATCGGCCTGTCCTTCTTATCCATTTGTTATTGCACGCTGAACAGTGGCGTTGAAAGGTAGCGTTCCCCGTTATCCGGCGCAACAGTCACGACGGACTTGCCTTTCCCTAGACGGATGGCCACTTCGATCGCACCGGCGATGGCAGCCCCGCCTGAAATGCCCACCAAAACGCCTTCTTCCCGCGCAACGCGGCGCGCCATTTCGAAGGCTTGTTCATTGGAGACTTGGATGATGCCGTTGTAAAGTGTAGTGTCCAATACCGACGGGATAAAGCCCGCGCCGATGCCTTGGATTTTGTGCGGGCCTTTCGGCTTTCCGCTCAGTACAGCCGAATCGGTAGGCTCCAGTGCATATATCTCCACATTCGGATTGACTTTGCGTAAAGCCTTGCCGACTCCCGTCACGGTTCCGCCCGTTCCGACTCCAGCAAGAAAGGCGTCAGGCGTCTTGCCTCCAAAAGCCTCGATGATCTCCGGGCCGGTGATGGCTTCATGCACAGCAGGATTGGCAGGGTTATCGAATTGCATCGGCATAAAGTGTTCCGGTTGCGCTGCGATTTCCCTTGCCTTCGCAATCGAACCATTCATTCCTTCAGCGCCTGGCGTCAGAACCAGTTCTGCGCCGTAAGCTGCCAACAGTAAACGTCTTTCCATACTCATCGTATCCGGCATCACAAAAATGGCTTTATAGCCTTTTGCCGCAGCCAGCATGGCCAGACCGACACCGGTATTGCCGCTGGTCGGTTCCACGATTGTATACCCAGGCTTCAGAAGGCCTTCTTCTTCCGCCACTTCGATCATATTCAGAGCGATGCGATCTTTCACGCTTCCGCCTGCATTGAATGATTCAAGCTTGACGTAAACATCAGCCACACCCTCGGGTACCACTTTATTCAGTTTGATCATCGGCGTTTCCCCGATCAAACTCGCAATTGAAGAGACTATTTTTACCATGTCGATTCCTCCAGCTCAGATAGATTTTACTGATCAGTTCCGTCAAACGGATAGATTACATTCATTGTAGGTTACGTGAAACCGCATTACAAGCGAAACGCCGGCGCCATCAGATGTTGGCGGTGCGCTTCTCGTCAATGGCTTTTACCAGTTCCTGCAGATCTTCTTCTGAATAGTGGTACTTTTCGCCGCAGAAATGGCAGACGACCTCAGCCCCTTGGTCCTCAGCGATCATTTCCTGCAGTTCGTCTTTGCCGATCGAACTCAAGCCGCCACCGAAACGTTCCCTTGAACAGTCGCAGTGAAAACGCACTGGCATCTTCTCCAATACTTCCACGTTTTCTTCGCCCAATATCCGCGCCAAGATCTGTTCTGGCGTTTCGCCATTTTCCATCAATCTGGAAACCAACGGAATGGCTGCGATATTCTGTTCCACTTTCGTGATTGCTTCATCGCTGGCGTCAGGCATCACCTGGATCATGAATCCGCCGGCCGCTTTGATCGAGTCATCGGTGTCCACCAGCACGCTCAACCCGATGGCTGAAGGTATTTGCTCGGAATTTGCCATGTAGTAGGTGAAATCCTCGCCCAATTCACCGCTGACCAAGGAAACTTGGCCCGTGAACGGTTCTTTCATCCCTAAATCCTTGATGACGGTCAAGGTGCCTTCCGTCCCCACGACTGCGCGTACATCCAGTTTGCCATCGCCGTTCAAAGAAAGGTTGACATTCGGATTTGAAATATAGGCTTTGATATCGCCCTTCCCGTTCGCATCAGCAAGGATGCGGCCTCCGAGGCCATCCCCGTTCACGATGACGGTCATTTTTTCTTCGTTCTTCAATCCGGCTGCAGCCAGCAACAGCGTTCCTACCATCGTGCGGCCTAAAGCAGCAGAAGAGGCGCTCCATGTATCGTGCCTTCTTTGCGCCTCCGCAACCGCTTCTGTGGCGTCAATCGCGTAGGCACGGAATTGTCCTTCATAGGCTAACGCCTTAATTAAATAATCACTCATATATAATCCTCCATTGCATTCTTAAATTGTTTCTCTATCATTCTACTATAGGTCAGGACGAAAGCAACCACACTTTGCTCACTTTCTCTTGTATAGCCGGTCAGTGATGACAAAAAGTCTGGGATTGTCATCCCAGACTTTTTGCGAAACGCTATTTGTTTTATTTTTCTTCAGTCTCTTTTGCTTCACTATCCGATTCATTTTCCGCTTCTTCATCAGCAGCAGTTGCTGAAACGTCAGCTGAATCTTCAGTTTCGCCGTCAACAAGCGCCTGCTCTTCCTGGCGGATTTTTTCAGCCTCTTTCTTTTCAAGTGCCCGTTTGGCCTCTTCAAAAGATTGCGCTTTTTCGCTTGGATATTCTTCTGCATTTGAGTCCGAAGGCATTTGGCCGGTTTCGAACAAGCTGCGGATTGTTTTCTCGTCCAATGTTTCCAGTTCCAACAATTTCTCAGCGATCAAATTCAGTTGTTCACGGTGTTCTTCGATGATTTGGCGCGCTCTGATATGCGCTTCACTCATCATACGACGGACTTCCGAGTCAATTTGGTAAGCAATATCTTCAGAGTAAGCTTTGGTTTGGCCATAGTCACGTCCGACGAATACTTGATGATTTCCTTCATACTGCACAGTGCCCAATTTTTCACTCATGCCGTACTCGGTAACCATGCTTCTGATCAAGCCGGTAGCTTGTTCGAAGTCGTTGCTGGCGCCCGTAGTTTGGACGTTGAAGACAACTTCCTCCGCCACACGTCCGCCAAGCAAGCCGACAACTTGTTCCAGCAACTCATCCTTCGTCATAAGGAATCGATCCTCTTTCGGAAGCATGATTGCGTATCCTCCAGCGCGACCGCGTGGAACGATCGTAACTTTGTGGACAACGCGCGCATCGCTCAGGACCATACCGACAATCGTATGGCCGGCTTCATGGTAAGCAACCATTTCACGTTCGCGCTTGCTGATCACACGATCTCTCTTAGCAGGACCGGCAATGACACGGTCATGCGCTTCGTCCACGTCAAGGGCATCGATTTTTGTTTTGTTCCGTCTGGCAGCGACCAAGGCAGCTTCGTTCAAAAGATTTTCCAGATCTGCTCCAGAGAAGCCTGGCGTCTGTTGCGCGACAACTTTCAGATCGACGTTGCTTGCCAACGGTTTATTGCGGGAATGTACTTTCAGTATCGCTTCGCGGCCTTTTACATCCGGTCTGCCGACCAAAATTTGGCGGTCAAAACGGCCTGGACGAAGCAATGCCGGATCGAGTACGTCCGAACGGTTGGTGGCAGCGATGACGATGATGCCCTCATTGCCGGAAAAACCGTCCATCTCAACCAACAGTTGGTTCAGCGTCTGTTCGCGTTCATCATGTCCGCCACCCATACCGGCGCCACGCTGACGCCCAACCGCATCGATTTCATCGATGAAGATGATTGCAGGAGCCGCTTTTTTGGCTTGCTCGAACAAATCACGCACACGGCTGGCACCGACACCGACGAACATTTCCACGAATTCCGAACCGGAAATCGAGAAGAAAGGCACACCGGCCTCACCGGCAACGGCTTTGGCCAATAAGGTCTTCCCTGTTCCTGGAGGTCCTTCCAACAAAACACCTGCCGGAATCCTTGCTCCAAGTGCCGTGAAACGACGCGGATCCTTCAGGAATTCCACAACTTCGACAAGCTCTTGTTTTTCTTCCTCCGCACCGGCAACGTCAGAAAAACGTACTTTGATCGGTTTTTTGGTGGCATCTTCAGACTTCGTTTTGCCGAAGTTCATGACATTGCGGTTACCGCCCTGTCCGCCGCCAGCTTGTCCCATCATCATGTACATGAAGAAGATGAAGATGACGATCGGCAATACGCTGAATAGGATGCTGATCCATGCTCCGGACTGATCTTCTTCCAACGGAATCATCTGTGTATCCGTTGTTTCGGCGATTTCCGTAATCTGTTTCAGAGTCTCATCATTCGGTAAAACTCTGGTTGTGAAATTTTTCGTTGTTGTACTGGTCGTATCATCAAACAACAGCAGATCGCTGGATGAATCAGCCACGTCCAGTTCTTGTTCGGTGCGGTATTCGCCGCTGATTTCATAAACGCCTGCACCCGGTTGGATCGTAAAGCTATCCACCTCTTCGGAGTTCAAGGCATCCATAAATTCGCTTGCTGAAATTTCTTGGCTCGTCTCTGTCTCCATGCCGCCTGTAATCATCGAAACCACTGCAATGATCGCAAGGAAGATCAGCACATAAAAGCCGCTGCTTTTAAGAAAATTATTTTTTTTCATTAGAACCTCCTCGTCAGATATCGTTCTTCGCAGACTTTATCTTACGTCTCATCTTTTTTGTTTGTTCAATATACTGGTATCTCACTAATCATATCATATCTGACCAATTTTAACGAATGATTTTACTCATAAACTTCGGTTTTTAAAATCCCGATATAAGGGAGGTTACGGTACTTTTCGTTGAAATCCAATCCGTATCCTACGACGAATTCGTTAGGGACGTTGATTCCGATGTAATCCGCTTCCAAATCCACGACGCGGCGTTCTTTTTTGTCCATCAAAGTGACCACTTTTATGGATTTGGCTTTACGGTACTTAAATATTTCGATCAGGTAGCTCAGCGTCCGTCCGGTGTCGATGATGTCCTCCACGATCAACAGGTCGCGGCCGTCAACGGTCGTATCCAAGTCTTTCAGGATCTTCACATCTCCGCTTGATTCCATTCCGGCTCCGTAGCTGGAGACGTCCATGAAATCCAATTCCAGATCGCAGGCCATCGCACGCGATAAGTCGGTCATGAACATGACGGCACCTTTCAGCACGCCGATCACCAACGGATTTTTCCCTTCATATTCTTTCGTCAATTGCGCGCCCAAGTCTTTGACTACTGCGCTGATTTCCTCTTCACTGTATAATACTTCCTTGATATCAGGATGCAACATTTCTTTCACCTCAAAAATTTATTTTATGTAAATCAATCTGTAACGCGTTTGTTCATTGTCATTCTCGGACAACCAGACGGACTGGGCATAACCCGGCACCCATAAAATACGTCCCTCGCCATCAGTGACGATACAGGCTTTTCGTCTTTCTTCATCCGGAATTTTTTTATCCACAAAAAGCCGGCTCACTTTTTTTGTGAATGGCCGATCTTTGTTCATAACTATCTTGTCGCCCGTACGCCGGGAACGCACCGTAAATGGCAGTCGTGCCGAATCTTCCTTGATTCCAACGACCTGAGCATCCATCGGCAGTCCTTTTGAAAACGCATTATCGCTATGAAATAAACCTATTCTACCATGAGAAGGCAAGGTTACCCATTTATTTAGCTCCAATTCTTCAGAAAAATCAGAAAAATCGGTCTTGACTGAAGCGGGGGATAAGAAAACAAGTTTATCATACCTTTTTCTGGCCTGCCACCCTCCCACCAAAGATATTTGCTTTTGGGGAGATTGGTTTTCGATGAGGTCCATGATTGCAGTCAGTTGGCTTCTCCGGAAGTCATGACCTGCCGGTATCAACTGCTCCGTCACAAAATAACTAAGCACAAGCCGTTGCAAGGAAACGTCGCACGTTTGCCATCCGACCAAATCCAACACCCACTCCGCTTCAACCTTTTTGAATAGCGAGCGGAACGCCTGCGCTACAATCGGTTGAGCGACTTTCAATACATCCTGCAGATCCTCCGAAAAATCGTCGAAATGTCTGGATGCCTGGTTATTTTCCGCCTTCAGCAGCGGAATGATGGTGTTCCGGTATCTGCTCCGCGTGAACGTCAACTCCAAATTGGTCCTGTCTTCCCGATAAGGGATTTCGGCCATTTCGCATATCCGATAGAGTTCGTCTTTCTGGAACGACAGCAACGGGCGAACGAGTTGTCCGGGACCAAAAGTTCGCGTCGCAGCAATTCCGGAGATGCCCTTCAGCGTGCTCCCCCTCACCAGACGCATCAGAATCGTCTCCAACTGATCATCCGCATGATGCGCCGTCGCCAGGTGGGTCGCAGGCCACTTCTCCATCATTTCGGCAAAAAAGCCATAGCGGAATTCCCTTGCGGCCATTTCCAGATTTGACTTCGGATGGTTTTCTTCTGCCCAATGTTCGGCAAAAAAAGTTATCCCTTGACTCCGGCAGTAGTTCTGGACCATCCGGAATTCCTCATCCGACTCTTCCCTGAGATGGTGATGAACATGCGCTACCGCGAACTGCGGTTGCCATTCCGGCGGCAACTGTTGGATCAGCCCAAGCAACGCCATGGAATCCGCTCCGCCGGATACCGCCAACAGCATGCGGCTTTCTTTATCCCAAAGACGGTGGCGTTCCACCTCTTTGCATAGACGCAGAATATATTCCTGCATAACATCCCTGCTCTCTTTGTTCGTAAAGCAAAAAAGAGGGTGTGACAATCGGTTTCCCTTTTGCCCATCCTCTATAAATTACTGTTTTTTATCCACGTCTGCCGCCACGGCCGCCGCGTTTGCCTTCCGTATTGCGCTTGATGGAAGTCAGACGGTCTTCACTGTCCTTCAAGAAGCTGCTCATCAAAGAGTCGAAGTCGTTTTTAAGACCTTTATCCTGATGGGCCGAGAAATCTTTTCTGCCTTTGGAAAAAGAGCCTTCTGGACGAGGAGTTGTACTTTTTTGATACGGTCTGCTTTCTCGTTGAGGTCTGGAAACTTCCCCTGCTGGCTTGTCTACAGCTTTACGGATGGATAAGCCAATCTTCCCATCATCTGCAATGGACATTACCTTAACGGTTACTTCATCGCCAACCTTCAAAACATCCTTTATTTCCTTTACAAAAGTATCAGAAATTTCACTTATATGAACTAATCCTGTCTTACCGCCGCCTAAATCAATGAATGCACCAAAATTTGTAATCCCTGTAACTTTTCCTGATACTTTATTCCCAACTTCAATTGACATAAAAAAAAAGTTCCTCCTTCATTTTTGCTCAACTAATTATACCACGGATTATGCAGAAAAAAATAGAATCTTTATTCTTCGCTGTATTCATAAATCCGAATCTGCCGCATTCTCTTGTTTCTCGGCCATTTTTGTCTGATTATCTTCAGGCAGACTGAAGATGATCTCGCCATCTTTGCTTAAATAATATTTACCGCGCGCCAATTTGGCTATGTATTCATCATCCTGCAACAATTTGACTTCATAGGCCAATTGCGTATTTTCGTCCTCAGCCTGCTTTTTCTCTGTTTTGGCCACAGCGATGGCATCGTCCAGATTACGGATTTCCAGCCAGTTTCCCACTGTTTTCCACAGGCAAGGCAAAATCAGGGCAGCGCCGACGAAAAAAATCAGGGACAATCTTCGCATGTGAGCTTTCTTTTCCCGCTGAAATATACGTTTTTGACTATGCTGCGCCTTCGTAAAATCATTCTGCATCACGGTTACGTTGTCAGCTGGCTGTTTCTTCGTCTTTGCCTTCACCCTGATCGCCTCCTTGAAAACTTCCACAACCACATTATTTCTAAATAGTTTTGCTCATGTAAAAGTATAGAAGAAACAACGCGGATTGTCTATGCCATTTCGAAGCATCAGAAGCGATTTTCTTCCGTTCTGGGTGCAACAGTTTCACTGATGAGGGTATACATTTCCTGCGCCTCATCTTTTTTGGTCGTTTCCACGATTTTGTCAATGCGAACGACGACGGTTTTATTGCCGAATTGCAGTGTCATTTCATCGCCCACCTTGACCGTTGAACTCGATTTCGCTTGCTTGCCGTTGATCAGGATGCGTCCCTTATCCGCCACTTCTTTGGCGACTGATCTGCGTTTGATCAAGCGGGATACTTTCAAAAATTTATCTAGTCTCATCGGAATTCCCCTTTTCTTTTGCTTTTATCGCTTGCCACATCTTATCGATTTCTTCGATCGTATCAGCCTTCGCCCCGTCGAAAACATGCGGATGGCGTCTGCGTAATTTTTTGTTCAGTGTTTCCAGGATGTCCTCCATCGCGAAAAAGCCTTCCCGCTCGCCAAATGAGGCGTGATAGAAAACTTGGAGCAGAATGTCGCCCAACTCTTCGATCAGATTATCGATATCATCGTTCTGGATCGCTTCGGCCACTTCTTCGCATTCTTCCTTCAGATACGGCAACAGGCTTTCGTGCGTCTGTGATTGCACCCAAACATCTTTCTCTACGATGGCATCCATGTAGGCTTGGGTCAATTCAAAGCTTTTGGTGCGCTCATCTGCCTCAAGCGGCGGAACATACAAAGAAAGCAGGTTATGTACGCCCTCAAGCCTATCCATCTCGTACAACGGGCACCAAGTCACTTTCTGCATCTTGGTTCCCGCAGCATCAACCAAGGCCACTTGATGCTCGTCCGGATATTTCTCCATCAGCTTCAATTTCACATCGCTGGCCACAAACTCATTGAAGACTTGCATAATGATCAGGTGGTTGCCTAAGCTCAGTTGGTCCTGATGAAAGGTCAACCCATCCAACAATTGGAAGCCTTCAATCGGATCAATGGCCACCGCCTGAAAGAAATCGTCGATGAAACTCTTCCCCCCGACGATTTCCACTTCAATCCCGGCCTCGTTCTGCAGCAAATACTTGACGGAATCCTCCGCAACCAACGGATGCCCAGGCACTGCATAAATCAGATCCTGAGTCTTCGCTTTTCCCAATAAATAGTCTGCAATCTGATGGTAAACATCATCAAAATTATCCTTCGACTCGTATACAGCATCAAAACTTTCAAACTGCACGCCTGCAGCCTTGAGATTTTCAACGACTGGATGTTCTTTGGTCCGCAGATGGACGAACTCAGCTGCCAACAACCGACTGTACACGCCATACGGCAGTTGTTCCAAGTCACCGGCTCCAAGGCCCATTATTTGAATTTTACCCATACATTTCTCCTTCTGTCACTTTTTCCTATTTTAAGTCGCTCGTTTTATCCGGTAATTTGCGCAGCAGTTTTTTCCCGAACGGAATACTTACCCACTCCCGTAATGTAAAGAGCTTCACTTTTAGAATATACCATAAGAATACGCCCACACCAGCACAAACCGTCACTGCAGCTATCGCGGAATCCGCCAGCCGGCCTCCATCCGTGAAGAGATACCTTTCCAGGCCGACCCGGAGCACCCCTGCCGCAACAAAAAGCACCGCGCAGCCGGCCATAAGCTTCAAGAGGAAGCGATCCGTAAACCAGACTTCCCGCAAGGCGCGTTCGCTGTTCAGCCAAAGCGCCAACAGCATGGCGCCCAGACCGGCTATCAAAGCGATGCTTGCTCCCATCGTCCCCAACGGTTCCACCAACAGCAGATTTCCGAAGAACTTGACCGCAAGACCAGCCACCAGGGCAACCAAGGAAATCTTGTACTGCCCCAGACTCTGAAGAATCGAATGATAGGCGGTCATGACCGAGGCCGCAAAGATGGCCAAAATGTATACGGACAAAACGGCGACGCCTTCACGGTCTCCGAAAAGCATGTTGTTGACGTTCGGCAAAATGGCCAGCAAGCCCGTCACCGCAGCTGCCGAAAAGACACTTGTCATCCGCAGCAACGATACGGCGGATCGGGTGAATTCGCCTTGGCGATCTTGAGCATGCGCTCGGCTCATCATCGGAATGAAACTGGCCGAAAATCCGGTCCCCACCACCATACCTAACTGCACAAGCGGTTGGCCCCGGTCGTAGATCCCTTTGATATTTTTGGCCAAGTCGTTGGCTGTGCCACCATCCAGCAAGCCATTGTAGAGCGTGAACGAATCAATGAGCTGGAACAGGACCAGAATAGCGCTGAGCAGGCAAATCGTCGCCCCTTCAGTCGCATAACGCTGGATCAGGCGTCCCCATTGGGCAGCGGGCGCCTGCTTTATTGCCTGCCCCGCATCACGCAGTGGCGGACAAAAATTTTGCCTCTCCTTGTAATAGGCAGCCAAAAGCAGCCCGCTGGCCAGAACCGCCCCTACAGTCGCGCCGCTCATGGCATTTGCACCCATCGCATAAAGGTCGCCTTTTGTTTTCGTGTACAGATAAGCCGCAAAAAGGATCGCTCCGACACGCACCAATTGCTCCGCCACCTGCGATATCGCTGTCGGCTCCATGCGATAGTTGCCTTGGAAATATCCCCGCAACGTCGCAAGTATCGGCATCCATAGAAACATCCAGGATACCGACTGCAAAATAGGTTTCAAGTCCGGGTCCCCCATCAGCTGCGCAAGCTGACTCGAAAAACCGTAGATGCCCAGGAACAGGCTGAAGCCGAAGGCGCCAAGTATAATCAGGCTGCGCTTCATCATCATTTTGCGGGTCCAGCTGTCCGGCGTTTCCGCAATCATTTTTGAAAGAAATACCGGAAAGCCCGATAAAGCGAACGTCATGCCGATGCCATAGATGGGATAAACTTGCTGATAGACGTAAAAGCCTGTGTTCCCCACCATATTCTGGAATGGCACACGATACACCGCGCTGAGTATCTTGCTGATGAAAGCGGCCAAAGACAACAATAAGGCGCCTTTCATCATCTGCTTCAAGCGATTATTTTCCATCGCTTTCTCCTAGCGTTTCGGCTGTTTCGGCTACGCATGCTTTGACGAATGCATTGAGATGGTTCAGCCATTGGCGGTTCGGCAGTTTCCCGATGATCAGGCTGACAACCAATTTGGCATTATTCAAATTGACCTGCGCCTTCAACGGAATTTTGCTGAGCGCTTCGAACACTGCCGGGCCTTGCAAGCGGACGGTCGCTTCCTGCGAAAAGGTGATGACGATCGTCTCGCCTTGCCGTTTGATCGTTTCGATCTGGCTTTTCTCGGCATAATTTTTGATCAGGCCGACCTCCAACAGATCGGAAACCTCTTGCGGGTAATCGCCGAAACGGTCGATCAAGTCCGCATCGATTTCATCGTAATCAGCCACACTGTCGATGCGTTGGATCCGTTTGTAGAAGTCGATTTTTTGGCGCTCATCCTCTATATAATCAGCAGGTATGTAGGCGTCTATGCTCAAATCGATTTCGACGACGGAACGCTTCGCTTGCGCTTTCAGTCCACGTTTGGCTGCAACTGCCTCTCCCAGCATCTCGGAGTACAGATCAAATCCGACCGAGTCGATGAAGCCGTGTTGCTGCGCACCCAAAAGATTACCCGCCCCTCGGATTGACAAGTCACGCATGGCAATTTTGAAGCCCGCGCCCAGTTCCGTGAATTCCTTGATGGACTGCAGTCTTTTCTCGCTGACTTCGGTCAGCATTTTATTCGGTTGGTACATCAGATAGGCATAGGCAATCCGATTCGTCCTGCCGACACGTCCGCGCAGTTGGTACAGCTGCGACAAACCCATCCGATCGGCATTTTCGATGAAGAGCGTGTTGACGTTCGGGATGTCCACACCCGTTTCTATGATGGTTGTGGTGACCAGCACATCGTAGCGGCCCTCGATAAAATCCATGATGACATTCTCGAGCTGGACTTCCGTCATCTGTCCGTGCGCCACTGCGACGCGGACATCGGGGACGAGCTCGCGTATCTCTTCGGCTTTCTTCTCGATGGTTTCCACCCGATTGTAGAGATAGAAGGCTTGACCTCCGCGGGCCATTTCCCTTTCGATTGCATCCCGGACGGCTCCGTTATTCTGTTCCATGACATACGTCTGAACCGGATAGCGGTTTGCCGGCGGTGTTTCGATGACAGAGAGATCCCTGACACCCAGCATCGACATGTGCAAGGTACGCGGAATCGGGGTTGCCGTCAGCGTCAAGACGTCCACGGAGGCTTTCAGTTGTTTTAAGCGCTCCTTGTGCTTCACACCGAAACGCTGCTCTTCGTCGACCACCAATAATCCCAAATCAGCGAAAACGACGTCCTTCGATAGGATCCTGTGCGTGCCGATGACGATATCGACCGTGCCTTTCCGGATGCCGGCCAATGTTTCCTCCTGCTGTTTCTTCGTGCGGAAGCGGCTCAACAAACCGATCTCAAACGGGTACTCTTCAAACCGTTGCGTCAACGATTCATAGTGCTGTTGCGCCAAGATGGTCGTAGGGACAAGGAAAGCGGCTTGCTTTCCTTCCTGCACCGCCTTGAAGATGGCACGCATCGCCACTTCCGTCTTGCCGTATCCGACATCGCCGACCAGCAAACGATCCATCGGTTTGACGTTCTCCATGTCCGCCTTGATTTCAGCAACACTACGCAGTTGATCGTCGGTTTCGGTGTAAGGGAAGGCATTTTCGAATTCGAGTTGCTCCGGCGTATCCGGTTGATAGGCGTAGCCTTTTTCTGATTCCCGATTGGCGTACAGTTCGATCAGTTCATCGGCAATATCTTCGATTTTTGAGGCGACTTTCTTTTTCGTTTTCGCCCATTCCGTTCCGCCCAATTTGTGCATTTTAGGCGTTTTGGCATCGGAGGACACATATTTTTGAATCAAATGGATCTGCGTCACAGGAATGAATAACTTGGCTCCTTCCTGGTAAGCGATCGACATGTAGTCTTGGTGGACGCCTCCGACCTCGATGGTTTCCATGCCGGTGTAGAGGCCTATCCCGTGATTTACGTGCACGACGTAATCACCAGGATTCAGTTCCGTGTAACTCTTCAACCTCTCCGCATTCGTCATTTTCTGGCGGCGCGGCTGCTTCTTCGTAACTTTGTTGAAAAGCTCCTTTTCGGTGATGAACACCACTTTTTCCTGCGGCAATTCAAACCCGTTTGCCATTCCGCCGACCAGGATATTCACCTTGTTCTCAATAATGGGGGCGTTCCCTTTGATGTAGCTATGGATGCCGAAGTCCGCGAATATCCGCTGCACCTTTTCGGCACGTTCCGCAGAAGGGACCATGACGAAAACCGTCATATGCTGCTTGAGCCAACGCTCCATTTCCAATTTGACTTGCGGCATCTGACTGAAGAAGTTGTTCAGCGTGCGGTATTGGAAAGGATAGACTCCGTGGAAACGCATATTTCCGAATCCTCTGTGGAACAGCGCATAATAGATGCGATGCTGTTTGGATTTTTTGATCACCTCGCGGATGTCGGCGCTGAAATCCTGCGAAGGCAGACAGACGCCTTCCGATACCTTAGCCATCTTCCATTCCGATGATTCGCTTTCGATTGTCCTTTCCACCTCAAGTATCCGGCCGTAATCATCCACAATCAGCAGCGCCTCCTCGGCGATATAGTCCAAAACCGTAGGCTGTTCCGGATAGACCAAACTTGTGTAGAGTTGCGGATCCTTGGAAAGTTCACCGCGTTTCATGTTATCTGTCAGCTCGGAGAAAACACGTGCCATGCTTTCTTTGACCTCTTGATTCTTGATGCCTTTGATGGCCTTCTCAGCTTTTTTCTCCACCGCGCTTGCCTGCTTCATGATCTCCTCTTTCGTGAAGATCGTGTCATGCGCCGGCAAGATCCGGACAGCTTCGATGGCGTTGCTGGATTTTTGGGTGTAGGCATCGAAATAGCGCAATGTGTCGATTTCGGTATCGAACAGTTCCATTCGCAAGGGGTTCTCCTCGTTCAGGGCATAGATGTCGATGATGCCCCCGCGAATGCTGAACTCGCCTGGGCTGGCAACCATCCGTTCGCGGGTATAGCCCATTGCGACCAATTTCTCAGGCAGACTGTCCAGATCCAACTCCATGCCAACGGAGAAATCAAGGCAATGCGTTTCCCAGATTGAGGCTGGGGAGAGGATTTTTTTGAATCCGGCAGCCGGGATCACGACAATCCCTTTTTTCCCGTTCTTCAAAAAATCCAACGTTTCGACCCGTTGACTGCGGTATTCCGGTGATGAAAAAGCCAGTTCGGCCGCGACCGATTCCTCCACAGGGAAAATATGGAGAGGAACATCCGGAGCCAATTGACTGATGTCTTCATATACTTGGGTCGCCTGGAGCAGATTGGGTGTCAATACGATAATCGGCTTCTGCAATTCTTCGAATAGGATGTTCGTCAGCAGATTGCGGCCTGAACCGGATAGCCCTGAAACCAACTGCGGCAGTTCTGCATTGATTTCAGACAATAATGTCTGTATATTTTTCGTGCTCTTCAAATATTTATCTATATCTTTCATGAATATTCTCCTCGTTCCTGGTATATCCTGCAGAAAAAAGGTTATCGCTTTCATCTTGATTCACCTATTCAGGTTGCAGGTTGCGGCAGACACAAAAGAGGTCCAGCTGAAGCTGAACCTAGCCTTTTTTATTGAATTGATTCATTGTCTCCAAAAAATTGTTCCCTTTGATGAAGTGGTCGATCGCCTCGACGCTTTCTCGCACGGAATGCAACATTTCGGCATGTTCGTCCTTTGGAAAAGGACTCAGCACGTGCTGAATGACCGTCATATTGTTTTGGGGTCTTCCGACACCGATGCGGATCCGGTTGAAATCCTGGGTCCCCAAGTGCTGAATCAAACTTTTGATGCCATTATGCCCGCCAGCGCCGCCTTTTTGACGAAGCCGAATTTTGCCGACCGGCATATCCATATCATCGTATACGACAACCAGATTCTCGATCGGGATGTTGTAGTAGTCCATCAGCGGCCTTACCGCTCTTCCCGAATCATTCATAAAAGTCAGAGGCTTGACGAATAAAACTTTTTCACCATTTATGGTAGTCTCTATGTATAAAGCTTCAAATTTATTTTTATTGTATTTCTCTTTTTTCTGAAAGGCCCACTCGTCTAAAGCGATAAAGCCGACATTGTGCTTCGTGTCGGTATACTTAGGACCCGGGTTCCCCAATCCAACGATCATTTTCATTTATAATCCCCTATATTTTACATTCGTAGTTGTGTCCGCAAGAGAACGAGTGCATGCTTTCCTTCTCTTTTACGCCAAAAAAGGCTGCACGAATGTCATCCGCACAGTTTGCTTTTGAACAGTATACCACATTCCTCGGATATTCGTAAGAATTTGGACTGGGGCTCGCCAAAAATATTGTGAAAAAAATCGTAGCTCGCCATTGAAAACAACGGCGTTTTATTTTATAATATTTTTATATAATATTTCACAGGTTGTTCACTTCTATCCCTTTCGCGCAATCATCGCTGGTTCTGAATATCTTTGCCGAGCGGGATGGACCTAAAGAGTAATCACCTTTGTTTAGTGTTATAATAGAACCAGCAAATAGTGAGAGGAGCATTATAATGGCAGAATTGAGTGGAAGTACAGGACAAAAAATTATTTTAGTCGGTGACGGCGCTGTAGGATCAAGCTATGCGTTTGCATTGGTTACACAAAACATTGGTCATGAGTTGGGTATCATTGATATCAACAAAGCAAAAACTGAGGGGGACGCAATCGACCTTTCCCACGCTTTAGCTTATACCTCACCCAAGAAAATTTATGCAGCCTCATACGCAGATTGCCACGACGCTGATATCGTTGTTTTGACTGCAGGTGCTGCTCAAAAACCTGGTGAAACACGTCTCGATCTAGTCAGCAAAAACTTACGCATCTTTAAGTCAATCATCGGGGAAATCATGGCAAGCGGATTCGACGGCATTTTCTTGGTCGCATCCAATCCAGTCGATATCCTCACTTATGCGACTTGGAAATTTTCAGGACTCCCTGCTAACCGCGTCATCGGTTCCGGCACTTCCCTGGACAGCGCTCGCTTCCGCCAAAGCATCTCTGCGCTGGTTGGTGTAGATGCACGTAACGTTCACGCCTATATCCTAGGGGAACACGGCGACACCGAATTCCCTGTATGGTCCCACGCCAATGTCGGCGGCCTACAGATTTATGAATGGGTGAAACAAACCTCTGCTGTCGATGAGAAAGCATTAGTCGATGTATTCTTCAAGGTACGCGACGCTGCATATGAAATCATCGAGAAAAAAGGAGCGACTTTCTACGGTATCGCCGTAGCCTTAGCCCGTATCACAAAAGCAATCCTGAACGACGAAAATGCAATCATGCCTTTATCCGTCTACTTGGATGGGGAATACGACCACAAAGATATCTTCATCGGCGTGCCTGCGGTCATCAACCGTTCCGGTATCCGCAACATCATCGAAATTCCTTTATCTGATGCAGAACAGGAAAAAATGGACCTATCCGCTACAACACTGAAAAAAGTGCTGGAAGAAGGATTCGCCAGCCTGGAAGCGGACGAAAAATAGTCATATCCGATTTCAGACGCCCGTCAGTCCCTTATTTGGGACGACGGGTGTTTTTTTGTTTTGCTTCGTTGCGGGTTTCGGTGATGTGGGGTTTTGAGGTTTGGGTTTTTGGGGTGTGGGGGGCTCGAAAACATGGATTCTTTCGACTATTTCATGTTTTCGCCCTGGTTTGGGCTCGAAAACATGGATTCTTTCGATTTATTCATGTTTTCACCCTGATTTGGGCTCGAAAATATGGATTCTTTTGAGTTATTCATCTTTTCCGGCCACAAACAGCAAACGTACTCGCAGGCATGGATTGCTTCCCTTCACCAATCAAGCGACAGCACCTTACATTCTGTCCGAAAGGCATTTACAGATATCCGCGTATACTATATTTGACGACTCATATCAGGAGGGATTCCTATAGCATACAAAGAACGAACAAAACCAAAGATTCTGCGCATCTACGAGATATTGCATACGCGCACCCATCTTGGGAAGGCCGATTATTACCGTTTCAACAATCGAAAGAAGGGATTCGGGGGTGAAGGCGGACTTGATGTACACACCGAGCCCCTCAGTGAAAATTGCATTGTCTTGAACGATCTTCAGTTGGAAGTCAGGGAATCCCCTTTCCAGATTGATGCCCTCTTGATTTTCTCGGATATGATCAAACTCTACGAAATCAAGAATTATGAAGGATTGCATCAGTGGGGAGAAGGATCCTTCATAAAATCCTCCGGGTTTTTATTGGAGAATCCATCCATGCAACTGCAGAGAACGAAAGTGCGATTGGAATTCCTGCTGTCGGAGATGGGACTTCAGAGGAGAGTGGAGGCTTATGTCATTTTCGTAAATCCGGAATTCACCTTGGTTGGCGCTCCAAATGTAACCAGCTATATCCTTCCCAGTCAAATTCCCGAGCATTTCCGGAATATGCCCAAAAAAACTGGGATAACTGCCGAACAATACAGACTTGCAGATTCACTCGTAGCTCTTCACGATCCCAATTATTCGTTTAAGATACCAGAATATCACTACGAGAACATGAAAAAAGGTGTACCCTGTCCAGCTTGCGGAACGCTAAAGGATACATTTAGAGGCCGACATCAGATTTGCGATGAATGCGGAAATAAAATAAACATAAACGAAGCAATCAGAACCGGCATATCCGACTTCCGCATCTTGTTTCCGGATGATAAAATTACAACCAGCCGCATCATGGACTGGTGTGGTGTTGGTGACCAAAATCGCATAAGCAATATACTTAAGTCAGAATTTCAAGTGATGGGGAAAAACCGGGGGCGATATTTTATTTGATACAAATTATGCTAATTCGTGAACGAGCTGCAATACAGAGACGCGCAAATAACCGGGTCGAGGCCTGGTCATTTGCGCGTCTTATTTTGTTTGCATTTGGAACTTGTGCCACACGAGCCCGGGTGGCACAAGTTCTATCTGTTACCGCAGGGCTCAGGCCCTGCCTGTGCCCGAAAACATGAATTCTTTTGAATTATTCATCTTTTCGCCCCGATTCGGGATCGAAAACATGGATTCTTTCGAGTTATTCATGTTTTCGCCCTGATTTGGGCTCGAAAACATGGATTCTTCTGACTTATTCATCTTTTCCGGCCCCACTAGCCACACCATCCCACTCCACTTAACGCCGAACCAGCGCACTAGCCTCTCCCAAACAAAAAAAGCCCTCCAATGGAGGACTTTTTTCAACTAACAGTTTCTTAGTCGATGATTACGAATTTTTCTTGGAACAACGGGCTTACTGAGCGGTTTTCGTGGATACGTTTGATTGCTTCAGCAATCAATTGTGAAACGGATACCTGCACGATTTTTTCGCTGACTTTTTCAGCAGGGATGTCAATCGAATCAGTGACGATCAATTCTTTGATTACGGAGTTGTTGATGCGGTCCATGGCTGGACCTGACAATACAGCATGTGTGCAGCAAGCGTAGACATCCAACGCGCCTGCATCCTGCAGTGCTTGGGCAGCCAACGTGATTGTGCCTGCAGTATCGATCATATCGTCGATCAGGATACATTTTTTGCCTTCGACATTGCCGATGATGTTCATGACTTCAGCAACATTGGCTTTCGGTCTTCTCTTGTCGATGATGGCGATCGGCGCTTTGATGAATTCAGCCAATTTGCGGGCTCTTGTCACGCCGCCGTGATCAGGCGAAACAACGACTACGTCATGGTGCAGAACTTCGTGATCCAGGAAGTAGCTTGCCAATAACGGAGCTCCCAACAAATGATCGACCGGGATATCGAAGAAGCCTTGGATTTGAGGAGCATGCATATCAAGTGTCAACAATCTGTCAGCACCGGCTTGCGTGATCATGTTCGCCACTAATTTCGCTGTGATCGGCTCACGTGATTGCGCTTTGCGGTCTTGGCGTGCATAGCCATAGTACGGCATTACAATGTTGATCGTCTTGGCGCTCGCGCGTTTCAAAGCATCGATCATGATCAAAAGTTCCATCAAGTGGTCGTTTACCGGAGAACTTGTCGATTGGATGACGTAAACGTGGCAACCGCGGATACTTTCGTCGATGTTGATCTTGATTTCACCGTCGCTGAATTGGGATGAGGAAAGGGTTCCTAACTCCACACCAACGTCAGCCGCAATTTTCTCAGCCAAAGGGCGATTTGAACTTAAGGAAAAAATCTTAAGTTTTGGATCTTTGTAATGTTCTGTCATGATAATCCTCCGTTAATCTTTTGTTTTTACCAAATTAAACACATACTGATATTGTATTTTCAAAATCATTCTACCATACATGTATAAGGTTTTGCTTTATTTTTTGGCTGGCGGCAATTTCTCCCAATAGCCGGGCTTGTTCTCCTGGCGGCTGCGGGCGATGCCCATCGCGCCTTCAGGCACATCTTTTGTGATGGTCGAGCCTGCAGCCAGGAATGTATTCGCTTCGACATTGACTGGCGCCACAATGTTCACGTTGCAGCCGATGAATGTATTGTCACCGATGCTGGAACGGTGTTTGTGCTTGCCGTCATAATTCACGAATACAGTGCCACAACCGACGTTGATGTTTTTCCCGAGATCCGCATCTCCCACATATGTCAAATGTCCGACTTTTGTGTCTTCGTTCAATACCGCATTCTTCACTTCCACAAAGTTTCCGATGTGGACGCGTTTTCCGATGTGACTGTTCGGTCTCAAGTGGCTGAACGGACCGATGTTGCTGTCCGATTCCATCACGGAGTCTTCCAAGTTTGAGCTTCTGATCTGGACGCGGGCACCGATCGTTGTGTTGCTCAGTTCTGAGCCTGATCCGATGAAGCAATCTTCCCCAATGACCGTTTTCCCTTTCAGGAATACGTTCGGTTCGATGACTGTGTCGCTTCCGATGATCACATCCGCTTCGATGTAGGTGTTATCCGGGTCGATCAGAGTAACGCCATTGCGCATATGTTTTTCATTGATGCGTCTCTTCATGTAGACGGAAGCTTCCGCCAACGCCACACGATCGTTCACACCCAAGGCTTCTCCCATGTCGCTCATCTGGTAAGCCGTCACGATTTCGCCTTGATCCTTGAGGATTTCGATGACATCCGGCAAGTAGTATTCGCCTTGCGCATTGTTATTGCCTACTGATTGCAGCGCAGTAAACAAAAATTTGTTATCGAAAGCATAAGTGCCGGTATTGATTTCTTGAACACGCGCCTCTTCTGCAGAAGCGTCTTTTTGTTCCACAATTTTTTCTACGTTATCTGAAGCATTTCTGATGATGCGGCCATAGCCGGTCGGATCGTCAGCATGCGCAGTCAGGATAGTTGCTTTCGCTTTTTTCTCTTCATGGTATTGCAACAAGGATTCCAACGTCTCTGCAGTCAGGAGCGGTGTATCTCCGCAGATGACCAACGTAGTGCCCTCTTCGTTCTCCAGCACAGCTTGCGCTTGCAGGACAGCATGCCCTGTTCCCAATTGTTGCGCCTGCAATACATATTCCGAACGATCCCCCAAGCATCCTTTAACAGTATCCGCACCGTGCCCTACAATTGTCACTACCTTCTCAATGCCAGCAGCCTCAACTTGATCCACGACGTGCTCTACCATTGGTTTTCCGCAAACTGCATGCAGTACTTTATAAAGCTTACTTTTCATGCGCGTTCCTTGACCAGCAGCAAGTATGATTGCAAAACGATTAGCCATAAGCAACTCCTATCTTTTCATTTTATTCCTTCAACTAAATTATCTTAGCCTAAAAACTTGCTTTTTTCAATATGATGTCGTACATAAATACAGACTTCTTTTCATTTTCTAATGGAAATACGAAGAATGCGGATACATTGTTTCTTATTGACCGGTTTTTTGGATATACTTAAAGACAGAAAGACATATTGAAAGGATTGATCCCAATGACAAAAACGACTGCATCATTTTTGATACACGAACTGTTGCTTCAGCCCCATGCGGAAGGCGGCTACTTTCGTGAAACCGGCCATTCCCCCGAACTGATCATTACCGAGGACCGTAGGGAACGCTATCTCTACAGCAACATCCTCTTCTTGTTGACTGCAGACAACCCTTCCCATTTTCACCGTTTGAAATCCGATGAGGTCTGGTATTTCCATGAAGGCAATACGTTGACGATCCATCTGTTGCATCCCGATGGCCTTTATGAGGCAGTCAAGATGGGGCGCCATCCCGAAAAAGGGGAACTTTTCCAATTTACGGTTCCGAAAGGGGTCATCTTCGGAAGCAGCATCGAAGGATCATCCGGAGACTACGCTCTCGTAAGTTGCATGGTTTCCCCAGGATTCGATTACCGTGATTTTGAATTGTTGCCTTATGACGCATTAGTCAAAGTCTATCCTGATTACGAAAGCATTTTGGAAAAATTGGCCTATAAAAAACTGCCGGAGGCTTCTTTCAGAAAAGATTGCGTGTGAATTCCTCAGAAACACCACTTGGTCAAGCCCGCTTTTCCCTGAGCACACACCAAAGAGCCGGCCCTTAATCAAACTTAAGGTCAGCTCTTTTTCACGGCTATTGTCAATCGGTGCTTGAATCGAAATAATTGCCCAAGCCTACGCTGATGGAATGATCCTTCAAATCAATATTGTTTACGCGGATCAGTGACGTGTAATCGAATACTTCACGCTTGGAATTGTAGCCGGCTTCTGCGAAGACGGTTACGCCGACTGTCTCCGATTCGAATTCGGAAATCATGCTGCGCATACCGTTGATGGTGCCGCCGCCTTTCAGGAAATCATCGACGATGAGAACTTTGGAACCGCGCGGCAAACTGCGCTTGGATAGCTCCATTTTTTCAACGCGATCGGATGAGCCTGAAACGTAATTGATGCTCACTGTGGAGCCTTCGGTAATTTTTGAATCACGGCGTACGATGACGAACGGCACATTCAGATAAGTGGCTACTGCTTGCGCGATCGGAACACCTTTAGTGGCGACAGTCATGACTGCATCCACTTTTTTATCGACGTATTGGGCTGCGATCACACGGCCGATTTTTTGCAGCAGTTCCGGATTGCCCAACATATCGGAAAGATAAACGTATCCTCCTGGCAACAGACGATCTTTACTGTTCATGATTTCGCACATTTCTTCTATAATTTCGCGGGCATTTTCTTTGGTGATCGTCGGAATATATTTGACGCCCCCGGCTGCACCCGGCAACGTTTCGACAATCCCGGTTCCCCGGTCTTCAAATGTTTTTTTGATGATGGACAAGTCTTCACTGATGGATGATTTCGCTGATTCATAACGTTTAGCGAAATAGGTCAATGATATCAACCGATGCGGTCTTTCTAATAAGTAACGGGTCATATCGACTAACCGTTCACTGCGCTTTATTTTCAATCCAAATCTCTCCTCATATTGCGTTCTTTTCCCTATTATATAGTTGATTCCTGAAAAATGAAAGCTTTTAATTGGCTATTGTTCGTTTTTAATCGAATTTTAGCAAAAAAAACAAGAGCAACGTTCTGCTCTTGTCCATATATCTTATTGTTAAGATTCTACTTCTTTTCGACGATGACCTTAAAGATGCTGGTCAAAACGAACATGGCCACGAAAACCAGGGTGATGGTGGCTCCGGGAGGCGTCCCGTACTGATAGGATGCGAACAATCCTCCGTACATCCCCGTCAAGCCGATGCCGATCCCAAGCAGGATGACGCCGTTGAAGGTATGCACCAATCTCATGGAGATGGCTGCCGGCAGAATCATGATCGAAGAAACCAGCAGGGACCCGGTAATCGGCATCACCACGCTGATGGCTACCCCTGTAATCACAGACACCAACAGCGACATCAGGCGGACCGGCAAGCCCGCCGTATGGGCTGTATCCTCATCAAACGTCAACACATATAAAGGTTTGCGGAAAATCAGATACAATAAAACGACTATGATTGCCAACGCCAACAAGATGAGGATCTGCTCATCATTGATGGTGATGATCGACCCGAACAGAAACTGTTCGACACTTGCATTCTGTTTCCCCGAAACGAAGCTCATCAGCACCAACGCTACTGCCATTCCCGTAGCCATCAGGATTGCAATGGATATTTCCGAATAGCCTTTGAAGATGACGCGCAAATATTCGATCCCGATCGCCGCCAAAATGACGATGCCTAAAGTAGTGAGCGTCGGATTGATGTTGAGGAGCATCCCCAAAGCAACACCTGCCAAGGAAACATGCGACAACGTATCCGCCATCAAGGATTGCCTGCGCAAAATCAGCAGCAGACCCAAAATGGGTGCCATGATTGCGATCAATGTTGATGCTTGGAAGGCTCTTTGCATAAATCCATAGAGAAACATCTCCACGGCGAATCCTCCTTTCTGACCAACTGGATATGGGTATCCATAAATTCTTTGATATCTTCGTGCTCGTGCGTAACCATGATGATCGCTTTATTATGGACTTGGGAATTGTGTTTCAGCAAACGATAGAAACGCTCGCGCGATTCCTTATCCATTCCGGTTGTCGGCTCATCGAGCACGAACAAGTCCGGATCGGTTGCGAAAATGCGGGCCAAGGCTATGCGCTGCTTTTGGCCACCGGAAAGTTCTCCGATTTTTTTGTTGCGCATCTCCCACATGCCCACTGATTCCAAGGCTTTTTTTACATGGGTGTTATCTTCTTCGTCCAACTTTTTGAACCATCTGCCTTTTTGGTATCTGCCGGATTCCACAAACTCAAGGACCCTGCTCGGAAAACCGATATTGAACGATGAAATTTGCTGCGGTGCATAACCGATCGTAAGCTTTTCGCCACGATAGTTCACCTTCGAAATCGTCGCGCTGCCCTCCCGGGGTTTCAACAGGCCCAGGATGCTTTTCAATAAAGTAGATTTCGCTGCGCCATTCTCGCCTGTGAGGATGACGAATTCCCCTTCGTGAACTTGGAATGTGATATCCTGCAGGACAGGTTCATCATCGTAATAGAACGACAGATGCTGTACATCGATATATTCCACTTGATTTCCCCTCTTCTCTTACTGGATCACTTTTTTCAAAGCTGTCAAATTTTCTTCCATCACACTCAGGTAATCTTTGCCCGCTTCTTGGTCTTCATCCGTAATCCCTTCAAGCGGACTCAGCACTTCCAGTGAAGCTCCTGCTTCTTCGGCAAGCGTTTCGGCGGTTTTCGAAGAAGCGCTGTCCGAGTAATAAACGGTAGTGATCTGATTGTCGATCATAAATTGCTGCAGTTCAGCCAGTTTGGCAGGATTCGGTTCCGCATCGGATGATACATCGGAGACAGCCACTTCCGTCAATTCGTAGCGGCGGGCGATGTAGCCGAAAGCTGCGTGCTGTACGACGAACGTGCGGTTTTCGGCACCCTCAAAGGCAGTCTGATAGGCTGTATCCAGTTCCGCCAATTTCTCCTTAAAAGCTGCGGCGTTTGCTTCATAACTTTCTTTATTGGCTTCATCCGCCTCAAGCATTCCGGCCAAAATGGCATCGACTTCCTCTTGTGCGTACACCGGATCCAACCAGACATGCGGATCGACGCTGTGCGCATCTTCGCCTTCTTCGTGTCCTTCTTCTTCGCTGTGCTCTTCTTCGGCAGCCGCATCCTCAACCAGTTCAAAAAGCGCGATATCCTCGGCAGCCTCGACAACGATCACATCGCTCGATTCAATGGATTCCAACACACTGGGTACCCACGTTTCCATTTCATCACTGTTATAGATGAACACATCCGCGTCAGCAATCGCCGCGATATCCTGTGGTGTCGGCTCATAGCCATGCGATTCTTGTCCGGCATCCAACAAAACGGATACTTCGCCATTATCACCCACCACATTTTTTGCAAAGTCATACATCGGATAGAAGGTTGTGACAACCTTTACCCCATCCTCAGAAACGCCTGATTCGCTGTCCCCACTCGTTCCGCAACCAACCAAAACAAAGGCTGCTGCAGACAAAATGCCTGTCATTTTCAATCTATTTATCATAATGTATTATTCCTCCAAAACGTAATGATTACTGTTTAAGTCCCGATAGACACTTTATCACAACCTGATGCAACGCGTCAACCATTCCGCTTCCGTTTCACAAGTAAAAAACCGCAATCCCAGCAAAGGGGTTCGCGGTTTTGATAATTCAATCTTCGTTGAGCAGTCTTACCATGTATACTTCTTCGCAGAATCCTCGCAGACTGTTGTAGGCTCTTTTGATGCGAGATGTGTTTCTGCTGAATCCGATGATGGTCGGGCCGCTGCCGCTCATCGTCACGCCGTCAAGGCCGTACTTCTCCATCCGATCCTTCAATTGGCGCAATTCCGGGTGCTTATTGAAGGTCACTTGTTCCAAAGCATTCCCAACATTCTGACACATCCGTTCGTAATCGCCCTCTTCGATGGCCTGCGCTACGATGCGGGAAGTCGGCTTGTGTTGCAGTTGTTCGACAGCCAACAGCCGGAAAATCGTCTTCGTCGAGACACTCAGACGCGGTTTCGCCAAAATAACCCAACAGGATGGCATCGGCCGCAATTTTCGGACGATTTCCCCTCGGCCTGACACAAAAGCAGTGCCGCCCACTATGCTGTAGGGAACATCAGAACCCACTTGGTTGCCGATTGAAATGAGTTCCTCCACGGAAAGCTGAAGATCCCAGATTTTGTTCAGCGCGCGCAAAGCGGCGGCGGCATCCGTGCTGCCGCCGCCCAAACCGGCAGCTACAGGGATTTTTTTGTCGATTTCAATTTTGATCCCCTTCTTTATCCCGCAACGGTCTTTCAGGAGTTTCACGGCTTGATAGACATGATTGCGCGTATCCACGGGCAGAAACACTTTGTTCGTGTAGATCCTGATTTCATCTTCTTCGAGAGGGGTAAAAGTAAGATGGTCCGCGAGGTCGACTGAAGCCATCACCATTTCGAGTTCATGATAAAAGTCATCCCGCTTGTACAATACATCCAGCGCCAAATTTATTTTCGCCGGTGCACGTTCAATCCATTCCATCGCTCCACGCTCCTCTCCACTGTCCTTATACTACAATACTAGCGTAAGCGTGCCCTTTTTAAAAGAAATATATGTCAATAAACAAGAATTAGTTTCTGAATGATCATTATTGTTTGACTTGGTGCCCGGAACCGGTTTGTTCCCCAATCGATTCCGCCTGCATCAAGCGATTTTTCGATAAAAAAAAACAGACATTTCGATGTCTGTTTGATTTATTTGGAATAAGTTCTTACATAATTTAAGCGTACTGGCATTTTTCTTCATCGTAAAATAAGATCTCTACAGCTTCGGTTAAAACATCTGCATAACTGTATGATACACGTTCAAATGCATTTTCGTTTTGGTCTAGATCAACCACAAATACAGCATGATACGTTTCCCGTAAAATACCTTTTCGTTCCGTCTTGCGTTTGCGTCCTGCTTGCGCAGTCAGCATAACTTTTTGCCCTAAGTGACATTCCAGTTGTTCTTTAATCTGACTCAAATTATCCGGCATTCTGTTTCACCTCACTGATTCACAGTATAACACAGATAAATTAAAATAACAAGTATATCACAGAGGACGTATGCACGCAACTATGAAACGGATAATTTTTAAAGAAATCTTATCAACTTTTTTTACTTTTTTTAGTAAAACTGCTGACAGGGAAATTGGACCGAAGATTCCTCACCATCCGTTCGGAACGGGCTACGGATGGTGAGAGCCCCGGCTCACTGGTGCCTCCGGACATTAAAATATCAGGCGATCTTTTGTTTTTTTATTGAACGTCCAAATATTTGATCAACGCATTCGCAAGGTCCGCAAATTGTTCGATGCTCAGGGCTTCTGCCCGTTTTGAAGGCTCAATACCGGCTTCTTCAAGACCGGCAGTCAATGCTGCCTTGATTTCTTCGGTTTTGCCGTAGCGGGACTGCAGATTGTTCCAGAGCGTTTTTCTGCGTTGGTTGAAACCGGCACGGACCAGATCAAAGAAGAACTTCTCATCCGTGACCTTCACTTTAGGTTCCGCTCTCCGCTGCAGCTTCAGGATTGCCGAATCGACATTCGGTTGCGGCACAAAAACGGTCTTCGGAACGATGAAGGCAATCTCGGCTTCCGTATAGTAGTCGATCGCAATCGTCAATGAACCGAACGCTTTCGTTCCAGGCTTGGCCGTCATACGTTGCGCAACTTCCTTCTGCATCATCATCACAAACGTATCGATCGGCAAATCGGTCTCGATGAAATTCATAATGATCGGCGTTGTGATGTAGTAAGGCAGATTCGCCGCCACCACCAAGCGGTCAGCCGGCTCAAAATGCTCCTCGATGACCTGCGGAACATTCGCCTGCAGAATATCCTGGAAAATGATTTCGATGTTATCGTATTCCGCAAGTTCCGTCTTCAAAATAGGCGCCAGACGTTTGTCCACTTCAAATGCCACTACTTTTTTAGCTTCTCTGGCAAGGCGTTCCGTCAAGGCTCCGATACCGGGGCCGATCTCGATCACATTGGTGTTTTCATCTATGCCGGCTGCTGCCACCATCTTCGTCAATATATTCGGGTCCACCAAAAAGTTTTGGCCTAGGCTCTTCTTCATGGTCAAATGGTATTTTTTTAAGATGGCGTTCGTTCTGCTTGGTGTCGCTATATCCTTATGGTATTCTAATCCGCTCATTTATTTTCCTCCTCCTGCCGCAAAGCGGTCAGGCTATCCTTTTCATCCAGTTCTTTCAAAATGGCCGTCATCGCTGCGTTAACAGCTTCTTTTTCCAATTGGAACATACGCAGACGTTTCAACAACTGTTTGCCGTTGGTATGTCCGATCCCAAGCGCATCCCCCAGCAACTCCCGGTAACGGGCTGAATCGGCATGTCCGACCAGGTGCCATTCATCCAGAAATTTCCTGTCGATGTCGCTCGTTTCCGCTTGCCGTTGCGTGTAAATATTCTTCAGCGCTTCCCGTATGATTTCCGGGGAAGCGTGCTCGATTCCGAGGCTTCCGCCTTTCGGAGATTGCGCGTCATCCTTACGCAAGAACGCATGCTTGACGCCGGGGACCCGTTCCACAATCGTTGACCGGATCTTTCCGCCCGGATAATCAGGATCGGTGAAGACGATGACGCCACGTGTTGCTTGCGCATGGGCAATCAGCTTCAGCGTTTCTTCGTTGATTGCCGATCCGTTCGTTTCGATCGTATCAGCCTCCACCGCCAGTTTGATCCGTCTGGTATCATCTTTCCCCTCAACCACTATAATCTCTTCTATTTTCATCTGTCATCCAACCCGAATAATGTGTTTGCGTTTTTGGTTGTCTGCAGCGCGATCTGTTCGAAGGCCTGGCCGCGCAATTCCGCAATCTTTTCGGCTACATAGCGTACATATGCCGGCTCATTTCGCTTTCCGCGGAAAGGAACGGGAGCCAGATAAGGCGCGTCGGTTTCGACCAAAAGCCTCTCGATCGGTACAGCTTTGGCCACTTCATGGACTTCGGTCGCCTTTTTGAAGGTGACGACTCCGCTGATCGAAATGTGCATCCCCAAATCCAAAAACTTCTTCATGTAGTCCACGTCACCGCTGAAACTGTGCATGATGCCGCCTATGTCGCGCACATCCTCTTCCTTCAGAATGCGGTAGGTGTCTTCGGTGGCATCACGCATATGGATGCTGATCGGCAGTTCCAATTCTTTTGCGATCGCGATTTGCCTTCTGAACACTTTCGCCTGGACGTCATGCGGCGCTGTGTCCCAATGGTAATCCAGCCCCATCTCACCCATGGCAACAACCTTTTTTTCTTCAAGCAGTGCCATCAGGCTGTCTTCCACAGCCGCAGTATAGGTGGCTGCTTCGGTAGGGTGCCAGCCGATGATGCTGTAGATTTCGGGATATTTCGCGCTCAATTCAAGCGATTTTTTTATGGTGTCCGCATCGAAGCCCACGACCGCAAATCTTCCGACACCTGCTTCATGGGCCCTTACGATGGCCGCGTCCACATCTTCCGCAAAAGCGTCCACATTCAGATGCGTGTGTGTATCAAATAATAGTTTATCCATAGTTTCCTTTCCGGTTCCTGAGGGAAGACCGTTGCCCCCCTGATTCTTCTGCACAGTAAATTGACAAAGGAGTCCGGGACAACTGTCCCAGGCTCCTTGAATCACAAAAACCCTTATGCCACTGTAGAACCATTCGCTGCCGATTCAGGTGCGAGTATCACTTGCAGCACGCCGTCCTTCTCAGCGGACAGGATCATCCCTTGACTGATTTCGCCTTTCATTTTGCGCGCTTTCAGGTTAGCGACGATGATGACTTTCTTACCGATGAAATAGGCAGGATCCGGATACCATTGCGCAATCCCCGACAGGATTTGGCGATGGCCTTCATCACCCGCATCCAGACGGAATTTCAGCAATTTGTCCGCGCCTTCAACTTTCTGGCAATCGATGACTTCAGCTACCTTCAGTTCGACTTTATCGAAATCTTCATATTTGATCTGTTTTTCTTTTTCGGAAGCCAACACGGTAGTCGTCGGATCCCACTCGGCCGCTACTGTTTCCTCTTCCACTGGGGTTGTTCCGCCCATTTGTTCCTTGATGTAGGCGACTTCTTCTTCTGTAACGAGACGTGGGAAGATCGGCGTGCCTTTTTCGACTACCTTCACGTCTGCAGGGAACGTTCCGAAGGCTACGTTTTCCCAAGCGCCTTGCTTTTCGAAATCCAATCCGAGTTGTTCGTACATTCTGAACGGCGCTTGCGTCATGAACGGAGACAAGAGAATACCGACGACGCGCAAAGTTTCAGCCAAATGGGCCATAACGCTTCCCAACTCGGCTTGCTTGGACTCGTCCTTCGCCAAGACCCACGGAGCGGTTTCGTCGATGTATTTGTTCGCACGGGAAATGAGGCGCCATGTTTCGGACAATGCCGAACTGAACTGCATGTTGTCCATTTCCTTTACATAATTCTCGGTCACTTCAGCGGCCATAGCCTTTAGCTCAGAATCGAAGACTGTTTCTGCTGCAGGCGCGGAAGGGATGTTCCCACCGAAATATTTATTGATCATGGCGATTGTTCTGTTGAGTAAGTTACCCAAATCGTTCGCCAGATCATAGTTGATGCGGTTCACGTAATCCTCAGGCGTAAAGATACCGTCGCTTCCGAAGGTCACTTCGCGCATCAGATAGTAGCGCAAAGCATCCAGACCGAAACGTTCCACCAGCATATCCGGATACACAACGTTGCCTTTTGATTTGGACATTTTGCCTTCCTTCATCAACAACCAGCCGTGCCCGAAGATTTTCTTCGGAAGCGGCAGATCCAAAGCCATCAGCATGATCGGCCAATAAATGGTGTGGAAGCGGACGATTTCTTTTCCGACCATATGCACATCAGCCGGCCAATATTTTCGGTAAAGCGAATCATCAGCCGAACCGTAGCCCAACGCAGTGATGTAGTTCGCTAAAGCATCAATCCAGACGTAGACCACGTGCTTCGGATTGCTCTTCACGGGAATCCCCCAGGTGAAGGTCGTCCGTGAAACAGCCAGATCCTCAAGGCCCGGTTTGATGAAGTTATTGATCATCTCGTTTTTGCGCGACTCCGGTTGGATGAAATCGGGATGCTCATCGTAATAAGCCAACAGACGATCCGCGTATTTGCTCATGCGGAAGAAGTAGGACTCCTCTTTCACCAATTCGACTTCATGTCCGCTTGGAGCAACCCCGCCGATGATTTTTCCGTCGGCATCGCGGTATACTTCAGCCAATTGCGTTTCCGTAAAGAATTCTTCGTCGGAAACGGAATACCAGCCTTCGTATTCGCCAAGATAGATGTCGCCTTGTGCCAATAATTGTTCGAAGATCTGCTGAACGGCCTGCACATGGTCATCATCTGTCGTGCGGATGAACTTGTTGTTGGAAATGTCCAGACGCTTCCACAGATCCTGCATATCCTGGGCCATGCCGTCCACATATTCTTTCGGTGTGATGCCCAATTCTGCTGCTTTGTTCTCGATTTTTTGTCCATGCTCATCTGAACCGGTCAGGTAGAACACATCGAATCCCATCAGTTTTTTATAGCGCGCCATTACATCGCATGCGATAGTAGAATACGCATTTCCGATGTGGAGCTTTCCGCTTGGATAATAGATTGGAGTAGTGATATAAAATGTATTTTTGTCTTTAGCCACGAATGAGTGCCTCCCTGAATTCTAAGTTCTTTGCGAATGTACGCAACTTACCGTACCATTCTACCACAAAAGTCAAGGGTTTGGGGGCGAAATTCGAAACATGCGGCAACCTCGCGCCATCGCCTGCACCTCCGGATCCACGCACAAAAAAGCCGAAAGCAACGTTCAGCTCCCGGCCCTTTCAGCGGCATTCATGATTTATCAGTGTAGTTGTGGATCGCATCCCGCAGAAATGCAGCGGCCCCTTTTCCTGATGCTTTGTCGTAGTAAGCGGTGAACCTTTCGTCGTCGACGTACATCTGGGCTAACCCGCGATGCGCTTCCGGAGAGTAGCTTGGCCAAGTATAGCTCAGCCACTGTTTATGCAACGCAGCCACCGCCAAGGCAGCTTCTCCGCCGGCATCCCCCGTAGCCATCGCCTCCGTCAGCAGCTCTTGCAAGCGCGCGGCCGTCGCCTGCATCGCGTCAAAATCCGCTTCACTCATGCCTGCGAATTGCTTGTTTGATGCCGCTACGGTCTTCTCGCTGTATTTTTCGCGGATTTCCTGCCCGTAACGGGTTTCGTTCTCGTCGAGCAGTTCCTTCTTCAAGCCTTCAAATTTTTCTTTGTCGCTCATCTTTCTCCCTCCTCTTTTTTCGTCCAGCGTAGCATCCACCGTTTTGATCAGCAATTCGATTTCTTTCTTTTTCTCCAAAAGCGCCTGTTTATGCGCGACCAATGATTGTTCCGCATCATATGCCGGATCATCCATCGCTGATTTGATTTCATCAAGCGAAAAGGACAGCTGTTTGAAGAACAGAATCTGCTGCAGCCTGTCCACCTCTGCCTCACCATAGATGCGGTAGCCGGAGGAACTGGTGCGTTTGGGCTTCAGCAGGCCGATTTCGTCATAGAAGCGTAGCGTCCTCGTGCTGATGCCGGCCAGCCGGCCCAATTTTTGGATTGTATATTCCATCCTATCCCCTCCGATGATTCCATCTTACACCTTGACGTTGCGTCAAAGTCAACAGCAACCCTCCGTATATCCAAAAAAAAGACAGCCCCGGAGGACTGTCGTGAATTTTTCGGATTATCTTGCAACACGTACGGCAAATGATGCGCCGGAAAGGTTGTAAGAAGAATAAGTAACTGTTTGGCCTGGTGCTGGAGCGTGGATGTATTGTCCGCCGCCTACGTAGATCGCAACGTGATAAGTCGCGCCTCTTGAACCCCAGAAAATCAAATCTCCCGCTTGTGCGGCTGATACAGCAATCTGTGTACCTGAGTTTTCTTGAGGAACTGTGTAGCCACCGATTTCGATGCCGTATGCTTCTCTGAAGACATATGACGTGAAACCAGAGCAGTCAAATCCTGATGGTGTTTTTCCGCCCCATACATAAGGAACGCCGATGTATTTCGCAGCAATGGAAACAACATCGCCTGTCGGTGCAGATAATGCCGGTGCAGTCACGACTGGCGCAGGCGCAACTGGTGCGCTGACGACTGGTGCAGCTGCTGCAGGAGCAGATACAACTGGTGCACTTTCGACTACCGGAGTGCTGACTACTGTTTGGGCAGGAGCTGCTGATTCGGAACTTGCAACTGTGCTTGATGAAATATCAACGGATGAAGCAGCGGAAGAAGCTTCTTCTGAACTTGCTTGCGCGACTGTTGCAGCTACAGTTGCTGCGGCAGCTTCAGCGGCGGCAACGGCAGCAGCCTCTGCGGCAGCTCTTTGATCAGCTTCTTCTTTTTGCGCCAAGAACATTTCGCGGTCAGACTCAGCTGTTGCTTTTTCAGCAGCCAAAGCGGCAATTGCGCTTTCTTGTTCGATTCTCTTCACTTGCAGATCGCCTTTAAGTTGTTCCAACTCCATGGCCATTGCATTGATTTTGTTTAAGTTGTCTTCAGTTTTATTTTTCTTGTCTTCAACAGCTTTTTGGTCCGCAACTTGCTTCTCTACCAATTCTTTATTGGCCGAAACCATTTTTGAAACAACATCGATGCGGGATACTAAATCTGTGAAAGATTCGGATGCTACAATAAAGTTCAAGTAGTTTTCGTTTGAACCGTTCACTTGAACAGATCTTGCTTGCTCATCCAATTGTGCTTCGCGTTGTGCGATGACAACTTGCAATTCGGCAATATCTTCTTGTAAAGCAACAATCTCATCTTGTGTCTTTACGCGGTTTGCCAAAAGAGTCTCTGCTCTTTTTTCGGCTGCATCCACTTCTGCAGTGATTGCAGACAAGTTTTCTTCTGCAGTGCTTTGTTTGTTGTCCAATTCAGAAATTTTAGTTTCTTGCTGTTGGATTTTTGTTAAGATTTCATCTGCTTGAGCTGTAAAAGGCGTTACTATACTTGTTGCAAGGATCGTACCTGCTAATGCGATAGCCACTAATTTCTTCTTCAAGTCCAATTCCTCCACTTACATTCGATTGTCGTTAGTTATAATTCTTATATATCTTTTAACTTTTTATAGTTTTTCTTAAGATTCATCAACATAATGAATCATAACATAGTTTTTTTTCGATTAACCCGGTTTCGACAAGTTGTATCCTAACTGTAACACTTCTGTAAAACGACTCGTCCAATGTGTCCAAATCCGCGGCATCAGTAATATTTCGCAAACCTTCCCGCTTTGTAACATTCATGTAACATTGCTTTTTTTATTGTCATGGTTGACATCTGAAGTTTTACTGCGCTATACTTACGGCAAATAACCAATAACACAAAAAGCGATGAAAAAGACAGTAGAATCGGGATTTTGTCCTATAGAGAGTCAGCGGTTGGTGGAAGCTGATGCAAACCCGGATTCGAATTACACTTTGGAGCTTTCTTATGCGCATAAGCGGTCGGCATACGATACATGTCGGAGTGGCAAAGTCCGATCGATTCTGGAAGACTCTGCAAGCTGGGTGGTAACACGGTAACTATCGTCCCTGTTCAAACAAGAATTTTCTTGTCTGGACAGGGATTTTTTTGCATATAAATTAACAAGAAAAGGAATGAAGCATATGAACATCATCGACGAATTAGAATGGCGCGGCGCCATCAATCAACAAACGGACGCGGAAGGTTTACGGAAATTAACGGAGGATGAGCAGATCGGCCTGTACTGCGGCGTAGATCCGACCGGCGACAGCCTGCATATCGGTCACTTGATTCCTTTTATCGTATTGAAGAGGTTCCAGTTGGCAGGACACAGACCCGTCATCCTGATCGGCGGCGCGACCGGATCAATCGGAGACCCAAGCGGAAAGAGCGAGGAACGGGTTCTGCAATCGATGGATCAAATCTTCCAAAATGCAGATGCTTTAACCGCTCAAATGAAGAAACTGTTCCTGTCCGACAGCTCGGCCGACATCCGCCTCGTCAACAACTATGATTGGACCAAAGATTTGACGCTGTTGGATTTCCTGCGCGACTTCGGCAAAAATTTCAACATCAACACGATGCTGGCCAAAGATATCGTAGCCAGCCGCTTGGACACTGGTATTTCCTTCACGGAATTCACTTACCAAATTCTGCAGTCGATGGACTTCCTGCACCTTTTCCAAAATGAGGGCGTCAACCTGCAGATTGGCGGTCAAGACCAATGGGGCAACATCACTGCCGGTTTGGACCTGATCCGCAAAAAAGAAGGCGCGGAAGCAAAAGCTTTCGGGTTGACGATTCCGTTGATGCTGAAGGCGGACGGCACGAAATTCGGCAAGACTGCCGGCGGTGCCGTCTGGTTGGACCCTAAGAAAACAACGCCATATGAGTTTTACCAATTCTGGGTGAACCAGGACGACCGCGATGTCATCAAATATTTGAAATATTTCACTTTCCTTTCGAAGGAAGAGATTGATGCTTTAGCCGAAAAAGTGGAAACTGAGCCGCACAAACGCGAAGCCCAAAAAGTATTGGCAGCTGAAATGACACGCTTCGTCCACAGCGAACAAGCTTTGGCGGATGCGTTGAAGATCACCAAAGCCCTGTTTACTGGCGAAGTGAAGGAATTGACGGCGGACGAAATAGCTGAAGGATTCAAAAATATGCCTACTTTCGAGTCCAACCTGAAGGAGCAGGACTTGGTGACTTGGTTGGTCGATCTGGGCATCGAACCGTCCCGCCGCCAGTCACGCGAAGACATCCAAAACGGCGCCATCTCCATCAACGGCGACAAAGTCACGGATCCGGGCTTCATCATCACTGCCAAAAATTCTTTCGAAGGCCGTTTCATCCTTGTACGCCGCGGCAAAAAGAAATATTTCCTGGTAAAGTTGGTGGCTTGATATGACAACCCCACAGATGTTTTCGCGCGAAACGGCACTCCGGTTGGAACCTGTCGAAAGCTTGGACCAGATCAACGAACTGTCCCGCTTGGCTGACATCATCTGGCATGAATACTATCTGCCGATCCTCGGTCCGGAACAGGTTACCTATATGTTGGAAAATATCCAATCGAAAGCCAATCTGGAAGAGGATATCGAAACAGGCAAACTGGATTACTTCCTCATCAAGAGCGAGGGGCAATCCGCCGGTTACTTGGCTATCCAACTGCAGGACGACAAGCTGTTCATCAGCAAGCTTTACCTGCTGAAGGAAGCCCGCGGACTGGGCTATGCCTATCAGATTATGCAAAAAATGGTTGACTTGGCCAAACAGGAACAAAAAAAAGTCCTGGAGCTTACCGTCAACAAATACAACGAAGGTTCGATCGCATTCTACGAAAAATACGGTTTTGTGCGAACGGAATCCATCATCTCCCCCATCGGAGGCGGCTTCGTGATGGACGATTATGTCTACCAATATCCGCTCACACCGGAACAATAAACAACTTAAATAGAGGACAGCCAAGCAAACGCTCAGCTGTCCTCTATTTTTTTGCATGTTCTAATCCGACCACTCTTTCGGGCTCCATATCCGCCCGTCCAGTTCGCCTTGCATTTGTTCCATCCGTTGGTACTGTTCCTGGAAAAGCTTCTTCGTTTCCTGAAAAAGCGCTTTTTGCCGGTAATCCCTGCTTGCTTCCACTAAATGATCCAGTCGTTCCTGTACCCATTTTTCAGTCTCCATTGTCGTCCCTCGCTTTACCTTTATCCAAGCTGATTGCCTTCCATCTCCGCCAACATCCACGCCAAATCATCCAGTTGCTCGCGGTTTTCTTCCAACTGAGTGATCAGAAGTTCCACCAGTTGCTGATCCTCTTCGGAAAGTCCCGCTTTTCCGAGCGACTGCAGTTGAAGTTTGAACCAGTTTTCTGAAGACTTGAGACTGGCGTCATTGTCTTTGGTCAGGTATTGCTGGTAAGCGATCAGCAATTCTTTCTTCTTGGTGTCGTTCAGATAATCGAATTTAGAAACGACAAGCGACGGCAGGAACACCATTCCGCATTTTGTCGCCATCGCTTGGTAAGGACGGGTCAGTTCCGAAATTGTAAAGCCTTCCCTGCCCCCCGCTTGGTATTCACGTTCGTTCACACCTAGGGCCAGAACAAGGCCGAATTCTTTCCCAGACAACCTGCTGCCATCAGCTCCGTAGGCGAAACCTTCAGTCAGGACGATATCCTGCCATTGCTTCAGCAAAGCAGGCGAACTGTACCAATAAAACGGGAATTGGAAGATGATGCGGTCATATTGGAGCAATTGCAGTTGTTCGGCTTCCTGGTCGATCTGGCCATCCGGATAAGCCGATTCAAGATGGTGCCAAGTCACCCCTTCAGCCGGGAGACTTTCCCACAGAAATCTTTGCGTATTTGAATCAGCCAACGTCGGATGGCTGACAATGATCAATGTTTGCATTCTTTCACCTCATTCACTCGGTAGTTCTTCTTCCGAATCATAACAAGCTGCCGGCCAGAGTTCAAGTTGCATGCTCACTCATCCGAAAAAGAACAAAAATCCCTCCCTTTGCTGTCCGGTTGATCCGGAGGCAAAGGGAGGGATGATAATTTATAGGTTTTCGGTAATGTTGAGCGCTTGTTCCTGCGCTTTCAGGCATAGTTCCTGCGCCTTGAAAATGTGTTCCTGCGTCATCGCATTTTCGGTACGGTTGATGCAGTCCAAGATCATTTCACCGAAGAATGGGAAGCCGACTTCACCTGTCAAGGAGTAGTGTTCTTCGCCATCTTTCGTCACCAAGAAGAGGTGATCGCCGGTTTGCTCTGTCGCCACATTGATGTATTTGCGGATTTCGATCGTTCCTTCCGTCCCCGTTATGAAAGTACGGCCATCGCCCCATATTCCGAGCCCGTCCGGTGTGAACCAGTCCACCTTGAAGATGAAGGTTGCGCCATTATCTCCGACCAACGTAGCATCACCGTAGTCCTCCAATTCTGGTGTATCCGGATTGTTGTAGTTCCCGACTTTGCTGTGCAGCACTTTGGCGTCGGTGTTTCCCGTATAGTAAAGGAACTGCTCGATCTGATGGCTGCCGATGTCAGCCAAAATGCCGCCGTACTGTTCTTTTTTGAAGAACCAATCCGGACGTTTCTCTTTATCCAGGCGATGAGGTCCAAAACCCGTCACTTGGATGACGCGGCCGATTTTACCTTCATCAATCAATTGTCCGGCAAATACGGCTCCCTCCACATGCAATCTTTCACTGAAGTAAATCCAATATTTTTTACCCGTTTCAGCTACCACTTTTTTCGTCTCTTCCAATTGTTCCGATGTGGTAAATCCTGTTTTATCCGTGAAGTAGTCTTTCCCTGCCCGCATGACCCGATTTCCCAGCGCACTGCGCAAGTTAGGCACCGCAGCGGCGGCAACCAATTGGATTTCCGGATCTTCCAAAATTTGCTCCAAAGACTCCGCAACGGCAACATCCGGGAATGATTCCAGATAATTTGCTACTTTTTCAGCATCCGGATCGTAGACATATTTGATTGTCGCTCCGGCTTCGATCAATCCGTTCGTCATGCCATTGATGTGTCCGTGGTCCAGTGCCGTTACACCTACGTTGAATGCTCCCGGTTCTACTACCCTGTTTATTTTCCCTTTCGGGGCATAATTCATTCCATCTTTATTTCCCACTCGTATGACCTCCATAATGTTTAAATATAATAGGAAGAAGTCCGAAGAGAATATTCTCCGAACTTCTTCATCCGATTTATCAGAACAGGTTCCCGTAACCCAATTCCAGTAAGTGATCGCGAGAAATCTTCAAGCTTTCGAACGGATCCACTCCATAAGTATCATCCTGCTCCACTAATAGGTAGCGAGCGCCTGATGAGATGCTTTCCTCGATGATTTCTTTCAGAGGCAGGCTGCCTGTTCCCAATTCAGCGAATTGAATTGTGTTTGTGAAGTAGTCCATAAATTTGACAAGATCCCCACTGTATAAAGCATCGAAGCCATCTTGTGGGATTTCAGCGATACGGTAGTCCTTCAAATGGATCAATTCCACCTTGCCTTTGTAGTCTTTGATGACTTCAAGTGGGTTTGCGCCCCCGCGCTGCACCCAGTGAACATCCAGTTCAAAGCCCAACAATGGCGCTTTTTCGCGGATGATGTCCAGCAGGAATTTACCGTCGTATTTGCGGAATTCGATGTGGTGGTTATGGTAGTACAAGGTGATGCCGTCTTCTTTCAGTTTTTGCGTCACTTCATTGACGTCATGGCAGAATTCCAACACTTTATCCAGACTGGCCATCGCGTCGATCGGCAGCATGCCTATGCGCAACAGATCCGTACCGACTGCTTTGCAATCAGCTACGATTTTGTCGTAGTGTGTCGTCAAAGATTCGCCGTCTTTCACTTGCGGTTTCAAGGAAGCGCTCATGGAAGCCACTTCCATTCCGAAATCAGCTGTCGCTTTTTGGATTTCAGCAATGTTCTCGGGCGTTGTCGCCACTTGCGAAATTTCGATCGAATTGTAGCCGATTTCGTGCAATTTCTTCAACGTTTCATAAGGTCCTACTTCTTCAAAACTCTTTTTGACCGTTGACGCTTGTACACCTATCTTAACTTTAGCCATTTATGATTTCCTCCATTTCGATTGTACGCTTTTCTTCTGACGATAATTTCATTGCATCGATCATCAGCATCGCCGGCAAGGCATCCCGGACCGTCACATAATCATCGGTATCTGCTTCGATTGCATTGTAGAAACGCTGGATCAGAGCAGAATGGCTTGGCCCGTAATAAAATTTCGTGCCTTGCATCGGCGTGTCCTGCAGATGCAATTCTTTTTCACCGGAACTGTTCGAACGGTACAAACAGTTATCCTTGATCGTGAATTTTTCCTTCTCGGTGATGACCTGCAGTTCTACGCTGGAATTCTCAACATAAGCATTGGTCGACATATAAAATCCGCGCGCGCCGTTCTTGAATGTGAAATTCGCAACGGCAGTGTCCTCGACTTCGATATCATAATCTGTGATGTTCGACAGACTGGCTTTGCAGCGGTCGATTTCCCCGCCTAAGACCTGCATCAGATCAAGCGTATGGATGGCTTGGTTGATGATGGATCCGCCGCCGGCAAATTCCATCTGGCCGCGCCATGGTTTCGTGGTGTAATAGGTTTCCGGCCGGTACCATGCCACCAAACCCTTTACCGCTGTCACTGCACCGACATTTTCTTCTGCGAGCAATCTTTTGAGTTCCAAAAAAGTATCGTTGTAGCGATTTTGGAAACACACGCCGATTTTCTTGCTGCTTTCCTCTGCTAATGCGAGAGTCTTCAGCCCTTCGTCATAATCCAAAGCTAAGGGCTTTTCCTGGAAGACATGCACGCCACTTTCAACGCAGCGTTTCGTGACCGGATAATGCAGATAGTGCGGCAAGCAGATATGCACAACATCCAAATCCTCTTTTTCCAACATCGTTTCAACGTCTGTATAAAAAGGCACATCAGGATATTTGGCCTTCAAGGCTTCATTTACGTCGCAGACCGCAACCAATTCACCGTTGTCGCTGGCGTCGATAGCATATTTGTGGACTGGCGATACATCGCCTAATCCGATTATTGCCGCTCTTAACATCCCTGATCACGTCACTTTCTTATTTTTTTTGTTCAAATTTTCCTTCTTCAGCAATGCGTTTGTTCAATTCCGCCAAATAAAGGTCGCCGTCCACATTGTAGTCCACTTCTTTATCCAACCAAGAGGACAAATGCATCGCATTCGCTAAGGTAACGCCGTTGATCCCCTCTTCGCCATTGGCCAATAAAGGTTCGCCTTTAACGATATGATCAGCAAAATTATTCAATACGGAAATGTGCTGCAGGCCTTGAGGTGTCACAAATTCTTCTTCTGTCACTTTAACGTAATCTTCCATATTGATCTGTCCCATGAAGAGTCTCATGACATCCTGCATATCCATGTTTTCGGACAGTTCAGCTTCCGGAGCGGTCAGTTGTTTTACGACCAATTTTTTCGAATCTTCAACGATGATTTTGCCTTTCGTGCCAAAGATTTCGAAGCGGTCCGTTCCGACAATATCGTTTGTGCACGTGATGAATGAACCGGTGGCGCCGTTGCCGAAGTCCAAAAGCGCATTCACTTCATTTTCCACTACGATGTTGCGTCCTGCACCATATTGCAGTTTCGCGAACACTTTTTCAGGCTTTCCGCAGATCCATTGCAGCAGATCCAATTGGTGAGGGGCTTGGTTCACCAGCACGCCGCCGCCTTCTCCGCCCCAAGTCGCACGCCATGCGCTTTGGTTGTAGTAGCCTTGCGGTCTCCACCAAGTTGTGATGATCCAAGTCGCGCGTTGCAGATCGCCGATCGCTTTTTCATCCATCAATTGTTTCACTCTGCGGTAAAGTGGGTTTGTGCGTTGGTTGAAGAAGATCGCAAAAGTCGTCTCCGGGTGTTGCTTCGATGTTTCGATCAAACGTTCCACATCTTTCGTATAGACACCTGCCGGCTTTTCGCCCAATAAGTGGATGCCGCGTTCAAGTGCAGCGATCCCCATCACGCAGTGGTCATAGTGCGGAACAGTCGTTACGATTGCGTTCACAACACCGGATTCCAAAAGATCCAAGTAGTTGTCGAAGAAAGGCAGGCCTGGAAAATCTTCGGCAACCTTTGCTTTTTTGGCCGGATCGTTGTCGCAGATTGCAGCCAACTCAATGTTGTCGTTCAGACGCTCATCGTTGTTCTTGAAGAATCCTGCATACATACCGCCTTCTGCACCATAACCAATAATCCCCAATTTCACTTTTTCTGTCATTCTCATCATTCTCCTTTTTCTATGTTGATTCTATTGTTTTTTCTGTACGTACTCGGTGTGGTGCCGATGTTCTGTTTGAAATACCTGCTGAAATGGGCATCGCTTTCAAAACCGCATTCGCCGGAAATCATTTTGATGGATTTGGTTGGTTCCATCAATAAAGCCGTGCATGCCTGGGATAGCCGGTATCCCATCGCGTAAGCCATGATCGTGTTTCCGGTTATTTCTTTAAAGGCATGGGACAAATAGGATTTGCTCAAATTAAGGGCTGAGGCGATATCATCGATAGTGAACGATTCACGGTAATGCTTGAAAATGTATTCCGAAACCTTCTCCGCTATCTGCGTTTTTTCATCGACGTAAACCTGCCCTTTTTCCACAATTTTATCAGTCGCCGAATCGATCGACAGCAACAGTTGAACGAGTGAAAGTTTTCTTTTGGCTTCGTTCGCATAGGACTGATCCAATGTCTGCAGATGATTCAGTTCACGGATTGCGTTATCCAATTGGAGCTCATCCTTTTTGTGGAATCTTCTTATGAGGCCATTGCGATTTTCAGTAAAGAACCGCAAGAGATAGTCAATGTTCAAGTCATTAAGTAAAGGCGTAATCCAGTCGGCATCGAAATGGACGATGCTGCGCTCATAGGCACTCTTATCTCCGATAACGTAGGCACGATGAACCGTCATACCATCCATCATCAGCAAGTCGCCAGGCTGAAGATAATAGATTTTATTACCTACCAGGAATCGACAATTTCCGCCGTGGAAAAGGAATATTTCATATTGCGGATGTGTATGGAAATCAAGGGTATACGCCTGTCCTTTGACGTGATATCCGATCAACAACTTTTCAATGATACGTGTCACCTCCCTCTCTTTGACACTTCAAAGTATAAAATAACAGCGGTTACAATTCAATATCCTGGAATGCTCATATTCTCCAGATAATTGACCGAAAGTGCTTTTTGTTGTTCAAAAAAAAGAAAAGCCGAGAAAAAAATCTCGACTTTGCTTGGTACAGCAGTGTTTCGGGTGATATGTGAACAAAATGGCACATTAGTTGGGTACCTTCTGAATGTAATTCATTGTATCCTGTAGAACGGTTCTGATTCGCAGATACCTCTCCCGTTTTGTCATGGCTCTTGCGATTTTAATCGCTTAGAGCCATGATACACTTGACCGGTACGGTCACAGCGCATCCTCAGTATCCTAAAGTTTAGCTTGCCATTTGTCGGTCCAAACCAGATCGTTGTGGCCGCCTTTGAATTCGGATTTGCCTTCAAGCTTGTCGACGACTTGTTTGATTGTTTCTTTGTTGTTGTGGTAAGCATTGATGAATGTTTTCACCATTGTCGCATCATGCAGATGTGTCGTGAAGTTCAATGATACGAACGCATGCGGAACTTCCCAAACAAACCAAGGAACTTCGTTTGCCATGGCAGTACTCCATTGGATACGGTAGTTGTTTTGCGCGCCGTATCCTACGATATCAGAAACTTCCAAAGCGAAGTCGACTTCGTCACGGTATTTCAAAGTAGCGCCTTTAACGCGCGAGCCGCGTTCGTTGACAGTCACTTCATAGCCGCGGCTTGTCAATTCATCAACGAACAGTTGTTGCGTTGCTGAACCGGCATCATTGATTCCGCCTTTTTCGCCTTCCAAAATGTACAAACGGATGCGTTTGTGATCAACAGGGTTGATCGGCAAGTTGTTTTGGGTATCTTTGATCAAAGAAATCCCTTTATCAGCCGCTTCCGCTCTCCATTGCAGATGTTCTTCACAGCCGATGATGTTCAAGTCTTCGCGTGTGCGCAACAATGTGCCGTTTGCTTGTTTTTCAGGCAAGTGCAATTTAGCTTTCAAGCCTAGGATACGACGCAACGCATCAGTCAAACGTTCTTCCGTGATGACGCCGTTTTGGTAGCCTTTCAGCATGAAGCCGAAGTCCTCTTCGATGTTGTTGAAGAACAGGAACATATCGCAACCAGCGGCGATTGCTTTGGGAACATAATCTTCGCGGCGCATAGCGGATGTCATGCCTAGCATGTGTGTTGCATCGGTGATGACAAGACCGTTGAAGTTCAGTTCACCCTTCAATTCATCTTGGATCAATTCTTCCGCCAACGTTGCCGGCATGATGTCTTTGTCTTCCAAAGCAGGATTCAATTCTTTTTGCAAAGCAGGGACTGCAATGTGGCCTGCCATGATCATTTCAACACCGCGATCGATATGGTTTTGGTAAACTTTACCGAAGGAAGCGCGCCACTCTTCAGGGCTTAATTCATTGATGCCCAAGACCAGATGCTGGTCGCGTTCTTCTGTCCCGTCTCCAGGGAAGTGCTTGATGCATTGGATAACGCCGTCTTCCATGTTTTCGCCGTTTTCAGCAGTCAATCCATCCAAATAAGCATTCGTATATTTGATGACAGTTTCCGCATCCGTACCGTATGCACGCGTATTGACGATTGTGTTTCTCCAGTTGTAAAGGATATCCACACATGGGTCGAAGTTGACGTTTACTCCCAATGCTTTTTCTTCACGGGCCGAAACCAACCCGGCATGATAAGAAACTTGTGGGTCGCCTGAAGCTTCACACTGGGCACCAGAAGCGATGTATGTTCCTTCTCCGCATGCGCCGTTTCCGCCTGCATCGCAGTTGGCAGCCACCAATAGAGGAATTTTGGACATGGATTGCAATTCGTTCAATAAATCTTGGATATCTTCTTTTGAATTGCCGTGGTAACGTGCGCCACCGATGTGGAATTTTTCGATGATTTCTTGATTTGTGAAGTCGTTCCCTGAGAAGGCATCATTTCCGAAGAAGAATAGGTTCGTGAACAATTGTCCTACTTTTTCCTCATCCGTCATACCAGCGATCGTTTCGTTTACCCAAGCGACCTGTTTGTCGTTAAGATTGTACGGTTTTGCTTTTAAATCAACTAATTTTGGCACTTTTTTTCCTCCTGATAACGTGATGTTTTCAACTTGTAATCATGAAATGCTATTAATCGAATTGAGCCAATAAGGCATGGAATTCCCCAAGCACTTTTTCTTGGTAAGCTCCTGCATATTCTTTGTTCAGAAATTTATCGATCGCTTCGTTGCTTAAACGTTCCCAAGAGAATTCTTCTTTTCCGAAGAGGATTGGATAATAGAATACGCCATTTACCGTTGCCGCTTGTTCATCACCAGGGGCATCTCCGACCATCAAAATTTCGTCCGCTGCATAACCTTTCGTCAACAAATCAGCGATAGCGTCCGCTTTGCTGCCGACTTCCTGTCCGTAGACTACATCAACTTGCGGCATCAGATTGTGTCTGTTCCATTCGCTGTTCAAAGCTTCGCTGTTGGCTGAGCTTACGATTGCCACATCCGTCAGGCTGTGGATTTTTGTCAGGCCTTCCAGAACCCCCGGGAAAGGCTTGTCTTCTCCAGCCAATTCCGTTTCGATACCTTCGTTGACTTTCTTGCTCCATACCAAAGCTTTTTCCAAATCTTCGGAAGATGCTTTCGCAATCTCCGCTTCCAGGGAAGCATTCGATAACGATGGCGCATTGTTTGCCCAGTCGGTCAGTGCCGAAATATCGCCGATGTCTTCGCCTTTTTTCTGTGCTTCAATCAGCGTCAAAACCAATGCTTTAAAGCGATTGATGCCGCGCGTGCTGGAAAACAGGTTGATGCGGTTCCAGTCAGCCAAAAAAGTTTCGCGATCTTTGATGCCGTACTCATCAGCTGCCAAAGGACCGAAGAAACGCTCATGTTTCACGTTCATCGTATCCATTGCGCAACCGTCGGAATCGACACAGACTAAGAATTGTTTTTGTTTCGTAAATTGAGTTGGGTGTGTAGACATGTTTTTTTCTCTCCTAACTTGATATCAAAAAAAGACAGATAGAGAAGAACTGTGCAACACATTTCGTTCTATCTGCCCTATTTAATTACTTAGACTTATACGCCTGAATACGCGTTGAAGCCGCCATCGATCGGCAATACGACGCCGTTCACAAAGCTTGCAGCTTTTTCGTCTGCCAAGAACAGCAAACCGCCGATCAATTCATGTGGTTCGCCAAAACGGCCCATTGGTGTGCCGTTCAGGATTTTGCCTGTACGAGGAGTCGGTGTTCCGTCTTCGTTGAACAACAACGCTTGGTTTTGTTTTGAAACCAGGAATCCTGGTGCGATTGCATTGACGCGGATGCCTACGTGCGAGAAGTGTACAGCCAACCATTCAGTCAAGTTGGAGATAGCAGCTTTCGCGCCTGAGTAAGCAACAATTTTGGTCAATGGTGTAAAACCGTTCATGCTTGAGATGTTGATGATGTTAGCGCCCGGACGGCCAACCATATCTTTAGCAAAAACTTGTGTAGGCAATACTGTACCCAAGAAGTTCAAGTTGAAGACGAATTCGATTCCGCTTTGTTCCAAGTCGAAGAACGTTTTTGTTCCTTCAGGAAGATCAGTTTCATGGTATTCGTTGTCTGTCGTTGCGCGCGGGTTGTTGCCGCCTGCACCGTTTACCAAAATATCCACTTCGCCTAATTCAGCCACGACAGCTTCCTTAGCTGCTTGCAGACTCGGTAATTCCAATACGTTGGCTTTGAACGCTTTAGCGATTCCGCCTTCAGCTACTATTTCGTCGGCATAGCCTTGTGCGTTATCCAAGTTTAAGTCCAAAAGGGCTACTTTAGCGCCTGCTCTAGCGAATTCTTTCGCGAAATAAGAGCATAAAACGCCGCCAGCACCTGTTACTACTACTACTTTATCGGTAAAATCATGAACGAATGGGCTTGTCATGGTGATTTTCCTTCTTTCTTATTGTTGTTATTGTTAAGCTTTCAAGTTTTTCTTCACTGCTTCTTCCAAACCATTCAGGTAAGTGGCACCTAACGCACGGTCATACAAACCATAACCTGGTTTACCAGTTTCTCCCCAAATCATACGGCCATGGTCTGGACGGATTGCACCTTCAAAGCCGCCTTCAACACATGCTTTTACTACTTCATACATATCAATGGATCCCATTTCGGACAAGTGAGCAGATTCTTCGAATGAACGTCCGCCGACTAATTTCACGTTACGCGCATGCACGAAGTTTACACGTTTTTTAGCCAACATATCTTTCAAGATTGCTACTGCATCGTTCTTTGGATCAGATGCGAATGAACCAACACATAGCGTTACGCCGTTATATTCGCTGTCGTACAGTTTGATGAAGCGGTTCAACGCTTCGCCGCCTGTGATGATGCGCGGTAAACCAAAGATGCTGTATGGAGGATCATCAGGGTGAATCGCCATCTTCACGCCGGCCGCCTCAGCAGTTGGCATGATTTCTTTGATGAAGTACTCCAGGTTTTCCCATAATTTTTCTTCATCGACTTCTTTGTATTCATCCATTAAAGCGTTCATTTCTTCAGAATTGTAACTTTCGTCCCAACCTGGAAGAGAAAGTGTACGTGGATCCATTTTGTTAACTTCTTCTTCATCGAAGATCAATGCATTTGAACCATCCGGCAATTCGTATGCCAAGTTGGAGCGAGTCCAGTCAAAGATTGGCATAAAGTTGTAACATACAACCGGAATTCCTGCTTTACCCAAGTTAGTTAAGGTTTCTTTGTAGGCACTGATGTATTGGTCACGGTCTGGACGACCCAATTTGATGGATTCGTGAACCGGAACAGATTCGATGACTGAGATGTACATACCTTCTGCTTCTACGTCTGCTTTTAATTTTTCGATTCTTTCCATCGGCCATGGTTGTCCTACCGGGATATCATAAACTGCAGTTACGATACCTTTCATTCCTGGGATTTGGCGGATATTTTTCAAAGTAACAGGATCATCATGACCGTACCATCTGAATGACATTTCCATTGCAATGCACTTCCTCTTCTTTTTTATATTTTTTTATTTTTTAAAATCAAAGTATTCTACAGCGTTGTTGTAGCTGATGTTCGTGATCAGTTTTTCCAATAACTTGGCATCATTAGGGATTTCTCCACGTTCCACGAGATCGCCGATGAAATCGCAAAGGATACGACGGAAATATTCATGACGCGTATAAGAGATGAAACTTCTTGAATCCGTCAGCATGCCGACAAAATTCATCAACAAACCTGCTTCGGATAATGATTTCAATTGTTTCAGCATGCCGTACTTGGTGTCGTTGAACCACCAACCGGATCCCATCTGAACCTTGCTCTTGATGCCTTTGTCGTTCACTTGGAAGTTCGTGATTGCCGTTCCCACCAGGTCGAAATAAGTAGGATCAAGGTTATAGGCGATGAATTTAGGCAGTTCATTCGTCAGGTCCATTGCGCCGAGAAGATTGTTCAAAGCATAGGACACGTTCGGTTGATCCTGGATGGAATCGAAGCCGGCATCCGCTCCTAATGCGGCAAACATGCGTTTATTGTTGTTGCGGATGGCGCCGAAGTGCAATTGCATCACGAAATCTTTGGCTGCATAGATTTTGCCCAGCTCCACCAACAAGCGCGTTTGGTATTTGGCGTATTCCGTTTCAGAAACGCTGTCCCCAGCTATCGCTTTGGCGTAGATGGCTTCAATTTCTTCATCCGTAGCTTCAGCATAATAGATTTGGGATAAGCCGTGGTCGGAAACGTTCGATCCGTGATCCGCAAAATATTGGATCCGCTCTTCCATTCCTTCCAGCAACTCAGCGAATGTAGTCATTCCCTTGCCGGTCGCTTCTTGCATTTTCCCTATGAATCCAGCGAATTTGGCTGCATCCTGGATAGCGAAAGCTTCATCCGGACGGAAACCAGGAACGACGGCCACATCGAATGTCTCGTCTTCAGCAATCGCTTTGTGCCATTCCAAAGTATCCGTAGGGTTGTCTGTCGTGCAAATGAAGGTGACATTGGAATTTTTGATCAATTTACGCGCTGTCAGCTTTTCTTCTTTCAACACACGGTTGCATTCCGCATAGATTTCCTTCCAGTTGGCACTGGTAAGTGTTTCTTCTATATGGAAATACTTTTTCAATTCCAAGGCTGTCCAGTGGAACAATGGATTCCCTACTGCATTTTCAGCAGTGTAGGCCCAAGCTTCAAATTTTTCTTCAGGAGAAGCATTCCCGGTAATTTTTTCTTCCGGAATTCCCATCGCACGCATCGCGCGCCATTTGTAATGATCTCCGCCCAACCATAATTCCGTGATGTTTTCGAACTCATAGTCTTCAGCGATCTGTTGTGGTACCAAATGGCAGTGGTAATCGAAGATGGGCATGTTTTCCGCATATTCGTGGTAAAGTGTTTTTGCCGTTTCGGACTGTAACATAAAGTCGTCATGAATAAATGACATGTGAAGAAATCCCCTTCCGAGCTTTATTTTGAACTATTATTGATTATTTCGCCTTGATTTCAGCCAATCGATCCGCAAATTCTTTAGCTGCTGCCGCTACACTGGCGTAGCCGCCTTCTTTAAGGTTTCGTGTCAAGGCACTGCCGACACCGACCGACCAAGCTCCGTTTGCGATCCATTTGTCCATGTTTTCGATGCTTACGCCGCCCGATGGCATTACGTCAACCCAAGGAATAGGACCATGAACGTCTTTGATGAATCCAGGACCCAACAAACCACCCGGGAAAAGCTTGACTACTTCGCAGCCAGTTTCCAAAGCCATTTGAATTTCTGTAACAGAACCGCATCCAGGCAAGTATGGGACAGTGTATAGGTTGCACATTCTTGAAATCTTCTCATTAAAGGAAGGGCTTACGATAAATTTCGCTCCGTTCATGATCGAAATCCGCGCTGCGACTTCATCCAACACCGTACCTGCACCTACAACCATATCCGTACCTGCGAATTCATCAGACAGCTTGCGCATAACATTTTCAGCACCCGGTGTCGAAAATGTCACCTCGATGTTCTTGATGCCTCCTTGATAAGCTGCTTTGGAAATCTCATAACCCGCCTCTTCGGAAGCTCCGCGCACTACTGCAAACAGGTAATTCTCTTGTAATTGAGCCAGGGTATCTCTCTTGACGCTCATTTGTCATCCTCCATTCATGGTTTCGCATTGTGGAACTCAGTATCATAACTCGAGTTCATTATAGAATTTACCATCTTTTATGTCAACGATATTCCATCAGAAATATAAAAATGAATGGTCAATTGTGAAAATTTTGTGGCATCCCCCTGGATGGCCCGATCAAAAACAAAAGAATACACAAAAAAGCTCCCCAAAAACGCATGTATCATGCGGTTTAAGGGGAGTTCCTGCTTCATCGGACTCAGATCGAAAAGGATCAAAAGTGACCGAGGAAGTGTGAAATTTTCGTGGCATACTCCAAAATTTTTCCTGTGTAGAAATCTTTATCAACCATGTCAGACAACGGTAAGGAAATGCTTATTGCACCGGCAGCAACTTCTCTTGCGCTCGAAAATGCTGCAGCGATGCAGACGATGCCTTCTTCAAACTCTTCATCATCGATGGCGTAGCCATTTCTTCTGATTTCGTCCAATTCATTGACGAGTTCTTCATAACTGGTGATTGTGCGCCCGGTCTTCTGTTCCGGAACGATACTGTCCCAATATTCTCGGACGGCAGCGTTCTGACGGGTGCTCAGGAGCGCTTTGCCGACCGCGGTGCAATAAAGCGGCGCTTTCGTACCGATTTTTGATTGCATCCGCACGCCGCGGGATTCACCATACTTATCGATGTACAGCACTTCATCATTGTCTTCCACAACCAGATGCACGGTCTGCTTCGTATCATCCGACAACTGACGGATCATGCTTTTGGCTACATTCAAAAAGTCGATGTTGTGGACACGCTTGTTCCCGAGATGGAACATCTTCAAGGAAATACGGTACTGTTTGGTGTCGGGATTGCGATCGATATAGCCGTTTTCCATTAAGGAATTCACCAAACGATGCGTCGTTGCTTTGTGCAGATTCACTTTTTCGCTCAATTCCATTAAACTAAGACTAGGATAGTCCGCCAAGGTTTCCAAAATCGCTAAGGCGCGGTCAATTGATTGAACTTTTGTGCTTGAATTTGATTCTACTTTTTGTATCATTTTTCCTGATCATCCTTTTCTAAGATAATTAAGCCTAATTGGCATCCCTTGTAAACCGTTTCATTTTTTTAATGAGCGAATCATTCTCCAGCATTTCGAATCACCAAACGGCCCTACGTTTCATATTATGATATTATATCAGATAATTTGCATGCTGATAAGCCCCTATACTGATTATCCACAAATAATTCTTATCATAGCCAGCCTGACTTGTTCTTCCTATACCAGTTTTCCATGTTCTTATGGAAGGAAATAAGTAGAACAGGATGATTGAACGTCATTTTTTCGAAAAATCCCTCCTCAAGGAGTCGCCTAAAGCGGGCATATGTATATAGGATTATGTCAGAAATTTGACAGACCGGCTGTATTTCAGGTCATTTCCACTGCTCTCCTTTGACTGGAATGCGTTTTCTCCTTATACTCATGTGAGATTAAGAAAAGTTGTTTCATATTACGATACAAAATTCCCGTTATTATTTTCGCTCTTCTTATCAAATTTTATTATGGGAGGAAGATTTAAAATGGCTCAACATCAAGTAACCGGCGCAACAAAGCGTCCCTTCGGATTCCGTGACTTACTTGGATATTTCATGGGCGACTTCGGCTGCAATATGAGTTTCACTTTAATTTCCAGCTACATGTTCATTTTCTACACCCAGTACATAGGGATTTCCTTGGCCCACTATTCCATCGTCATTCTGATCACAAAAATCCTTGATGGCATCAACGATCCGATCATCGGTGCAATCGTCGACCGCATGGGTGCAAACAAAAAAGGCGAGAAATTCAAACATTGGATTCTGCGCGGCTCTCCATTCCTGGCACTGGGGGCAACCGTCATGTTCATCGATGCGGCTGACTGGTCCTATCCCGCTAAACTTGCTTTGTGTATCGGTGGCTACATCTTATGGGATGTCACCTATACAGTCGTGAATGTTCCTTACGGCGCCTTAAGCTCCGTTATGACTTCCAAACCTTCACAACGGGCTGCTTTATCCAACGCACGTTCTTGGGGATACATCATCGCCGGTGTCCCTCTAGGCATCCTGATTCCGTTGTTCGCTTATGAACAAGTCACAAAAAACGGCCAAACAGCAAGTATTTTCCGTGGCGAAAGAATGTTCCCGATTGCAGTCATTTTGGGTATCGTATCCGTCATTGCCTTCGCTCTTTTGTATCTGAATACGGAAGAACGCATCCAGCAAGTTGAGACTGAAGGTGAAGAAGTAAAATTCAATTACTTCAAGACATTAAAAGACTTCTTCCGTAACCGCGCGATTTTGGGTATCGCTCTTGCCTCCATCGCACAAATCCTGTTCATCATGGGCGGGAACCAATTGCATCAATTGACTTACCAGATGTACTTCGGAGATGGAACCTTGAGTTCTTACTCCATCCTGACTCAAATTATCCCACTATTTGTTGGTACTGCCCTCGGTGGTGCCTTAGTCGGAAAACTGGGCAAAAAAGAATTGTCGACTTGGCCATTGATCGGCTCTATCGCTGTGTACGCCTTCCTTTACTTGGTCGAAATCAAAAATCCGATTCTTTGGATCGCGATGCAGATCATCGCAAACAGCTTCGCCTTCGGGTCAACGATCTACACTTGGGGAATGGTTGCTGACGCGATCGACTATCAGGAATGGCAGACCGGCATCCGCAATGAAGGTTCCATTTATGCTACTTACTCTATGCTACGCAAAGTCGCACAAGGTTTCGGCCAATCATTCATCCCTGCAGCCATCGCCATCTTGATTCCAACACTGGATGTTAAGGACGCTATGACCTGGACCGCCGGAACCTCACTTGCCATCCGCGATATGGCTGCGCTGTTCCCATTGATCGGTTACATCATCATGTTCATCTGCTTCAAGTTCATCTTCAACTTGGACAGAAAGACCGTCCGAGAGATGCAGGTTGCCCTGGGCCGCGACGAAGAATAACAGGTCAACAGTAACCGTATGAACTGAATTCCAAATCAACAAGAAAAGCTGAACGGGTTCGTTCAGCCCTGAAAGAAATTTAGGAAATCTGTCCTCGCAACGTTCCCTACGGTCACCTTGTACTGGGGCTCTAAGGGATGAATCCCTAAGAGTCCCATGCAACTGAGCATCGAAGAGCGCAATATGCTGAGAGACTTCCTGCGTCAGCAGGTTAGTCGAATAGTATCCTTGGCTCGTAGAGACAAGGGGTTCCTTTATCCTTTCCGAAGGGCTAACCCGTGAAGCTAGACATCATTTTAGGTGCATGAAACATTTTGCAAACTTGTGAAACACCTACGGTGATGCACTTTTCACTCTGGAAAATTTTATAAATTCCTATATGTTAAAAAAATCCACGCCAGAGCATCCGGCGTGGATTTTTTTTGTTCTATTCAAATTCTGCAAAAAGTTCTTCCGGTGTCTTCAGTACGCCGCCGGTATTGGCTGATGTAACCAAGGCAGCGTAACGTGCCAACCAGCCTGTCTTCACTTTCGGCATGAAGCGTGTCTGTTTTTTCTTTCTTTCTTCCAGGACTTCATCAGCAACGCTTACGTTGATCGTACGGTGCTCCAGATCGATGACGATCTCATCGCCGTCTTCAATCAAGCCGATTGGGCCGCCTGAAGCTGCTTCGGGAGAGATATGTCCGATCGCGATACCGCGTGTGGCACCGGAGAAGCGGCCATCCGTGATCAGGGCAACATCGCGGCCTAAGCCGCGTCCCACGATGGAAGACGTTGGTGCCAACATTTCCGGCATTCCAGGGCCGCCTTTAGGGCCTTCATAACGGATGACGACGACATGTCCTTTTTTGACGGTACGGTTATCGATCGCTTCCACTGCCTCATCATGGCTGCTGAAGCAGATCGCTTTACCGACGAATTTTTTGATGTCGGCATCCACGCCACCCACTTTGATGACGCCGCCGAAAGGAGCGATATTCCCGTTCAGGATGGACAAACCACCGACCGGAGAATAGGCATTTTCGTATTTATGGATGACTTCTTCGTTCTTGATTTCGTGTCCTGCGACATTTTCACGGATCGTCTTGCTGGTGACCGTGATACGGTCCGGGTGCAGGTTGCCGTGTTTGATCAATTCATTCATGATCGCCGGAACGCCGCCTGCTTCATGCACATCATGCATGGAGAAAGCAGATGACGGTGCGATTTTCGATAGGTACGGGGTTGTTTCCGCAATCTCATTGATGCGGTTCATGTCATAGTCGATTCCGGCTTCTTTCGCCAAAGCCAATGTATGCAGCACCGTATTCGTAGAACCGCCCATCGCCATATCCAAGGCGAAGGCATCATCGATTGCATCAGCAGTGATGATGTCGCGCGGCTTGATGTCTTTTTCGACCAAGTCCATCAGTTTGAAAGCCGCTTCGCGGATCAGTTGTTTTCTCTCGTCACTGACTGCCAAAGCAGTACCGTTGTATGGCAATGCCAATCCCAATACTTCCATCAAACAGTTCATCGAGTTGGCGGTGAACATCCCCGCACAAGAACCGCATGTTGGGCAAGCGTTGGCTTCCATGTCGAAGAATTCTTCTTGGGTCATGTTGCCTTCTTTGAAAGTACCGACCGCTTCAAACATGGATGACAATGTCAAAGCCTGTCCGGTAGCTGAAAGTCCAGCCTTCATCGGGCCGCCTGAGCAGAAAATCGCCGGAACATTGGTGCGGACAGCCGCCAAAAGCATACCCGGAGTAATCTTATCGCAGTTCGGGATGTAGAAAACACCGTCGAACCAATGTGCGTTGATGACCGTTTCAGCGGCATCGGCAATGATTTCGCGTGATGGCAATGAGTAGCGCATCCCGATGTGTCCCATCGCGATCCCGTCGTCGACACCAATCGTGTTGAATTCAAAAGGAATCCCGCCGGCTTCACGGATCGCTTCTTTGGCGATATCGCCTAATTCTCTCAAATGCACGTGACCAGGCACGATATCTGTATAGGAATTGCAGACAGCTATGAACGGTTTGTCCATGTCCCCTTCTTCCCTGATTTGTCCGGTCGCTCGCAACAAGGAACGATGTGGTGCTTTATCTATTCCCTTTTTGATTTTATCACTACGCATTGCTGTCTCCCCTTTTTTTCCTTATATTTATAAAAAAGAAGCCCTCATGTGATATAGGGCTTCAGCTTGCGTCGAGCCCTGATTCACTAAGAATAGGACTCAACTAATTGAATAGTTTGAATCCTAGGGCATAATAATGACTAATAAAGTGTTTGCAGCATGGCAAGCTGCTGTACTGTGTGCGTCCGTTCTTCTCATCATGCTGCAACTCCTTTCATTATCTTTCCCTAAATATTAAATCTAAATTAGAAATAAGTCAATGATTTTATTTTTCTTTCATATTCTTGCCACTTATCTCAAATCCTTGTGCTGACTAAAGGACAGGGGCAGGCGAGAAGGTTTCCGGAAAGCGGAGGTCAGCATTATCCGGATCAATCGATTCGATAATCAACTCGGATTCATATACCAAACCTTGCTCGGCTGGACTCATGGACAGCTCGTTGAAATGACCAAGAATCCCTTCATACAAAGGTACAAACGGCAATGCTTCCAAAATATCTGCCGGCCTCATCAGCGTCACGGGCTTATTGGCTTGCAGTACGCCCCCCTCCACCAAAACAGTCGAAACAAAATGTGAACAAAAATAATAATTTTCCCTGTCCCATTCCTTATTGAACAGAGCAGGCAATAGCCCCAGCAGGTTATAATGGTACTTTTCCTTGTCCTTTTCGAATGAAGAAACATAGCCTCTCATCACTGTCGCCTGTTCCTCTGACACCGTCAATGCATACACCGCGCATTTAGCCGGGCTGTAGAAATCAGATGTCACATCTTCGTGTATGAACCCTCCTATAAAAGGGTTATTGGCTTTCTTGCGGCCGAAACTGAAGGTATCCGCCAACGCTGCATCAAACGCCAAGGATACGTGATTGTATTTTTTTCTCGTAAACAGTTTGATGGTCCGAGTCAACATCGACCCTGTATCCGTCAATAATAAATAAATCTTCTGATCTGACATCCTTGTGCTCCTAAATTGTTATTACAAATTCCGGCTTCCAAACCTATTATTCAGGTTACTCGTAAAATAGGCCATCCCATTGCAGAAAAGGAAAAGTCGTTTTGTTTTTTGTATCCATCCTTTCATTATACCAAAAACAGTCTGGCTGAATGCAACTTTTCAGAAAATTATCTTTGTCTTTCTTTTTTGCGCCCCTCGGCCCGCTTATACACGCTCTCTCCCGCTCCCGACACTAGGATAGTCAGAGATTATCTGATAAGATAGAAGAAAAAATCGAATAGAGGGAGCAAACATATATGTACCATTGGTCTGAACTATCCAAAAACTATCCCGCATCCAGCATCCGAAAAATGGCAAAATTGGCCGCCCAATTCGATGACACGCTGATGCTGACGATGGGGGAACCGAATTTCGAAACCCCCGAATACATCAAAAAAGCCGGGCAGGATGCCATCGCCGCCGATCATACGCACTACGGCCCGAACGTCGGTGAGCTCGCTTTTCAGCAAGCCGTTGCAAAAAAATACACGGACCAGACCGGCATCCCCTTCGAACCAAATGAAGTCATGGCGACTTTCGGCGGAACGGAAGCCATTCTGCATGTGATGATGTCAATCCTGAATCCAGGCGACGAGGTGATCATCGCCGATCCGAGCTATCCGAATTACCTCGGACAAATCATGCTTTTGGGAGCCAACGTCGTCCCAGTGCCCGTCTACGAAGAAAACTCATTCAAGATGCAGGCTGCTGACATCGAGCAAGTACTGACCGACAAAACGCGCTTGATCATTCTGAATACCCCGAATAATCCGATGGGTTCGATCCTTGATCCGACCGATATGGAAGCCATCGTGGCCTTGGCCGATCGCCATCAGATCGCGATTCTGTCGGATGAAGTCTACGAAAGCCTTATTTACGATGGCAAGAAACATTTCAGCCTGTTCCAGATACCCGGCGCAAAAGAAAATCATTTCGTGGTGAACAGCTTGTCCAAAACCTATGCGATGACGGGTTGGCGGATCGGCTATGTCGTCGGCAATCATGAAGCCATCGATCGCATGGCCGAGTTCCGGGAAGGCATCGGATTCTGCGTTCCTCCTTTCATCCAGGAAGCCGCAATCGCTGCAATCACCGGACCGCAGAATGATGTCCGTTATTTCCTGGAACAATATGACCGTCGCCGCAACATCATTGTCGATGGCTTGAACCAGATCCCTGGCTTCCACTGCTTGAAGACGGAAGGCGCCTTCTATGCTTTCCCGAATATCAAGGCATTCGGCAAGTCCTCTTATGATTTTGCGATGGAAATCTTGACGGAAACCCACGTAGCGCTGACGCCAGGTTCCGCTTTCGGAAAAATGGGCGAAGGCTACTTGAGGATTCCGTTCGCCGAATCGGAGGAAGTCCTTCAGGAAGCCGTTGACCGCATCAAAGCCTATATCGTAAAGGCTTATCCGACTCTATAGAAAAAACGACGAGGAGACTCGTCGTTTTTTTGATCACTGATTATCCAACTTGACGGATTTGTTTTTTTTCCATGCTTGCCAGACGTGATAGGCATACTGGGAGAAAGTGACGACAGCCCATCCCCCGACGAACAGCTGCAGATAAATCAATCCCGGCAGACGGAACAAAGAAAGCAGGATTGTGGCAAAAATCAGGACGGTCGTGGCCTTTCCAAATACATTCGCAGGCACGATGATCTTCGGCTCGACATTCAGCAGAGCCACACCCAGCAATATCTGCAGGCCATCTTTGATCAATACGATCAGGAAAAACCAATTTTCGATATATCCGATGTCCATCAAGGTGTACAGGACAGAAATCTGCATCACTTTATCCGCAAACGGATCAGCCACCTGTCCGAATTTCGTGATGGCATCATATTTCCGGGCGATGTAGCCATCGATGATGTCGGTAAGGCTGGCCACCAGAAAAATGATCATCGCCCAACGGACCGGATGCGCCGTATCGGAATAGAAGACCATCAAATAAAATGGGATCAAAAACAGGCGTATCAGCGTCAGGATGTTCGGTACACGTTTCATAAATTTGGCCTCCCAGCTACCATTTGCGTTCTTCTTACATCTATTTTAATCCATACCGCGCTCTTTAGCTATTTTTTAGCAGAGGCGCATGAACAAAAAAGTTCAGAAACCAAGCAACCGGATGGCCGCAGGTTTCTGAACGATTCTCAATAATGGATCACGTTGTCTTGATAATGGATGCCTGTTCCCGCCAGGAAGACGATTTCATCAAAGAAATATTGCATTTTCTGAGAAGAGGCCAGCATAAATTCCGGATGCCACTGAACCGCAAAGATATTTTGGCTTCTTTCTTTTGCTTGGAAGGCTTCAATCAACCCATCCGAGCTCCAAGCGATGGCCTCAAAAGGCTCCGCCAATTCCTTGATGCCCTGATGATGGAAAGAGTTGACGAGATGCTTCTCCCCTAAAAAGGAACGCAAGAAATTATTCGGGGCAATCGAAATCGAATGGGAAGCGTATTGGATGTTCGTTTTTTGGTCATGTTGGACATCATACTCTTCCAGCTGGCTGATATCCTGATGCAGGCTTCCGCCAAAAGCGACATTGATCAGCTGCATCCCGCGGCACACCGCAAAAATCGGTTTGCATTGATTGTAAGCCTCTCTGGCCAAAGCGATCTCAAAAGCATCCCTCGCCGGATGCGTGACACCCAACCGGTGCGTCGGCTCCTCATCATAAAGAATCGGGGATACGTCCTGGCCGCCCGCCAAAATCAACCCGTCCACGGCGTTGATGTAGTGCTCCGCATCCATCGGATCGCTGATCGGAATCACGAGCGGAATCCCTCCTGCTACTTGTACGCCATCGATAAATCCTTGCGGTGTGTATGTTTTTTCCATCTGGTTGCCGAGTTCAGCAGTCAGGTGGTTGCCTCCAATTCCTATAATCGGTTTCATCCATTATTCCTCCCGTCACATTTTTTTCTAATGAAGTGCGGTCATGATCGGCGCACACTTCCCTTTATTATTTTGTTAGCGTACAAAAAAAGCACATATGTATAGCGATACACGCATGCGCATTGTAACCCTTATTGTTGTTTCGGAGGGCTTCATACCAATCAGTGATCGTTCCATCACAGTCGATCAGCCGAACCTGCAGACACTTCCCATAAAGGCTATTCAAATGAGCGCACAATGCACAAGCTTCTCTTTCCCGCAACACATATACATGTCCTTATAGCCGTACATCCTTCTCATCCCTCCGTGCCTTTTATTGCTATTCGATGATTTTTTTCACCAAATTCACATTTAAAAATAAATTAATGCTATTGTAACGTGCTGTTATCCCTCTGTCAATCACGATTTGCGGCATTTTTCAATGCAGCAGCTCATTTTTATTCTCCATTTATCATGAAAATCCTTGATTTCCCTTGCTTTTTGGACGTTTTTGCTCTAGGATTCAATATAGAAAATAAAATTAAAAAAGAATGAGAATACTTGCGTTTGCATAAACTTTTTCGAATAGGTAGCATTAAAAAAGGAGGGGTACGAATAAATATGTTTAAGGCAAATAAGCACCGCATCCAGACCCACATCGAGTCACTTGCGCGCTTTACTGCAACTCCCGGTCACGGAACGACCAGACTTTCCTATAGTAAGGAGGATGCGGCTGCCCGCCATTACATCAAACAGGAAATGAATAAACTCGGCCTTGCTGTCCGGGAAGATGCGGTCGGAAACATTTACGGAAGACTGGAAGGTGCGTTGAAAAATGCGCCTGCGGTCATCATCGGTTCACATTTTGACAGTGTCCCGAATGGCGGCTCTTTCGATGGCCCCGCCGGCGTCGTCACCGGACTTGAAGTGGCTGCTTTGTTCCAGGAGTATGGCTTAGAACCCCAATACCCGCTCGAAGTCATTGCCATGATTGAAGAGGAAGGTTCCCGCTTCGGAGGCGGCGTGCTGGGTTCCCGTATGATAGCCGGTCAAATCAGCCCTGCTGATCTGAACGAAATGAAGGACAGTGCCGGCCTTTCCGCAGCTGAAGCGATGGGAAAACTGGGGTTCAACGCTGCTGACATCGGTTCGGCGCTGCGTACCGGAAATGATGTGAAAGCCTTCCTGGAATTGCATATCGAACAGGGGCCTTTATTGGAGGCATCAGCTCAGGATGTGGGCATTGTCCAAACGATCGTCGGCATGACTGAAATCCGCATCACGGTAAAAGGGAAATCCGGACATGCGGGAACTACCCCGATGGAAGGCCGGGCTGATGCCCTCGCGGCGGCAGTATCCATATTGAAGGAACTGCCTGGAATGGTTTTGGGTGAACCCGATAGGCCGGTTTTGACTGTCGGAAAACTGGACGTCCTCCCGAACGGCGCCAATGTCATCCCGAATCAGGTTGTTTTCACGGTGGACATCCGTTCCGCCAATAGCGGTACCATCCAGCGCATCCTCCGGAAAATCGGGCAGCTTGTGGCTGATGCGGAAATACCGGGCATCTCTTTCAGTACAGAGGAGTTGCTCTATGCGGATCCGGTCGAGATGTCAGCGGATATCCAATCGTTGCTGATCGAAAATTGCGAAAAACTGGGCCTGCGCTATCGGAAAATGGTCAGCGGTGCCGGTCATGACGCCATGATATTCGCGGGTTTCACTGACACTGGATTGATTTTCGTCCCCAGCAAAGACGGCATCAGCCATACACCGGAAGAATGGACAGATTATGCGCAGTTGCAAAAAGGGATTGAAGTTGCATTCAAAACAGTTGTACAATTGACAGAAGCAAAAGAAAAGAGCAGCAACACTGAAATGTAAAAATACTATCGAAAAGAGTCAGGGTCTGAGTGTGGCAATCCACATCAAGAAAAAACCCTGTCGAGGAGGAAATTATGGCAATTTGGTCAAATAATTATCACGGTTCCATGAATGAAAGAGCATTTGAATTCAATTCATCCATCGATGCGGATGCCCGGCTGGTCTATGCGGATATCGCCGGAAGTATCGCTCACGCAAAAATGTTGGGCAAAACCGAAATCATTCCCCGCGAAGAAGCGGAGGCCCTCGTCAATGAACTGGGCAAAATGAATGATGAACTGCAGGATGGCGATCTCAACATCGATTTTTCGGAGGAAGATATCCACAGCTTCCTGGAGGCGGAACTGACGCGTCGCCTTGGCGCTATCGGCAAGAAGGTCCACACGGGAAGGAGCCGGAACGATCAAGTAGCGACTGCTTTGAAGTTGTATTCTGTATCTGCGTTGGAGCATCTGTCCAGCCTTGCTGCCAACGTTGCCCTCGCACTGAGCGAAAAAGCCGAACAACATCTGGAAACGATCATGCCTGGTTATACCCATCTGCAACGGGCACAACCGATCACTTTTGCCCATCACCTGATGGCTTACACGGAGATGTTCCTGCGGGACAAGTCCCGTTTGGATGATGCCAAAGAACGGGTTCTGCATTATATGCCGCTGGGCAGTGCCGCTCTTGCGACTACAACCTTGCCGTTGGACCGCGCCTTCACTGCTGAAGCACTCGGCTTCAAGGATTTTTCCCGGAACAGTCTCGATGGCGTATCCGATCGCGACCATTCCTTGGAAATGTTGGCGGATATGTCGATCATCATGGTCCACATTTCCCGTCTGGCTGAAGAAGTCATCATCTGGTCATCACAGGAATTCGGCTTTGTGAAAATCCGGGATACGTTCTCTTCCGGATCCAGCATCATGCCGCAGAAGAAAAATCCGGACATCGCTGAATTGCTGCGCGGCAAATCCGGCCGTGTCTTCGGCGACTTGATTGGCGTTTTGACTTTGATGAAAGGCTTGCCGCTCGCCTACAACAAAGACATGCAGGAAGAGAAAGAATTGCTGTTCGAAGCGATCGACACGGTCACATTCTGTCTGGAAATCCTGCCCGCAATGCTCAACGATATGGACGTGATTGAAGCAGCCATGCTGACGGCTTCGCAAAAAGGCTATCTGAATGCAACAGACTGTGCCGACTTCCTGGTCGAAAAAGGCATCCCTTTCCGTGACGCTTACCAGATCACCGGAAATATCCTTAAGGAGTGCGAGGAACAAAACCTGACGCTGGAAAACTTCCCGTTGGAGATGTACAAAAAACACTCGGACGCTTTTGATGAAGCCATCTACAAGAAGGTTGACCTGAAGGAATGCGTCATCCGCAGAAATGTGGCCGGCGGACCGGCACCGGAACGCGTGAAAGAGCACATCGAGTCAGTCAAAACGAAATTGGAAGACTACCAGATCATTTCCTAATCAATCATTAACAGAAAGAGGCAGCCTCGAAATGAGGCTGCCTCTTTCTGTGGTTTGGCGGTGGAATTCCCCGCCAAAGTGGTTTTGAAGGGGAATCTCTTATTATCCGCTGATGTTTTACCCCGCCAAATGGTTTTTGGCGGGCAATCTCTTGTTGCCCTTGGACATTTTACCCCTCCAAATAGGTTTTGGCGGGGAATCTCTTAGTATAAATCCAATCCCAATACAAAAAACCGATCTGCTCAGTGTTTTGCATTCAATCGGGTATCCGTTCGATCTTCATCAGATTGGTCGTGCCGCTTTCTTTTATCGGCGTCCCAGCTGTGATGACGATGGCGTCTCCAGGTTGCGCAAATCCTTTTTCTTTCGCCAATGCGGTTACCTTATTCAGCATATCGTCAACATTTTCAGGCTCTTCGATGACGAAAGACTGAACCCCCCAGACTAGCGTCAGCCCTCTCTGCACCCTTTCGCTGTAGGTTGCCGCCAAAATATTCGCTTTCGGCCGGTATTTGGAAATCATGCGGGCCGTATGCCCAGAGCTGGTTGCCGCTACAATCGTCTTGATGCCCAAATTCATGACCGTACGCGCTGCAGCTTGGCTGATTGCTTCGGTAACCGATGCCTTATCGAACAAGGTCAGTGTGGACAGATTGCCGCCATTTGCCTCCAGGGCTTCTTCCGTCCGTTCCGCGATCCGCGCCATCATCGCTACGGTTTCGACTGGGTATTTGCCGACAGCCGACTCACCGGAAAGCATGATCGCATCGGTCCCGTCGAAAATCGCATTCGCGACATCGCTCGCCTCTGCTCGCGTCGGACGAGGGTTCCATTGCATGGAATCCAACATCTGAGTGGCAGTGATGACTTGTTTTCCTAGCAGGTTGCACTTCCGGATCAGATCTTTTTGGACAATCGGCACATCGCCCCCGTTGATTTCCACACCCAAATCGCCGCGCGCAACCATCAAGCCGCTACACACTTTGAGTATTTCTTCGGCGTTCTGGACGCCTTCCTGGTTTTCGATTTTTGCGATGATCTGCGTATCTGTCGCATCCATTTCTTCAAGTATTTCGACAATTTCCAGTATATCGCTGGCCCGGCGGACGAAGCTAGCGGCAATGAAGTCCACTCCCTGCTTCACCCCGAAGCGGATATCGGCAGCATCTTTTTCCGTCAGGCCGGGCATGCTGAATTTGGCTTCAGGAACATTGATTCCTTTTGAATTCTTCAGGATACCGTCCACTTGGACTATGGCTACGATTTCTTTGGCTTCATAATTGATATCAGTGACCTCGAGAACCAATAATCCGTCATCGATCAGAATGTGCATGCCGATCGTCACATCATCAATCAACTTCGGATAAGTGACAGAGAATTTTTCTTTTGTTCCGAGCACCGGCTCCATGCTGATGATTACCGACTCCCCGGAAACCAATGTAACGGCGTCATCCGTCATTTTGTTTGTCCGGATTTTTTGGCCTTGGATATCCAGCATGATGCCTATATTTTTGTTCGCCAACCGCGCAGCTTCCCTGACATTGTTCAGGCTGACCAGATGCGTTTCATGTTCGCCATGGGAAAAATTCAGCCGCGCCACATTCATACCGCTGTTCATCATCCTTACCAACACATCGACGGAATCGCTGGCTGGTCCGATTGTGCAGACTATCTTCGTTTTTTTCACTATTAGCCCCTCATTTCTGAACTGACCATCCTCATAAACTGACATTTACCTGTCTTCATTATAGAACAAATGCCCGCATTTAGAAATTAAGACGCTGTGGAATGCAAAAACGTGATGCTTTTCAGCATCACGTTTTTGTAAAAATTCAGATATTCGGATCGATTTGGATAGCCTCGCTCGACTTCAATGGTTTTGGTTTCAGCGTCAACAAGAATACGGTCGACAGGATCAAGGCGATACCGACCAGATCCGTCCAGTGCAGACTGGTCCCCAGCCAAAAAACGGAAAGGAACGTTGCAGAAAGCGGTTCGGCCGATGAAAGCAGGCTTCCAACCGTTGCGCCGATGCGCTGCACCCCTTCCAGATAGAGGCTGAAGGAAAGGACAGTCCCCAACAGGATGATAACCAGCAGAGAAACAAACGCAGCGATGTCCCATGTGCCGATGATCCGCCAGGGCTGGTAGACAATCGAAAGCAGAATGCCCCCCATCAGCATCCCCCATCCCAATGACAGCAGCGTCCCATAGGTGTTGATCAGACGGGCAGGCTGGAGATTGTAGATGACGACAGCCACAGCCGACAAGAGTCCGTACGTCAATGCTTCCCGCGATGTGGACAGACTGTCGAATCGGCCATGTGTGGCCAACAGAAAAATGCCGGCGACGGCAAAAATGATGGCTGTCATCTCAGCTGGCCGCGGTAATTTTCTGTTCTTGACGGAAAGGTAAACCATGATCAGGACCGGTGCCAAAAATTGCAGGACTGTAGCCGTTCCCGCATTCGAATGGCTGATGGTCGCAAAATAAGTGTATTGGCAGAACGACAGTCCCAAAGCCGCGAACAGGAATATGTCCAATCGGTCCCGCTTGTCTTTCCAGACCCGAAAGATGGTGCCCTTTTCTTTCTTGTAGCACAGCACCAACAAGATCAGGCCGGCCATCAACATCCTGACGGCGACCAGCCAGCCGGAGGTCAACCCGCAATGCTGCAGCAGAAACTGCCCGCTGGTCCCCGAAATCCCCCACAACAAAGCCCCTACAACGGTAAACAGCACACCGGATTTATATTGAGACATTCCAACCCTCCATTCCTTTACTTTTTTCAAATACCACCATTATATGCGATGCCTGGATAAATAGGAAGCTAATAATTTTGCTTTGTCCGAAGGGCGATTTTGTGGGATACTGATAAGCGTGAACGAAAACGGAGGTTGAAAAAATTGATACGCATTAAAGAAGCCATTTTACACATTTTGGACATCAACACGAATGAACCGATTTTTTCCTATGCGGGCCTGGATACGTCAGAGCGCATGATGATCGAATACATCGAGGCAATGGTCGCAAAAGTCGAAGATTCCGACAGCATGAAGGACGGGATTTTGGAAGAGGACAATCCGATGGCTGCCCTATTCAAAAATTGCCAAAGCGATTTTGTCGAAGGCACGAAAGCCTTGTCGGAAAAATTCTTCAATGTGACCAAATTGAATCCCGAAATCCCACCCGCGGATCTGCTGATTGCTCATTTTGAATTGGATGAGGTACCGTGCCTTGGTGTGTTCAAGCTGAATTACTCAGACAGCTATACGCATTTTGTCTCCTACGAAGGGGACGTCCTGACCAATCAGATCATCTTGAACCGCGCCATCCTGCCTTCGCAAAGGCAAGCCATCCAGGAAGGCCTCGTGGTGAATCTGGATCAGATGGTATACCATGTCATCGAGAAAAAGCACATGATTGCTGAACTCGGCGAAAAGGTGAACTACTTCACGGAAATGTTCCTAGAAGACACGCCGAAACCGAGCCTGAAGGAGAACATCTCGATCATCAAGAAAGCTGTCCAAAAGACAAGCAAAGCCTTCAACGACGAAGAATTCCAAGTGTTGGCCGAAACGAAGGAAGCCATCGTCACGAGCATGCAGGAAGATAACCTCATCGATAACGAAAAAATCGCTGAAGCCTTGTTCGGCGATAACTTCGCCAAAAAACAGAAATATTTCGAACAGGTCGAGGAATTGGGCTATGTCGATCGGGCCCCGGCGGAAGCGGCAGTCGCCGGGCCGAAATATTCCAAACAAAAATTCCGACTCGATAACGGCATCGAAATCAGCATCCCGCTAGAGCTTTACAAAGATCCGGAAGTTGTGGAATTCATCAATAACCCTGATGGCACCACATCCGTCATCATCAAAAACATCGAGAAAATCAAAAACCTGTTTTGATCAAAAGAACCGCGGGCATTGAGCGCCCGCGGTTCTTTGCTTATTTCGCTTTTCTGGAGATGTTCAGGATGGACAGGGCGTAAAGCAACAGCGCTGTGCCGATCAGGATCAGGATGCTAGTGAAGGGCGTCACTGCGGATTCCCCGAAGCGGATCGTATGCCCCATCATCAGTTTGAAGGCATCCAACGCTTCGACCGGAGCCCCTTCGAAAAAAATTACCAAAGGTTCCTCCATCATCACTTGCCGCATCAAGGAAGCCGAATAGGTCATCGGGAACAGTTTAATGATTGTCTGCACACTATCCGAGAACTGTCCGATCGGCACATAAACCCCGGCAAGGAAGCCGATGATGGTGCCAAGGATCGTGCTGGCGGTCGCGAAAGCGTTCTGGCTTTGGAAGAAGGAAGTCAGGAAATAGACGATCGCACTGCTCGTCAACACGGTGAGCAGGATCAAGCCGAGCATCTTCAGCGTGGCAAACGGAGCCAACAATTCCCCTCCGTTGAGGAAGATGTACGCTTCCGCCAACACGAACGTAACAAGACTCATGATGAAGCCAACCACCACCGAACTCAGGATATAGGCTGCCGCCAACCTGCTCGAACGGATCGGCGAGACCGTGAAGTCCTTCAATATTTTATTAGCCCGGTCATCGATCATGACGGCGAATGCCCCCATGGTCGTCGTGACCCCGGAAACCGAAATGACACCGGACATGATCCAACTGTCCATGACGTACTGCGCGCCCACCGAATCCCCCAAAGCGCTCGTCAAATTTTTACCCAAGAAAAAGACGTAGAGTCCGATGATGATCAGCACCGCCAACAGGGAAAAGAAGACATTCGCCTTGTCCCTGAAAAATATTTTGATGTTGCGCCCAACAATCGGTATCATTCCTGCACCTGCTTTCCTGTTATCGCAATGAAGGCATCATCCATGGAACCCGCCACCACTTCAAAATAAGTCAGGTAAGGTTTGCATTGCTCCAGAATGGGCAGCGCATCCAATGTTTTGCCTAATTTCACACGGAAAAGATCTTGTCGCACCTCGTATTGCGCCTGATGAGCATCCAAAATGCGGCGCACCTCGGCAAAAGCTTCGGTGCGCAGCTTCAATACGTCAGAGCTGTATCTTTCCCGCAGCGCATCCGGGGTCCCTTCCGCAATGATTTCTCCTTCATCGATGATGACGACATAATCTGCGTTGGCTGCCTCCTCCATGTAATGCGTCGTCAGAAAAATCGTCATCCCGTGCTCCGCCTGGAGTTTCCGGATCGTATCCCAAACATTCTTGCGGGTTTGGGGATCCAATCCGGTCGTCGGCTCATCCAAAAAGAGAATCTTTGGCGTATTGATCAAAGCCCGCGCGATATCCGCTCGCCGCTTCTGGCCCCCGGACAGCTTTCCGTACGGCCTGTCCAAAAAATCCGTTACCCCGGCAGCCTTGGTTGCTCGGAGGAATGCCGATTCCCAATCAGCTTTGGACAATCCGTAAAAGCTCCCTCTCACCTCAAGATTTTCCTTAACGGTCAGCAGTTTGTCCAACAAGTTTGTTTGGAAGACTACGCCTATATCAGCGCGGATCGCAAAGTCATCCTTCCCCAAAGTATAACCGTTGATCCTGACTTCCCCGCTGTCCGCCTGCAGCAGCGTGCAGATAATATCGATCGTCGTTGACTTGCCCGCTCCGTTCGGCCCCAAAAATGCAAAAAGCTGGCCGGCATTCACATGGAAATCGATGTCCTTGACCGCCTGCACATCTCCGAAACGCTTTGATAAGCCTTTTACTTCTATGATTTTTCCCAACTGAAACACCCTCTCTGATAGCGAAGCGTTGCACATCCAGAATATAAAAACTTCTTCAAATCCAGTGTATCAGAATGGGGAATGGAGACAAAATAATTGTGTGTTGGAGTGTGGTATTCATTTTTTTGCATGTGTGCTCCGGCCAGCTGCAGTTCCACGCTCTGCTCCGGTGAACGGAGGCTTCGCCGGAGCTGGCGATTGCTCCAGCTGCTCTCCTCCGGTCAGCGGCAGCGGCCCGCATATTGATGGCGGACAACAAAAAAGCAGCGACCATCTCATCTCGAGACAGCCCCTGCTTATATTTGTTACGCTCTATCAAACACGCGCTCTCGCAAATGCGTTCTGAATCGCAGACACCACTCCCGTTTCGCAACCTGCTGTCGTCCACAAATGAGGTGAACGGCAGCAGGTTACTCCAACGTACGGGTGTCTAAACGCGATTCATCACGCTCTCGCTCTATCTGCTCTTCACCAACAGATTGATTGCTTGTTGGACGCTTTCTTCCTTGGACATGCCATCCTTCTCCTGGTCATTCACACAGGATACCAAATTTTCCGCGACGATGATGCCCATAGCACGGTCGATGCTGGATCGGACTGCGGACAACTGCGTCACGACGTCGGAACAGTCCTTCCCGCTTTCCATCATGGCAAGTATGCCACGCATCTGTCCTTCCGCACGCTTAATGCGGTTGATTATATTTTTGTTGTATTGGTTCACACAACTTCACCCCTCCAGGCCGAAATACCTCCCATTACGTTGGTCACTTTGTAGCCTTTTGAAGCAAGATATTGGCAAGCTGCCATTGAACGTGCACCGCTCAAGCACATAACATAGTAATTTTCATCCTTATCCAATTGATCGGCAGTGTCTTCTAAACCGCTCAAAGGCATAGAGATGGCGCCGTCGATGTGCGCATGTGCAAATTCGTCCGCTTCACGTACGTCCACTAGTTTGACAGGAGTTTTTTTCCATAATTGTTCGAATTCCGGCATTGTAATTGATTGATACATATTATTTTACCACCTTTTCTGGTCTGACGGTTGCATATAAGCTGAATGCACCATCTAAATTTTTGACTGTAAATCCATTTTGTTTCAATACACGTTCTGCTATATAGCTGCGTAAGCCGCTTTGGCAGCTGACGATGATCGGTGTTTCCTTCGATAATTCTCCGATACGTGCGCGTAAATCATCGACTGGGATGTTGATGGCGCCCTTCAAGGCTCCTAGTCTTGCGATTTCGCCCTCACCGCGGACGTCCAACAGTTGATAGCCAGCTTCCTGCATCTTTTCCAATTCATACCATTGGATGGTTTCAGAAACGCCTTCGATGATGTTCATGGCTGCGTAGCCGGCCATATTGACTGGATCTTTGGCTGAACCGAACGGAGGTGCGTATGTGAATTCCAATTCCGGCAAATCATGGACCGTCAAATTCCCTTTGATTGCTGTAGCGATGATGTCGATACGTTTGTCTATGCCATCTGCTCCGATAGCTTGCGCTCCGTAAATTTCACCGGTTTTCGGATGGAAAATCAATTTCAGGACGATTGCGGATGCATTCGGATAGTACCCGGCATGGCTCTTTCCTTGGATATGCACGACTGCGTACTCTTTTCCTGACAACTGCAATTGGCGTTCATTCAAACCAGTGGAACCACCGGCTAAGCCGAACACCCGCACGATTGCGGTTCCGATGCTGCCCTTATTTTTTCTGTTCAAACCGCTGATGACATCAGCTACTTGACGTCCTTGACGGTTCGCTGGTGAAGCCAATGCAATCATGGTATCTTCACCCGTGATTTGTTGCTTCACGATAATTGCGTCACCGACTGCATAGATGTCTTTTTTGCTGGTCTCATAGTTTTCATCGACCAAAATACCGCCGCGCATACCTGTTTCGATACCCGCCGAGATTGCCAGGCTGTTCTCAGGTTGGACACCGACTGACATGATGGTCAAATCGCTTTCCAGTGTCACGCCGTTTTCCAGCACGATGGTTTTGCCTTCATTCTGGAAAGCTGTAGCCGCAACTCCTGTATACAGTGTCACGCCGTTTGCTTTCAATTCGTCCGCTAAGTAAGCAGCCATTTCTTCATCGAAAGGAGGCAAGACATGCGGTGCTTTTTCGACGATCGTCACAGCCAGACCGCGGTGCGCTAAGCTCTCAGCCATCTCAAGTCCGATGAAACCTGCTCCGATGACGACTGCTTTTTTCGGTTTATGCTCAAGGATGAAACCTGTGACAGCATCCACATCCGGTACATTGCGCATCGTAAAGATGTTTTTGGCTTCGGACAGACCTTCAGCCGGTGGTACGAATGGTTTCGCACCTGGAGATAAAATGACTTTATCGTAAGCCAGTTGGTATTCGCCCTCTTTTGAACGGACTGTCACTTCTTTTTTATCCGGATCGATTGCGATCGCTTCGCTGAAAGGACGGACATCCAAGTCAAAACGCGCGCGCAGTTGCTCAGGGGTTTGAACCAAGAGATCGCTGCGTTCTTGGATATCGCCTGAAACATAGTAAGGCAAGCCGCAGTTCGCAAAGGAAACGAAAGGTCCTTTTTCCAATACGATGATTTCTGCATCTTCATTCAATCTTCTCAAACGTGTTGCAGCAGACATACCGCCTGCCACTCCACCGATAATAACAATTTTCATCATAGTTTTCCTCCTCTTGTAGGGCCTGACCATGCGGACATGCCGCCTTTTACATTGACTACATCGTAGCCTTTGGATTTTAAGATAGTCGCTGCACGTTTGCTGCGAGCACCTGATTGGCAGATCACATAAACTTTACCCTTAGGGGTATATGTTTCCGCTTTTCTCAACGGAACATTTTTTGCTCCCGGAATATGTCCTCCGATGAATTCGTTCGGTTCACGGACATCGATTATTTGTGGTTTCTCGGTTAATTTGGCTTCCAATTCCTTTGTGGAAACGGAAGGCATACTGTTGAATAAATTAAATAGCATACATGGCTCCTTTTTCTTTAAGTATTCTCAATCGCTTATGGACTTATAATACCCCATAGGGTATATTTTGTAAACCATTTTTATTTGAAAATTTTAAAAAAGTTCAAAAAGCTTGATACATAGCCATTCTGATAATAAAAAATTAAAGGGACGCGCAAATATCCCTAAAGCAACAAACTGTGAATCTCCCGTGAACCGGCCATTAGCCGGACCCGATACCCCCTTTATCAAAATCCCCGACAAAGCACCTCTCTCCGGATAATTCGGCCCCATTCGTACGCGATTTCCCGGTGAACAACCGCCAACACCCTCTCAGCGGCTTACAGAAGACCCCTTTCCGCACTTAACACTTAACAATCCACGAAGCAAAAAAGACCGCAAAAGTTGCGTAGGAACGCAACTTTGCAGTCTTTCTACTTATTGATTGCTTTTATTCTCTGCACGTAGGCGTTCGATAAAGCTTTTTATGTGTCCAAAAGCTTCTTTCAGCTCCTCGATGGAATAGGCGTAAGAAATGCGGATAAAACCCTCTCCGCTCTCTCCGAAGGCCGAGCCGGGCACAACAGCCACTTTTTCTTCTTGGACCAAACGGGTAGCGAATTCCTCCGAAGTCAAACCGAATTCGGTTATGTTGGGGAAGATATAAAAGGCGCCAAAAGGCACAAAACATGGCAATCCCAAGTCTTTCAGGACTTTCATTAAATAACGGCGGCGTTGATTGTAGCTTTCGCGCATCTCGGCAACATTGTCATCGCAGCTTCTCAACGCAACGATGCCGGCGTATTGGCTTGTCGTCGGTGCGGCCATAATGGAGAATTGATGAATTTTGATCATCTGTTCCATAATGATCGGTGGAGCAGTTGCATAGCCCAAACGCCAACCGGTCATCGCAAACCCTTTCGAGAATCCGTTGATGTATACAGTCCGTTCCTTCATTCCCGGCAAAGCGGCAATACTGACGTGATCTCCATTATAGGAAAGTTCGCTATAGATTTCATCAGTGATGACGAATAGATCGTTGGCGATGATGACTTCAGCGATCGCTTCCAAGTCCTCTTTGGACATAACGGCACCAGTTGGATTGTTGGGATAAGAAAGAATCAGCACTTTTGTTTTCGGAGTGATCGCCGCTTCCAGTTCTTCTTTCGTCAAACGGAATTGGTTCTTCTCCTGCAGCGGGATAGCGACGGGAACCCCGTCAGCCAAGACGATGCACGGAAGATAGGAGACATAGCACGGCTCCGCATAGACGACCTCATCACCCGGGTCCAACATGGCACGCAATGCCAAATCGATGGCTTCACTTCCGCCTACCGTAACAACGGTTTCATCTTCCGGGGAATAGTGCAGATTGTAGCGGCGTTCCAGATAGCGGCAGATTTCTTGGCGCAGCTCGGCCAAACCTGCATTGGCAGTGTAGAAGGTGCGCCCTTTTTGGAGTGTATACATGCCTTCGTCACGCACAATCCACGGGGTATCAAAATCGGGCTCGCCTACCCCCAAGGAAATCACTCCGGGTATCTCATTCGCAATATCAAAAAATCTCCGGATGCCGGAAGGTTTGATTTCCCGCACCTTAGCATTTATCGGATTTCTCATGGAGTCAACACCATCCGTTTGTCGTCACCCTCATCCACGAACAATGTGCCGTGATCTTTATAACGTTTCAATACGAAATGAGTAGTGGTTGATTGTACTTCGTCGATGACAGAAAGGCGCTTAGCAACAAACAGCGCAATCTCCTTCATCGGTGCTTTCTTCAGTTGCACCATGAAATCAAATCCGCCGGACATCAGGAATACAGTCTCCACTTCCGGGAATTGATAGACTTTTTCCGCGATACGGTCGAAGCCGGATCCTCTTTGCGGGTTTACGCGCAGTTCAATGATGGCAGAAACTTCGTCATCGCCGGTCTTGTCCCAATTGATCAAAGTATGATAGCCGCAGATGATTTTGTCCGCTTCCAACTCTTTCACGGCAATCGCCACTTCTTCTGTGTCAACGCCCAACATGACCGCAACCTCTTCATCAGTCAATTTGTTGTTCTTTTCGATAATCTTCAGGATTTTTTCCTTCAATTCGTTATTCATCGTTTTGCCTCCTCTGGCTATACGCATTCGGGCCTCTTTTGGCTCTATTATTCATTTTTTGATAAATGAATTTGCTTTCATTTTATCACCACTGACAGGTACTTGCAAATATGTTCTCGGGAATGGCGGCTGGCAGGATGGCCCATCAGCACTGAAAAACCCGCAAAAAAACTCCACAAGCTCGCGGAGTGCGGACTTGTGAAGTTTTTTCTTATCGATTAATAACGCGTATCCAGGAATCCGCAGAATGCATCCACTGGAGAAACACCTGTAAATTCGGAACGTCCAACCATTTTGTTGACAAGAGCTTGCAGAGTGAAGTCTTTGCTGTCATAAGTATTGATGTAAGTTTGTACTTGCGGCACGTCAGCCAAGTGGTTCGGCGCCTGTACAGAAACAAAGATTGTAGGGATTTCGTGGACATAGAAAGGAATGTCCGGTGTCCCTTTTGAAGCTGGCCATTGGATACGTTGATCCGTGTTCGGTTGAACCGAAGCTACGTTGATGACCAAATCGTAAGCCGCAATCAAATCTTTGATCGGACGTTTTTGAGCATACACGTTCGCAACGGCAGCGGCTCTTTCCTCTTCCGGTAATTTGTTGATGCGTTCTTCAGTGGACTCCCAAATAGAGACTTCAAAGCCTTCAGCTTCCAGGATACCTTTCAATGTATCGACAGGGCGAACCGCTTCGCCGCCGATCATTGCGCCGAATCCGCCTTTGTGGCCCTCAACGTTGACCAAAAGGACTCGTTTTGTCTTTTCTGGTGAAATCGGGAAGATATTTTGGTTATTTTTGACCAGAGTGATCGCTTTGTCGGCAACTTCAACTGCGATTGCTTTGTTTTCCGGCAAGCCGATTTTGGCCATTGCTTCTTCTTTGGCCGGCAAGATTTCTGTTTTCGCTTTTTTGTGCAGGCCTAAAGCAGCTTTAGTACCCAAGATACGCGTCAAAGCTTCTTCCAAACGCTCGTCCGTGATGACGCCGTTGTTGTAGCCGTCCAACATCCATTGGAAATCTTCGTCCGGATCGTTGAAGAACAAGAACAAGTCCGAACCTGCAGCGATAGCTGTCGGCAGCATATCTTGACGTTTCATGGCGGAAGTCATCGCAACCATGTGGCTGGCATCGGTAACAACCAAGCCGTTGAAACCCATTTTGTCGCGCAATAAGTCTGTCAGGATGTATTTGTTCAAAGTAGCCGGCATGATCTGTTCTTGAACGGTAGCAGCCGGATTGAAGTGTTTCACGTATTCAGGCAAGGAGATGTGACCTGCCATGATGGAAGGCAAGCCGGCATCGAACAAGGTGCCGTAAACTTTACCGAAAGTAGCGTCCCATTCTTCAGTAGAATACGGGTTTACGCTGAATGATAAATGCTGATCGCGTTCATCGATTCCATCCCCAGGGAAGTGTTTTGCAGCTGGTGCGATACCACTTTCCTGGATCCCTTCCATGTATGCCAATGACATAGCGATTGTTTTATCCACATCGCCACTCCACGTGCGTGTTGCGATGATTGGGTTACGCCAATTACGGTTGATGTCCACGATCGGGGCGAAACTCCAGTTACAGCCGATAGCAGCAGCTTCCACACCGGAAACGCGGCCCATTTCGTATGCGTACTTCGTATCGTTTGTGGCGGCGATTTTCACTTCAACGCCGACATACGTGCCGTCTTTACATGCGCCGTTTCCGCCTGCTTCCGTGTTGGCAGCGATCAATAATGGAATTTTGCTGTTTTCCTGCAGAATTTTATTTTGTTCGTAAACTTCTTCTGCCATCCCAGGATTGTAGCGGACTCCGCCGATATGATAGTTGTTCAACACCCCAGTCAAATATTCCTCCGTGCGTTCTGATCCCATGTTGATGAACAGTTGTCCGATTTTCTCTTCGACAGACATGCCTGCAATCGTATCTTTGACCCACTTGATTCCCTCGGCATCCAAGTTATAAGGTTTAGTAGTTAAATCGACTCTCATGATTTGTCCCCTCTCAAAATAGTTCTGGAACAGACCGATGCCTCAACGCGTTGGCGTCAGCACCGTCTTTCCTACAAGAACCAGTATAGGCATTTTATCCGAAAAAATGAAGGCACTTACACCCCATTCCCAAAAGGTTCGGATTCTGTTCAAAATTGAGCCCTTGGACAATAATTGCCAACAAAGACTTCTTTTACTGTCCATAAACCGCTCTGCGGAGCCACTTTACTGGATTGGAAACCCAACCGGAAATTTGCGGGTCCCAGAAAGAATGGCATTTTTCATTGTCACTTTTTTGTCACAGTATCCATTTAATTGAAAAATAGAGCTCTCCCAAGGAGGGCTCCATTTTCGCTTCATTATTGTAAAACTCACTCAACAAATTCACCGATGATCGGCAGCCCCTCCAGGACCTGCTTGCCGTGAGGCGACTGGTTGATTTCTTCCGAAAGCTCATTGCCGGCAGTCAATCCCATCTTGTGTTCTCCGTCTTTCCAAGCTTCCACATTTGAGACGTCATAGACGATTCCATCGACGGCAACATAACCAGGCTGGCCATCCTTGCCGTTGTATTGGCTGAGTTCTTCGAGCGTGAAGGTCCGCATTTCCGTGGTGGAACTTTCCGTTGCGCTATCTTCAGCTGAACTGCTGACCGATACGCTTTCGGAACTCGTTGTTGCGCTGTCTTCAACAGTGGCAGGCGCACATGCGACCAATAACAGGCCGGCTATCCCTGCTTGCAGCATCATGCTCAGTTTTCTTCTGGACATGGTTATCTCCTCCTTCATCATAAACCAAAAGTTTCATAATGGATGCGGTCTTTGGGAACACCTTTTTTCAGCAAAACTGCTTCGACGGCATTCATGAATGGCGGCGGACCGCACAACAAGTACTCGGCAGCCTCAAATCGGATCTCATTGTCCTGGAAAATCTTCTCGATTTTCCCTTCATCAAGAAAGCCGCTCTCATTGGCAAAGAATGGCACCAAACGGAAATCAGGAAGCGTGTCCTTCAACGCTTGGAGTTTCTCGGTAAATCCATATTCATCCTGATTTTTCAGGCTCCAGATCAGCGCCGTTCTGTTCGGGAATTGCCGGCGCGCACTGTTTTCCAATATTCCCAGCATCGGCGTGATGCCGATGCCTCCCGCAAACATGACCATACTGACAGTTTTATCATGCATCCCTTCCTGAACATGCCACATACCGCCATATGGGCCTTCAAGCGAGGCTTTGATTCCTGGCTGCAGCGTTTGGATCCGGTGCGTATAATCCCCCGAGTCCTTGATGGCCAGTGCGACTTCATCCCGATCCTGCGGGGCGCTGATCAGCGAAAAAGGATGCTCTTCTGATGAATATTGCGCGTCATAGAGGCGCAGGAAGACAAACTGCCCGGCTTGATAAGCGAATGCTTCCCCCTTGTCAGGCTTCAGATGAACTTCCAGGACATTGCCCTTTTCCGGTTTTGTGGCGGTGACGGTGTATAGATTTTTTTTGAGTCTTGCGGGTTTGAGGAATTTGTGGTTGATGTACATGCCAAACGCCAAAGCGAAATAGCCTCCAAAAACCGCGGCGGCAAGGTAGTCGCCCTGGACAATCACGGTCATGGTCAAGACATGGACAGCCAAAAAAGCGGCGGCGAGGATGTTGAAGTTATGGATGACTTTCATTTTTTCGTAGTTGGCGATGGGATATTTTTTGACAGTTGTTTTGGCCGTTTTGACGATTTTCTTTCGTCCGAACCAGTTCGTCATGATGAGTGCAGAAAGGACGGCGATGGTCAAAAAGAAGATGATGGCCAAGTCCCCAAAGATGGTCGAATAGCGGTATGCCCAGCCCCAAAGAGCCGTCACCCATAATTTATGGGTGACTCCGATAGACAAGGCGACAACGGCCATGATGGCGTGGAATCGATTCAGTTTATCCAGGCTGAAATAATGTTCGATGAATCTAGGCCGGGATGCGATGATGACGCCCGTCAAAAGCCAGGAATAGGAAACGATCCCCAGAAAAGGCGGTCCTGCGGAAAGGAAACTTCTGTTCCTGAGGGAGACTGCAGCGATAAGCACAGGGAGAAGGATATAAGCGGCAACAATCAGCATGCGCATCAGTTTTCTGTTCATTGGCGAGCCCTCTTTTCTTCTGCTGGTTTCGGCGGACAGATGCAAGCACATTTCCTTCGGGTAGGAAACCCTCTCTGTGTTCATTTTATAACGTTATGCAAACGGATACAAACCAGAGCCCTCGACCGGAAAAATACAAAAGCGGCCAGAAGGCACTTCTGAACTAAAAAGCTATGATACAATGAAAAAAATAACCCAAACAAGGAATGTTGATATGAATCATACAAAAACAGAACTGACATGCAACCAGACGCGGAACGTCCGTACCGCATTCGTGACCTACAACGATTTGAACGATAAAGATACCCTATTCGGCGGCGAAATCATGTCGCACTTCGACTCAGCCTGCGGAAGGGCCGTATTCAACTTCGTCAAACGACCTTCCTTTACCGCGACTGTCGATTTGGTCGCTTTCGTACAGCCCGTCCGGAAAAATGAGGCCATCTATGTGGAAGCGTATGTTTCCGGCTGCGGCAACACTTCCGTGGAAGCCTTCGCCAAATTGACCGCCACCGATGTCCGCACAGGCGAAAGCCGCATCTGCGCTTACGCCTTCCTGACGTTCGTCATCACCGATAGCTCGGATCCGGACTTTGTGATGCCGCTTATCCAGCCCGAGTCGAAAGAAGAAAAGCTGATCTGTTCCGGCTACGAGGAGCGCAGGATCAACAATCTGGTCAAACGCAACCAGAACAGCCGCCTGCTTTCTGGCCTTTCCACCAAACAGATTTGGGATGCCTAACGAAAGAAGAGCCGACTGGGAATTGAATTTCGCTGAAAAATAATGCAAAAAGCTCCAAGCGCACCGATAAGGCATGCTTGGAGCTTTTTGCATTTCAACTATTTAAATTACGTCGATGGAAACATCTACTGTCTGTACTGGAACATCGTAGAATCTGTCTTCTCTGCGTCCAAGGAAGTCTTTTGCCTGTTGCGGGAATAAAGCATACATCAAGACATCTTCTGCGGATTTAGCGTATTGGCTGATCTCTTTTTCAAATGTAGGCATTTGCGGCAGGATCAGGTCGGCAGGTCTCACAGTTGTGACGCCTTCGTTGCCGATGATTTTTTTCGTGATTTCTTCAGAAATCGCTACAGGCGGTTTGCCGTATTGACCTCTTACATATTCCTTGATTTCGTTAGGCACAAGTTTGTAGCGCTCGCCTGAAATAACGTTCATCAAGGCTTGCGTACCGACCATTTGCGATAACGGTGTAACCAATGGAGGATAGCCTAAGTCCGCACGCACTTTCGGCACTTCTGCCAATACATCGTCGTATTTGTCCTGCAGGCCTTGTTCAGTCAGTTGGCTCAACAAGTTGGAAAGCATGCCGCCCGGCACTTGGTACAGCAATGTTTTCGGCTCGACGTCCTTCACTTTAGGGTTCAGGATGCCTTCATTGCGGAAACGATCCCGGATCGGTGCAAAGTGATCAGCGATTTCTGCAAGTTTGTTCATATCCAGTCCAGTGTTGTAGCCCAGACCTTCCAACGCGATTGCGACGGATTCCGTAGCCGGTTGGCTTGTGCCGCCAGCAAACGGAGAGATGGCTGTGTCGATGATATCAGCACCGGCTTCAACAGCTTTCAGGTAGCTCATTTCAGCAATGCCGCTTGTCGCATGCGTGTGGACTTCCAATGGCAGATCAACGGCAGCTTTGATTTTGCTTACCAATTCAAAAGCGACGGATGGCGTCAAAACGCCGGCCATGTCCTTGATGCAGATGGAATCTGCGCCCATTTTAGCCATTTCCTTCGTCAGACCGACGAAATAGTCGACTGTATGGAATTCGCTGGTTGTATAAGAGATGGCAGTCTGGCAATGTCCGCCAGCTTTTTTGGTGATATCGATGGCTGTCTTCAGGTTGCGCAGATCGTTCAACGCATCGAAGACACGCACAACATCGATACCGTTTTGGATTGATTTTTCGACAAATGCGCTGACGACATCATCGGAATAGTGTTTGTATCCCAACAGGTTCTGTCCTCGCAAAAGCATCTGCAGTTTTGCATTTTTGACTTCTTTACGGATCGTGCGCAGACGTTCCCAAGGATCCTCGTTCAAATAACGGATACAAGAATCAAAGGTGGCGCCTCCCCACATTTCGATGGAGTGGTAGCCGGCTTCATCCATGGTTTTGATGATCGGCAACATATCTGATAGTGGCATACGTGTTGCGATCAAACTTTGTTGACCATCACGCAAGACCGTTTCCATAAAACGGATTTCTTTAGTCATGTAATTGGTCACTTCCTTCTTGTATTATTTTAGAAATGGCAGTGTGCATTTCTTCTATAGTATGACGACGGCTGCGGCCGCAATCTTTTGCATCACGATTGCAGATAAAACAGCGTCTTGTATTCAGGCCTAATTCGGTCCGGCTGATGCTCTTCAGATCATTGCCCACCATCCAAAGAACATCCAGGTCAAACAATCGGCCGAAAGGATGCGTTTCTTCAATCATCACCATTTTTTCCTTCAGTTGGGCAGGCGTCAATGGCGAAAGGATGTAGTATTCCGTACCTGTCTTCAGGTTCCGGTAGAGCGAAGCTTGCGGCAGATCATTGCCCAACACTTCTTCAATCCATTCCAGGACCGCAGTAAAGACAGCTTCCAGCTGTTGATTGTTTTTTATCGGGCCCGGGATATTCATGAGCGCCATCATAAGGCTGTCTTCTTTCTGGCTGCTCAATAACTCCCGTTGGAGGGCGACACGTTTTTCACGTACCGCCAACATTTCTTCCAGAGTAACGCGTTCCCCTTCAGTAAAAAGAGTTGTATCAGACATTTTTGACCACATCAATTATCGTACCATCACGGTATTCGATCAGGGCAACAACTTTGTCGCCGTATTCAATCGGATCAGGAGACCCAACGATGGAATACGCGATGTCCTTCAGTTGATCGATCGTGAATTGAGGCACATCCAATGTCTTGAAGTGTTTGATCAGATCTTCTCTGGCAGGGTTGATGGCGATACCTAATTCGGTAACGACAACATCGACGCTTGAACCAGGCGTGACAACCGTGTTGACCGTATCAACGATTGTCGGGATACGTCCACGGATCAGCGGAGAGATGACCAAACTCATCTTGCAGGCAGCACTTGTATCAGAGTGGCCGCCGGAAGCGCCACGGATGATGCCGTCGGAACCAGTAATGACGTTCACGTTGAAGTCCGTATCGATTTCCAAAGCGGACAAGATAGCTGTATCCAATTGGTTGATGACAGAACCTTTGCTTAATGGGGATGCATACATGATCGCATCGACTTCATAATGGTTCGCATTTTTGCCTAATGAGATTGCGGATGGGTGATCGAAATCCTGTACGTCAATGATTTTTTCGACAAGGCCTTCTTCAAGCAGTTCAACCATCGCATTTGTGATGCCGCCCAAAGCAAAACTCGCTGTGATGCCATCGTTGATCATGGATTCTTTCAAGAAACGGGATACAGCCAATGAAGCCCCACCGGTACCGGTTTGGAAAGAGAAACCTTGTTTGTAGTATGGCGAATTCGTGATCACTTTTGAAGCATATTCCGCGATCAAAAGTTCTTTAGGGTTTTTCGTGAAGCGGGTTGCGCCTTTAGCGATACCTTCAGGATCACCGATTGCGTCTACCACTACAACGTAATCCACATCTGTTTGAGGGATGCTGATAGGTGTGTTCGGGTATGGCATCAAAGAGTCCGTGATGACGACTACTTGATCCGCATACTTCGCGTCCACCATTGCGTATCCCAATGATCCGCAAGCTGTTCTGCCGTGGGAGCCGTTCACATTGCCGTATTCATCGGAACTTGGCGCACCCAGGAAAGCGACGTCGATATGGATATCGCCGCGTACGATCGCTCTTGCGCGGCCGCCATGGGAACGGATGACTACCGGGTTGTCCAGGATGCCTTCAGAGATGGCAGCACCGACTTTGTCACGCAAACCACTTGATGTGATGCTTGTGACAACGCCTTTTTTGATGTGGCCGATCAACGGTTCGTGGATGTTGGCGATCGAACTTGGTGCAATCGATAGGTTTTTGAAGCCCATTTTGGCGATTTCATCCATAACCATATTGATGACGAAGTCGCCCTCGCGGAAGTGATGGTGGAAAGAAATCGTCATGCCGTCTTTCAGTCCTGTTTTTTCGATTGCTTCGCGCAGGCTCCCAAGCATTTTTTTGTCGCGCGGTTTTACCGGATGGATTTTGCGGGTGGTTTCCTTGTAATCTTTGATGTTCGCTAATTCCCCATCGAAAACACCGTATTGCTCAGCATACATTTCAGGTATATCTTTACCAACTTTATTGACAGTCATGATTAAATATCCTCCTCGCTAATAAGTTTTGCGGCTTTGGCCAAAGCTATGACACGTTCAGCACGTTCAACGATCGGTTTGTCGACCATCTTACCCTTCAAGGAGATAACGCCTGAACCTTTTTCTTCAGCTTCTCTGATAGCCCAAATAACTTCTTTAGCATGTTGAATTTCTTTTTCTGTTGGTGCGTAGATATGGTTGACGATCGGAATTTGACGTGGGTTGATGACGGATTTCCCGTCGAAACCAAGCTGTTTGACAAGCTCCACTTCGCGAGCGAATCCGCCCACGTTTTCAACATCAGAGTAAACCGTATCGATGGCTGCGATGCCGGCCGCACGCGCAGAATGAAGAATGTAGCTTCTTGCGAAGAACAATTCTTGTCCGTCAGGGTAGCGTTTTGTTTTCATATTGGTTACGTAATCTTCCGCGCCTAATGCGATACCGATCAAACGGGTGGATGCTTTCGCGATTTCGCGGGCATTCAGTACGCCTTCAGCGGATTCGATGGCAGCCATCATTTTTGTTCTGCCGATTTCGATGCCGTATTTTGTTTCGACTTCAGTGATTGCTTCATCTACGTCCACGATATCTTGAGCTGTTTCCGTTTTTGGAAGACGGATAACATCCACGCCTGCCAAAACCATCGCTTCGATGTCGAGTTTTCCGACTGTGTCCAAGCTGTTGATACGCACGACTGTTTCTGATTTGCTGTAATCAAATGTCCGCAATGCGAAATGAACCAATGTACGGGCTGAATCTTTTTCTTTCAGCGAAACCGCATCCTCCAGGTCAAACATGATCGAATCAGCACCATATAGGGGTGCATCCCTTAGCATTGCAGCATTTGCGCCAGGGACAAACATCATAGTTCTTCTTAAACGTTCCATGTGTCCATCTCCTTCCAGTTGTAGTCGTCTTGTTCAGCGGCACGGTGAATGGCCGTTACTGTGCGTGCTTCGATCGTGCAATCCAAAGCACCTTTATCGACAGCGGATACTTTCGCGCTTGTGATGCCTAGATTTTTAAGTGTTGCGATGATGACTTCCTCGATACGATCGCCATATTGTTTTTCCACGCTTGAATTCAGTGTCACTGCGACTTCGTTGTTATCGCTAGGTTCAACGACGATCATGATGTCACTTGATTCAGTCGTTCCAGCTACTGCATATTTTTTAATTTCCACTTTTTTCACCTCTAAATTTGTCTTTTCCATAATTTTCTGCCAAATAAATATAAGTTGTTGGTGGTACAAGTTTTTTAATTGTTTGAAAATCATCTTCTTTCAATGCTTTTCGTACACGTGTAGCACTGATGACCTGCCCATCCAGTTCGATCCGGGGAACGACTGTAAGGGCAAGCGTATCAGAAAAAATCTTACGCATACTCTCGTTATATACCTCTGTAACGGGGGATAATGGCTCTTCCCCTACAAAGCGCGTTTTGATCTGGAGAGCAGGCGCGATCCTCTCCTTGAACAAGGTTGCATCCAGCACAGCCTGTACGCGGGCTATGCCTTCTACTGCCTGATCCTTCAGGAAATAGGAAGGGAAAGTAGCGGATGACACTTGATAGTCCCTTGTCGGGAGAATGACCACATTCGGAAGGTGCTGTGTGCCCGCCTCTACAAGCTTCAACCGCTCTGCCGTCGAAAAATCAGAGCGATCATCAGAGAGGACAAAAAGATAGAGTACATCAACTTGCGCAGCAGCCGTTTCGACTAAGTACAAATGACCGTTGGTGAATGGATTAGCATTCATTACGATGGCTCCCGCATGATCGGCATCCTTTTTGCGGCTTTCAAGCAAGGCCAAGTAATCCGCAAAATCGGGAGAGCCTTGCTCCATAAAGAGAATATCATTTGTGCGGATAACCTCTTCAAAGCCAAGAGATGCAAAGGAAACCGCCACACTGGGTTTCGTATACAAAAAGAAGTGGATAATGCCCTCATCGTGAAGCTTGGAGGATAAAGCCATCACGATTTTTGTCAATAAATTTTCGCTTTGATACTCAGGATCGACAGCGATGAGTTTGATGATGTTTTGATAAGTCGATCCGGTAGCGACTAATTTGTTTCGGTCATAGAGGCCTACTGTATAGTCGACTTGCTCGTCCGGGACCAATCCGCCTAAGACCAATAAATCTTCCCAAGTTTTTTTGTCCGCTGGAACACGCTTTATCCAGATTCTTTTCAGTTCATACATAGGAAAGCCTTCTTTGTTTTATTTTTAGGCTGGAAAACGTTTGATCAATACAATCGATACAACATACAGCAGGAACAGCACCAGGAAGATGCCGCCCATACCGAAAATCATCAATTCAAATGCAATTTTTAAAGCTTCTGGATCAAATACCATAATAATTCTCCTTTCAATGAACCTTCTTAGCTAAAGAAGGCAAGTACTAAACCACCAGCGATAACAGATGCAATTTGTCCGGATACGTTCGCACCGACAGCATACATCAAAATAAAGTTTTGAGGATCTTCATCAGTAGCCATTTTTTGGATAACACGGCTTGACATCGGGAATGCAGAAATACCGGCACCACCGATCATCGGATTGATTTTTGTGGTTCTGAACAGGTTAAGAAATTTGGCGAACAATACCCCACCGACTGTATCCATGATGAAGGCAACCAAACCGAAAGCGATGATCATCAATGTTTGCAGATTCAAGAACAGTTCAGCCTGCATTTTGACGGAAATCGTAAGACCCAACAGAATGCTGACGATGTTAACCAATTCATTTTGGGCAGTCAATGAAAGTCTGTCCAACACGCCACATTCGCGCAGCAAGTTACCGAACATCAGGAAACCTACCAACGGAAGGGAAATTGGTGCGATAAAACCGGCAACGATCGTGATGATGATCGGGAAAAGAATTTTTGTCATTTTGGATACGCCTTCCGCTTTGTAAGTCATGCGGATGCGACGTTCTGCTTTTGTTGTGACAGCTTTGATGGCGATCGGTTGAATGATCGGAACCAAGGCCATGTATGAATAAGCGGCTACGGTGATCGGTCCCAATAGATTTGGCGACAATTGGTTGGATACGAAGATGGCAGTCGGGCCGTCAGCGGCACCGATGATACCGATTGAAGCAGCTTCCCTGATGTCGAATCCGAAGAAGATAGCGACTACGATCGTAAAGAAGATACCGAATTGAGCGGCTGCACCGAATAATAACATGAATGGGTTTTGCAATAGCGGACCGAAATCGATCATGGCTCCGATACCGATGAAAATCAACAAAGGGAACAGCTCTGTGCTGATACCCGCTTTGAAGAGGACATCCAGAACGCCCTCTGATTCAGATCCATTGACCATTTGGGTCAGAACGCCTGTCCCTGGGAAGTTGACCAAGATGGTACCCAGTCCCATAGGCACCAGTAATGTAGGTTCGTACTCTTTGTTGATTCCTAAATAAATCAGGATTGCCCCGATGAGCATCATTACGATCTGTCCCATCGTAATGGATGTAATTCCTGCTAGTAATGTTTCCATTTATTCACTTCCTCCTAAATAAAATAATTATGCGATGGTGATTAATGCATCGCCGGCATTTACGACTTGACCTTGGTTCACATGGATTCCAGCTACTTTGCCAGCATGGTTTGCGACAACTTCATTTTCCATCTTCATCGCTTCCAGGATCATCAATGGTTGGTTTTCTTTTACTTCGTCGCCGATGTTCACTAGCAATCTTAGGATCGTTCCTGGCATCGGTGCTGTCATTGCGTCTCCTGAAGCTGCTGAAACAGGGGCTGCAACTGGTGCCGGTGCTGTTTGTTCTGCTGGTGCCGCTACTGGAGCAGCCGGTGCTGCTGCAATTGGTGCTAGAACCGGTTGCGGCACGCCGCCGATTTCTTCCATTTCCACTAAGTATTCCTTACCATCGATTGCGATCTTGAATTTTCTTAACATTTATAATTCCTCCTTATTATTTAACCTGACTAATTTTTCTTACTACAAATTTACTTTCAGGCATGGTGCCTGCCGCTAGGCTTGCGGAAATCAGCGAAACAAGATGAGCCTCGGGATTACGCTTCATAATATTCTTTACCACAAACTGCGATTTAGGATGATCTCCTGCAGCGATTGCTGTCGCGATGACACTGACTAATTCATATTCATTCGGATCAGTGGGTATAAAAGCTGGAATTTCAATCAGATCATTCACGGGTGCATTTGCAGCAACCGTTGCTGACGGTACTGGCTCAGGCGCTATTGTGTCCTTTTTCCCAAAGAAACCTTTGAAAAAAATCATTTTCTCACGTCCTTTCTATGGATTTAATCCCATTATAGAAATTTCTCTCATTAAAAACAGACCATTACGCCTGTTTTATTGTTTTTTTTATGTTCTCAAAATCACCCAAACGCCATAAACCTTGATATATCAACGTTTATGTCCATTTAAGACTTTTTTAATATTTGATTAAGCCGCATTTAAGAAAGCGTTTCAATACAGGTGTATTTTTTGTGTTTTTTTAAAGTAACGGCTTTCAATCGACTTGCAAAGTAACTATTATTGCTCTTAGAGAGACAGCCCAATCAATTTTGGGATTTTTAAATTAGAAAAAATGTGATTCTATTCACTTTCTTATTTAAATACTGAAGCGGTCGGGCACTCTCAAAAACTTTTTTATAGTCGAAAGGAGAAAGAAAATGTTACTTACAGTTTTATCTTATGCAATGATCGCAATCTTCATGTTCGTGATCATGAAGAAAAAATTATCACCGTTCACCGCACTTGTTATCATCCCTCTTGTTTTTACGCTCATCGCTATGGCAACGGGTGTTACCTCTGGGAACATCGGTGAATTTGTTCTGGAAGGTGTAACCACAACTTCTAAAACAGGTATCATGTTATTGTTCGCTATTATGTACTTCTCTATCATGTTGGATACTGGTCTATTCGACCCTATCACTAAAAAAATGATCCACTTCGCTAAGGGCGATCCAATGAAGGTTTTGATGGCAACCGCTGTCGTTGCTGCCACTGTTTCCCTGAATGGTGACGGTACTACAACAACTTTGATCTGCTGTTCAGCTTTCATTCCTATCTATAAGAAATTAAACATGAACTTGATGAACCTTGCTGTCTTGGTTATCCTGCAAAACACAATCATGAACTTGCTTCCATGGGGCGGTCCTACTGCTCGTGCGATGGCTGTTCTGGAAGTTGATGCAAGCATCCTTTCTTATCTTGCTCCTGGTATGGTATTGGCTTTGCTGTATGTCACTTTCTGGGTTGCACCACACATGGGCCGCAAAGAACGCGCTCGTCTAGGCGTTAAAGTCCTTACTGATGCAGAAATCGATGAAATGACTACTGTTACAGACCCTGAAACACAAGAAATCCGTCGTCCGCAAAACTTCGTATTCAACGGAATCCTTACAATCGGCTTAATCGCTTGGTTGGTTGCCGGCTCGTTCATCGAAGCTATTTCAATGCCACCATTGATGTTGTTCTTGGTCGGTACATGTATCGCATTGATGGTGAACTACCCTGCTCTTAAAGATCAATCTTCACGTATCGGCGCAAACGGCGGCGACGCTGTTCAAGTAGTTATCCTAGTATTCGCAGCTGGCGTATTCATGGGCTTGTTCCAAGGTTCCGGAATGGCTACTGCTTTGGCGGAAAGCTTCGCAACAATCATTCCTAAACAATTGGCAGGTTTCTGGGGGATCATCATCGCCATTATCTCTGCACCAGGTACCTTCTTCATCTCCAATGATGGCTTCTACTTCGGTGTCTTGCCTGTATTGGCGGAAGCTGGTCGCTCTTACGGATTCACAAACATGCAAATGGCTTTGGCTTCCCTTATGGGTCAAGCGTTCCACTTGCTTAGCCCACTGGTTGCCTTCATCTACCTGTTGCTTCGTTTGACTGGTTTGGATATGGGCGCATGGCAGAAAGAATCCGCAAAATATGCGCTAGGAATTTTCGTAATCTTCTTGGTGACAATCGTATTGTTCGGCCAAATGCCGCTTTACATCCCACAATAAAGACACGCATAATCCTTGTAAGGACTGGAAAGCCGGGCGAAATTGCTCGGCTTTTTGGTATAAGGAGCCCGCTCTCAGAGATAATTAACCGTCAGTTAACCAAAAAACAATGAAACGAAGGGGAATAAGATGAGCACAATCATCAAAGCAGTCAGCAAAAATTTGGATCTCAGTCAGAATATGCCACTGAAAGATCTCATATACGAGGCATTCCGTAAAACCATCATTTTAGGCGAAATCCCGGCTGGAGAACGCATCAACGAAAAGGAATTCTCCGAAAACATGAACATCAGCCGCACGCCTATCCGCTATGCTCTGAAAAAGTTGACGGAAGAAAATTTAGTGAAACATGTCCCAGGAGTCGGTGTCGTGGTAAAAGGCATCAGCATCAAAGATGCGTATGAAATTTACGATATCCGCAAAGCGTTGGATACCCTCGCAACAACAACAGCCATGAAGCTGATGACAGCCGAGGATTTCAAAGCGATGCGTTTGCATTTGGAACATTGTGAGGTGCTGAATCAAGAGGATAAAGTCGAGGAATTGCAGCAGAAATTTTTTGAATTCAATGATTTTATTTACGAAAAGAGCCAGATGTTGCGCCTGAAATCAATCGTTTTGAAGCTTTCAGAATATTTGATGTACTTCAGGGACATCTCAATCAGTTCGAAAGAAAGACGTGATTTTGCATTGGCGGAACATTGGCTGATTTACCGCGGGATGAAGACACAAGATGCGTTACAGATCCAACTCATCACGTATGAACATTTGGATCGCTCACTGAATTTTATTGTTAAAGAAATGGAGAAACGGAAAATTGACTACGAACTCACTGAATGATTTAGTTGTCCATATCGCAGCCCAAGCCGAAAAGGCGTTACTCTACGAAGTCGCTTTGACACCAAAACCAGGTCTTGTGGACCGGAACAACAGCGGTGCACACTCCGACATGGATTTCTTCACTTTTATAGACAGCATCGTCAGTCTGAGTCCTTACTTGTTCGAATATGTCAAATTAGGGGCTGAACACGAAGGCTCCGCTAAAGAGCTGTTCCATAAAGTCCGCTCAATGGGCGTCCATGCCGAGAAAGCGATGCTGGCTGCCACCAACAACATCAATACGCACAAAGGCGCCAACTTCTCATTCGCCGTTCTGTTGGGGGCGACCGGCGCTTGTGTCAGACAAGGCAAGGCGTTCCCTTTCACTCAAAAAGATACACAGGAAATTCTCGCCTTCGCCAAAGAAATGAGTTATGGATTGGTGACGAATGACTTTTCCGCTCTGGAGACAAAATCGTCACTGAGTTACGGAGAAAAGTTATTCCTGACTTATGGCATTACCGGTATCCGCGGTGAGGCGGAAGCCGGCTATCCCGCTTTGGGTGAACTGGTATTGCCTTATCTCAGAGCCAACCGGGATCGCCCGACGGAGCTTTTGTTGTTGGAGACGCTACTCCTCTTGATGAGCCAGGTCGAAGATGGCAACATCATCCACCGCGGAGGCATCGATGCCTGGCGCACAGTCAAAACGGAAGCAAAAAAACTCCTGCAAGTTTCCACTGAAGGAACCCTGAAAGAGTTGATGTACAGCTATGACCTGACGCTGATAGAAAGACACTTGAGCCCAGGCGGAGCTGCCGATCTTTTATCCTTAGGCATTTTTTTTGCAAAACTGGAGAATCTGTTCTGATTTTATTCGCCGTCCGGGCTGAACGTATAGCCGATTCCCCAGACAGTCTTCAAGTAACGCGGCTTTTTCGAGTCGTCCTCGATCTTGTTGCGCAGATAACTGATGTAAACCATGATCAGGTTGTTGTCCATCTCCCCGTCATTCCAGACATTCGCATAGATCTGTTCTTTCGAAAAAACTTGATTCGGATTTTCCAGGAAAAACAGCATCAATTGGATTTCTTTGGATGATAGGGCGATATCCTGCCCCCTCTTTTGCAACTGATACAGATTTTTGTCGAAAGTAAAATCACCCACTTTGAGGACGCGGCTGTTCGGATTTGTTTTTTGTGACTGGATGGTCTTCATCCGTTCCAACGTACTCAGAATTTGAGCCCGCAAGAGATTAGGCGAAAAAGGCTTCGTAATATAATAATCCGCCCCTGTTTCGAGACCATTGATGATATCGGTCTCGCTTTTTTTGCCGCTTATAAATATAATGGGAGTTGATGGGTAATCAGCACGGATCAACTGCGCCAGATGATAGCCGTCATTCTCATATTCCAGACTGATATCCAACAGAAAAAGATCAAAAGTCACACGGGTCATGATATCCAGTGTTTTTTCGATGGAATCACTTTGGTAAATAAGAACACCCGTCGATTGCAGCGACTTCCAAATAAGGCGTCGGATTGCGATATCGTCATCAACGACGAGTATTTTTTGGTTGTTCATATTTCTCCTCCTCGATGTTCTCTAGTTTCGCAAGCAGAACATTGTTTTGTCAAGTAATTATTTTGATACTATGCAGTTTTTAAGAAAGGGCTTTTACGATGGAAAACAAACCGACGACACGTATCATCAACATCATCATGACAGGGTTATTCATCATCATCGCGATTACCCTGGTCACGATTGCGGGCAGCTTCTATACCGTGGAACAGAATGCCAAGAAAAGCGGTCAGGAACAACTGATGCGCACCTTGAACTATGTGACGAACAATCTGAAGCTTGTCATCGAAAACCGGTCCTTATCGCTTCAACAATTCTCCCATGAGCTGACTTCCGATAATCACCCGGAAGCGCCACTCGGCGAAGCCGACAAAGAAGCGATCATCGCCGCTTACTTGGGGGCCTATGCAGATCAGACGAATCTGTTGATTCAGCTTGACGGCTCAGGTGCTTTCGCGAAAGCTTGGCGGGTCGCAGATGGGGCGCTTCAGGAACTTTCCGAAGAAGGTGCTGGGTCTTATCTCAAAGCAGACCCGAGTCTCTATTCCTTAATCAACAGCGGGTCGCTCGTCCAAAACAGCAGCGAATATTTTCTGGAAAACCAATCGTTCGTCAACCTTTATTCCCAAATCGTTGCAGCCGATGGCCAAATCAACGGTTATATCATCGCACCGCTGAACCTTGAAAATATGTTCAAGGCGGAAATATTCAGCGATACTAGCGACTACAGCGGTTATCCATTGGTGAAGAACGCCGAGATGCAAGTCGTCATCCATCCGGTCGAGAGCCAAGTCGGCCTTGATATCATCTCCGGCCGCCAGGAGCAGTTTCCTGATCTGGACCTTTCCGATCTGAGGCGCTTGGAGGAAGCCCAGCTCACCCAAGAAGAAGGAACGCTCAGCTATTATTCCTATTGGTGGGACGAAGAGAATCCGACCAAGGTCCTGAAACTGGGTGCCTTCGAGTGGATCGACATCGGCGCAGCACACTGGGTAATCGCCTTGAACTCGGATTTCTACGAGCACAACCGTGTACCTATTCAAAACAATTATATCCTATTGAGCCTGTTATTGCTGATTTCTGCTATAATTCTCATCTTCATTCTTTTGATAAGAGGATACAACAAAAAAAACCAAGCTTATGAAGAAAGCCAACGCCTCATCGAAAAACAAAAATTCGAAAATGAACGCCATCAACTGGAAAAACGGATCCTGAAAGAAAGCAAACTGGAAGCGATCGGACTTTTGACCACGACCATCGTTCACGACATGAATAATTTCCTGACCCCTATCCTAGGAAATGCCCAGTTGTTGATGGAAGATTACGCTGAGAACGAGGACTTGGTCAGCGAGCTGAAGGAAATCTACCTTGCGGCAGAAAAAGGCAAGGATCTCTCAACGAACGTGTTGCGTTTTTCCAAGGTCAGCGAAGGACAACAAGACACCGCGCATGACCTTTCGCAAGTACTCAAGGAAACCATTTCCGAAATCACGATCCTGACGCCGAAGAGCATCAAAGTCGAGAGTGACATCGCTCCCGGCATCTTGGTTGAAGGCTTCGACAAGCAAGACTTGCAAGTGGTCCTGTATAACCTTCTGACAAACGCCTTTCAAGCGATCGATACGCGTCCCGGCAATGTCACGATCAGGCTGAAAAAAGCTGATGCCGAATGCAACGCCGATTTGCAGAAACGCTCGATTGTGACCAAAGGCAAGGAATTCGCGGTCTTATCCATCACAGACGATGGCCCCGGAATCTCGGAAGGATTGGAAAGCAATGACCTGTTCGCCCCCTTCTTCACTACGAAAGGCAGCAACGGTTCCGGTTTGGGACTGTTTGTGGTTTCTTCCATCGCTGATAAATATGATTGGCAAATCAGACTGGACAGAGCCCAAAAAGGCCTGACCGTCCTCGTCAACATTCCCCTTCTGAAAAGCTGATACAACAAACGAAAACCAACAGCATTAATCCTGATTGACGGGGAAAATGCTGTTGGTTTTTTCGTTGCAGATCAGCGATTAACCGATTTGTGGGTATTTACAAAGCCTGAACAATCTGGTCAAACGCATGGATAGCCTCAGCGGGAAGCGGAGAAGCGGGATGTTCTTGGTTGAACGTCTGCAGGAACTCAATCCGCATCGTCATCCGTTCTTTGACCAGCTTTTTGTAATTTTCATCTTCAAGCGGAGGTTCATAGCCAGGCACATCCAAGTACGCCAAGCCGGTACCGTCACCGAAAGGTTTGAATGCGGCAGTCTCCTCGACGATGCTCTCGATCACACCGAGAGTGACGTCTTTCGTGATGTCCTTATTCAGGAATGCGCCGGTGTTGATGATATAGCAGTCCACTGCCTCTTTGCTCAGCAGGGCTTTAAAATCTTCGTAATCTTCGATCAACGGATAGACACGGAACGGATTTGCATATGGTTCGATAACCAATCGGTCTCTGTCTTCACCCTTTCTCGCCGTTTCCGCAGTCGACCGTTTCGTTGCCAACGTTGCTCCGAAAGTGGCTGCAAGGATCGGATCCTCGATTTTGACGAGCGGAGGCAAGGAATCATCCTTCATGATCCAGTAGACGCCCTCGATCGCCGAATGGAACTTGTCCACTCTGTCCGGCGTCACATAACGCGACTTGACGGTACGGCCGTTGCCGTTGCGGATATCTTCCGTCACCAAAACCCGTTTTCCGTCCACGTCCTTCGTCACGCCTACATTCTGTGCCGTCAGGAAATATTCCTGCTCCGGATGGTCAGCCGGATAATCCTGTGTTTTATCGAAATAAGCCGGTTCCAAAGCAATCGATGATCCGTCAAGCAAATCGATGATGAAGGCATCATCATGCAAGACCTTCACTTTGTACTTTCCGTTGTGCTTCGAATGCGTCAAAGTCGACTTGCCTGAACCGGACAGTCCGAAGAACGCAAAGACGCGTTTCTTGTCCTCCAACACAAATTTCTTCAGACCGCCGTGGCAGGAAGCGTAGCCGTTGCGATGCGCGGTCCCCCATGCCAAGGATAGCGTGCCTTTTTTGAATTCCCCAAAATACTGCATGCCCAAAATGCAAGCGACATTATGATCTGGTTCAAAATACGCCAAGCCCAGCGGATAATCGGGATGGCGCCAGTCAGGATCCGTATAGATGTAGATATCCCCTTCAGCATATTTTTTTGAATGCGCGTACAATTCGTTGTACATGTCATTGGCCCACTGGAAGTTCAACAACCACGAATAGAGGTTATTTTCATTGCCTTCCGGAAATGCGATGTGCGCTTTAATGATGAAAGCTTCATCCAAGCCGACATAGCCGGTTGTCTGGCGGTATTTCTTCGTGCGGTTCTGGTAGATGACTTCACGGACCAACGCCATCAACTGCTCGTCCTCCTCCTTGTCCTCGCCAACAATCCTTCTTGCTTTAGCCGTCCGTCCGACTATCTTGCCGCCGTTTTCGACCAACACTTTGGCATCTTCAGGCAGGCCCAATTTTTCCGTCTCTTTGATGGGAAGGTCGGTTACGATGACCCCCGGGGATGCTTTAGCCAATTCATAGGCTTCGGCAAGTGTCGTCACTTCATGCATATTGCTGCCGTAGAAAGCAGTTTCGACTGTCGTGCGTAATTTGGTTAACAATGGATTGGATTTCTTCAAAGCAGATCTTTGGTATGTTTCAATTGTTGCCATATGCGACCTCCGTAGTTTTGATGCCTTCATTATAGTATGCTTTCCTGTATTTGTACCGATTACGAGGTGTACTTATGATGTGCTTGATATTTTGAACACTAAAAAAACACTCGCTTGATATAGTAGACTTTTTTGCATCCGATAAGTGTTTTTTCTCTGTACTATATTCGGGAGTACACAAAAGAAACACCACATCCCGAAAGCTTAATGCTACTATAGAACCAACTAAACAAGTAATAACGGAGGAATGAATAGTGCTTACCGTAGCCGAAGCAGTCAAAATACTCAGCAAAAAAAATATAACCCATTCTGAAGAGATGGTCCGCAGATGGATCCGCAAAGGAAAAATCAAGGATGCAGTGAAATTCAGCAATAAAGAGGGGTGGTTGATCCCTGAAGATTCATTGGAAGAAGTCATCGCAGCCAAAACCTATATGAACAGCGGCATCAAATCGACTAAGGAATACCGCAAAGGATACCAGGATGCCTTGGCTTACATCAAGGAACGGGATTACGAGCTCATCAAACAATCCCCACCCGTTTATGAGAAAGAATTCACGATTTATCGGGAAGATGCCTTAGACTTGGCGGAGAACATGCTTCCGGAAGAACAGTTGGTCAATCCTTTCAAAAAATTTGTGGACGATACGCTGTTCAAGTGCAGCAACGCAGAACCGCTGTCCTCCATCGTCGTGAAGGTATTGAACAATTGGGTGCTTGTGGAAGACACAAACGACATCTACAATATCGCAAAACTGCCGAATCTGAACGTGACGCTCGAAGACCACCTGACGCGCGCCCTCTTGCGCGATCAGTTCAACACATTCAAGAGAACAAGCCTGGCGATCTGAGTTTAGTTCCATGAGAAGTTGTCCGATAACACGTAACTATCGGACAAGCAGCGCTCGCTTTCGTCCGTAGTTGTCCGATAACACGTAATTATCGGACAAGCGGCGCTCGCTTTCGTCCGTAGTTGTCCGATAACACGTAACTATCGGACAAGCGGCGCTCGCTTTCGTCCGTAGTTGTCCGATAACACGTAACTATCGGACAACGCCAGTAGCACGCCCCACAGAAAAACATGGAGCTCTCTCGAAAACGAGACAGCTCCATGTTTTTTTTCTTAATACATTCTGTATCGCGATTCCGCAGAACCGACTGCCTGGTTAGATTTCCGACAGTCTGTCCTTCACGCTTTCGTATTCTTCCTGCGTGATGAGACCTTCCGCCAATATTTCTTTTAAGCAGTGGATTTCCGCTTCCAGATAATCCGGCAAAACGGGTTGTTGTGGCCTGTCTAAGGAAGTATCTTTTTCGTCCGGACGCAAGCCTTGGACCTTATCCAAGACGACATGGAAATGAGGCTCTTTCTTTGCAGCAGAGTTGTTGGACATTTCCACAAACCAGCCATCAAACTTCATCCTTAATTCCTCTTTTCGCATCTGCGTGTACTGGATGCTGAACACATCCTCTTTATGCTTGTCTTCAGTCCTCGCTTTGGATTTGATCAAGTATATTTTTTCGTCGGTCACCAATACGTATTTTTTCGGATTCTCTTTCATCCCGAAATGAAGGTATTCCTCTTCAGAACAATACTGCTCAGCTAATTGCAGAATAACATCTTGGCACGTTACGGACACAACTGTCTTCTCACCAATCTTCACCATGTTACCACCCCTTCTGCTTAATCCCCCGGAATCATCCAATCACTCATTTGTTCGGCCTATAGTCTACGCGAATCGCTATCTACGGCTGAAATGCTCTACCCCTATTATCGCATCCGGAACAGCAAAAGTGCTGTTCTTCCGGTGTGCTTCGGAAAGTATTTCCGCTGCGGAACACTGCTCCATCAATCCAAAAAAAAACAGCAACGCAGAAGCCCGGAAATAGGACCTTCGCGCTGCTGTTTTTTTTTGGATTTTTCGTGCCTGCATCGTTGGGGTTCACGATATGGAAAGACGATTTGCGCTTTCGCAGAACATCTTCCGCCGGCTCATTTCTGCTATGACTGCGGTCAAAAATTCCAAGCGTTGCACAATGGAATCCAGTTCCACGTATTCATGATCCGTATGGAAACCGCCGCCGATCAGACCGATGCTGCAGACCGTTGGAACTCCGACACTGGTCGTCAAGTTGGCATCGGATACGCCTCCCGATTTCTTGAACGAAACAAACGTGTCCATTTGCTTGCCGACATCCTCGAAGACGCTCCGCAACGCTTTCGCTCCGGGAACATCGACCATAGGCGGCCGCTTGCCGATGACTTCGATATCGATGCCGATCTCCATTGCGGCGGCATGCGCCTGCAGTTCCTCCAGCATATCAAAGAAGGCCGTGACGTCCGTGGGATTTGAGTAACGGTAGTCCAATTCCATCTGGGCATGCTCGGGGACGACATTCGGCACGCTGCCGCCCTGGATCGTGCCCGCATTGACCGACACACCGGCATCATAATCGATCAAAGTATTCATGCGAACAATCCAGTGAGCCAGTTCGTTGATGGCGCTGCGCCCTTCCTGAGGGGCATCGCCGGCGTGGGAGGGCCGGCCTTTGAAATGGATCTTCAATTTTTCGATGCCTTTTCTTTCCTTGATCATCGTACCGTCCGCTGCGCTGGGCTCCATGACGAAGGCGTACTTGGCCCTTTTCGCTTTCTCGAGGATCACTTCCCGGGAATAAAAAGAGCTGATCTCCTCATCCGGATTGTGGATCACACAGATATTCAGGCTTTGCTTCAGTTCTGCAGGCAGGTTTTCCAGCAGATAGGCCGTCAACAGACTGCAGCCTTTCATGTCATAGACGCCAGGCCCGTAGAGCCGGCCTCCTTCTATCGTGAAAGGCCGTCTGCTCGCTTCGCCATCCAGAAACACAGTATCGGTGTGGCCGATGAAAAGCAGATCGATGGGTTCATCCGGCGCATTCATCGCCACCAGCACCGGTCCAACCTCCGGACCGACCGAAACCAGCTCGGTCAGAAAACCTTGTTGCCTATATTTCTCTTCCAAAAACGCCGCCACTTTTCGTGTGCCCGCAGGATTTCTGCTGCCACTGTCGATATTGACGATCGTCTCCAATTCACGTAAATACTGATTCCTATCGAAGCCCATAGCCATTCCCCCTTGGCGAAATTATAACATCCACCCTTTACTAAAATATACCGTTTTTTTAAAGCGTTCTCAAATCAACCCTGACATGGGTTGTCGCCATACCTGACGAAAACTGATCCAATCGCATGTTTTTAGACAAATACCGGAATAATTCTTCCGTATCCCCTATTCATTTCTAAGCTATTTTGACTTTTCAAGGTATATCCTTTTACATCTGCTGCTGACTGCTCTAAACTGAAGAATAGTAAACGTTATCATCTCAGGAGGTTATTGAATGGCAAACAAAGATGTATTCACTTTTTATAATGGTGTGACGATTCCCTCCATCGGTTTCGGCACATGGCAAATCCCTAATGAAGAAGCCTACGAGGCTGTGACGATGGCTTTAAAGAATGGCTATACGCACATCGATACGGCGCATGCCTATCACAACGAAGAAAATGTCGGAAAAGCGATCCGTGATTTCGGCATTGCCCGCGAAGAAGTGTTCGTGACCAGCAAGTTGCCCGCACAAATCAAGGATTTCGACGGTGCGATGCAGCACTTCGAGGAAACCATGAGCAATCTCGGTTTGGATTACTTGGACCTTTACTTGATCCATGCGCCTTGGCCATGGGACGAGATCGGCAAGGACTGCACCGAAGGCAACATCCAAGTATGGAAAGCCATGGAACAGCTCTATGACGAAGGCCGGATCCGCGCAATCGGGGTTTCGAACTTCTCCATCAAAGACCTGCAAGCGATCCTGGACAACTGCGACATCGTGCCGATGGCGAACCAGATCCCTTTCTACGTTGGCCGCGACCAAAAAGGTTTGCTGACTTTCTGTCAAACACATAAAATCGTTGTCGAAGCCTATTCGCCTTTAGCAACGGGTGCGATTCTGGATAGTCCGGAAATCAAGCAGATGGCTGAAAAATACGGGGTAACGCCGGCGCAATTATCCATCCGTTACTGCCTGGAGAAGGACACCTTGCCTTTGCCGAAATCCACGCACGAAGCGCGCATCATTGAGAACGCACAGCTGGATTTCGTCATTTCGCCGGAAGATGTGGCCATTTTGGATGCGATGAAAGATGTCCGCGCAAACTAAATAACCAACAAAAAAATCCTTAAAATGGGTATTAATGCTCATGTTAAGGATTTTTCTGTTTTTACAGATGCTATTTTTTACCAAAAATAGCAATCGATGCGGGCGCGCTACTCCGGTGAGGCGCATGCTCACCGACGTTCTTCGGTAACTTTCGGCCGCAACTCCGGCGAGGCTGCACTCATCGAAGTACGCAAGCGGAATGTAGCCCTAGCTCCGGGGAAAGTTCCTTTCACCGGAGCTAGGGGCCCACACTGGCCACAAACCCTTCAAAAAGAAAGTTACCGGACAAACAGAAAAGACGAAGACCCAATGTCCTCCTCGCAACGAGGCGGATCCTGGGTTCTTTAACCATCATACTCCTCAGACCATATCCGCTATCCCTGTTTCGATGATTTCCATCTGCAGCAGGGTCTCCTCGTCCTTGGTGACTTTTTCCGCACCGTTCACGATTGCATTGTACAGATCGTCGTAGACTCTGGCGTAATCGCCTCTTTCGGAGACCACTTTTTCTTCGTGGTAAACGCCTTCATCATCCATGTATGTCAGAACCCCGTAATGTTCCGGCAGGTCGATCCCGAAATCGGGATTGTTCGGCATGTGGAACAGCTTCAGATGCTCTTCTTGGCGGTCCCGGGTCTGTTTCACGAATATGCCCTTTTTTCCGTAAGCGACAAAACTTGGACGCTCTTTCAGCCTGAAGAAGCTGGATTTGATGGAAACTTTCAGATTCTGATAATGGAAATCCAAATCGAAGTAATCGTTCATCCGGCCCGGCCCCAACAATTGCCGTACATCATAATGGATTTTTTCAGGCTTGCCGAAATAGGAAAGGACCTGATCGATGGTATGGCTGCCGATTCCGTACAGGTAGCTGGTATCCTTGGTGAAACTGTCGATCGACAAGGGGATTTCCGGACGATAGTAATCGATGGCTATCTCGACTTCCAACAGATCGCCTAATTTGCCGCTTTCGATTACTTTCTGCGTCGTCAGGAAGTCCGAATCGTAGCGTCTGTTCTGGTAACACTGGACCAGCAAGCCCTTTTCTTTTGCGTAGGCAAAAATGGCGGCCGCTTCTTCGGAAGTTGCCATGAACGGTTTTTCGACCAGCACATTTTTGCCGTGGTCCAACGCTTGTTTGGCGAACTCGTAGTGGGAATTCGTGTGTGTGCAGATGACCACCAACTGGATATCATCGTCCTCCAGAACATCCGCGATATTCCCCGTGTAGTGGACGCCTTCGATTCTTTCCCAATCGCTTTTCTCCGGATTCCGGCTATAGATCGTTTTTACTTTGATGTTGGTTCTTGATAAAGAAAACGGCAGATGATAACGGTTCGTGCTCTTTCCGTTTCCGATGTATCCGATTGTCAGCATATTTTCTCCTCCTAAATGATTGTATCTTCTACCTATATTGTAGCGGTATCTATCGGAATGTAAACCAATCCGGGCTGAATCGGTACAAAAGTGTGCCCTTTATTGGATCAGGCGCTTCCTTTTGGACCAAATGTTCAGCGCAGATTGTTCCGTTTGTGTATTTCCTGTTGGAATATTAGCGGATTTTAGTAAAGTTGAAAATAAATATTGTGAGAGTCGCTGCGGACCTGTATAATTAAATGTAAGTTAACGTTTACATTGTTTTGTCAGCTTGGGTTCTTCCCGTTCCGGCAAACAGCAATTTCCATATTTCATTTTCAACTACTATTTTCAACACTATAAGATTGGGGGCAACTAATGATACAGAAAAGACAGCCTACTATGAGTGGCGCAGAGGAACTTTCCGAGCGATTAAAATACGGTTTACTGGCTGGCTTTGCCTTATTGATGGGCGGTGTGGCTTTCCTGTTCAACAGCCCACGGGAAATTTATGAAGGTAACCTCACCATCATGGCCTCTCCAGCTAACCTGTTGACGGATTACATGGCCTTGACGAACGTCGGAGCGGCATTGTTCAATGCTTCGCTGATGACGCTGCAGGCCATCTGGATTGTCCGGATGGCGGATGCCAAGATAAATGGCCCGATCATAGCCGGCATTTTGACGATTGCGGGCTTCGCCTTTTTTGGCAAGAATTTATTCAATTCCATGCCGATCAGTATCGGAGCCTTCGCATATGCAAAAGTCACAAAAGTGCCGATGCATAAATCATTGCTGGCCGCCCTTTTCGGGACCGCCTTGGCGCCGCTTGTCAGCGAACTCTCTTTCAATCTCGGGATCGACCAACCCTACGGTGTGTTTTTGGGGATCGGCGCCGGTTTTGTTTCCGGCTTCCTGATCCCTCCACTGGCGCATCATTTCGTTACCTTCACAAGAGGATTCAGCCTCTATAACATCGGCTTCACCTGCGGCATCATCGGAACAGTCTTCATCTCCCTGATGCGCAACTTCGGCTTCGAGATCGAAACGGTGAACATCCTTGCCAGCGGCTACAACGGGCCCTTTTCATTGCTGCTCTATTCACTTTTCAGTAGCATGTTCCTGATCGGTTTGTGGCTCAACGGATGGAGCTTCAAGGGATTGAAGCGGATCATGCGCCATTCGGGCCAACTGTCCACTGATTACCTGGAGCTTGGCGGTTTGGGTGCGACGCTCATCAACATGTCTTTGCTTGGTTTCTTGTCTACGACTTACATCCTGCTGATGGGTGGAGAAATCAACGGTCCTGTTTTGGGCGGAATCCTCACAGTCGTAGGTTTCGGTGCCTTCGGGAAAAACATCAAGAACGTCCTGCCGATCCTGATCGGGGTCACTTTGATGGGGCGGCTCAATTATCAGGATAATCAATCAACCATCGTCCTGATTTCGGCACTGTTCGGTACTACTTTGGCACCTTTGGCCGGTCGTTACGGAAACATAGCGGGCATCATTGCCGGAGCTATGCATCTGACGTTGGTCATGAATATCGGTTATCTCCATGGCGGCGTCAACCTCTACAACAACGGCTTTTCGGGCGGCCTTGTCGCTTCGATACTGGTTCCCATTCTGGAAGCCTTCCATCTTCATCGGGATAACCAACGGGCGTTGCGCGGGGCGGTCGATCCGGCTGATGAAGTCGAGATTGATCAAGCCAATTAACAGAAAACTGCAGTCAGGTTTTTGGGATTACAAAAAAGATGCCTCATGAACGGACTTTGGTCCCCATGAGGCATCTTTTTTTCATATGAAGAGACGGATCGCTGCAATCGCGGTCATGATCATGATGATGCGTTTGTACCACGTCTCATTGATTTTTCTGACGAATCTGATGCCCAATACACTGCCGAATGCGATGAATGGAATCATCAGCAGCATGTACCGGAGCGTTCCCCAAGTGACGGTCCCCCACATGAAGATATGAAAAGGCAATTTCACGAGGTTCATCACCAGAAAGAACCAAGCAGTCGTTCCGATCATTTTATTCTTGGTCAGGTCCTGCGACAGCACATAGACGTTGAATATTGGCCCTGCGGCATTCCCAACCATCGAAGAAAAACCGCTGACAGCCCCGACCATCCAGTGGAAAATCGGATTCTTCGGGAGCGGCAAAACTCTTTTGGCCACCTCTCGGTAGACCAATAAACCCAAGCAAATCAATACGACAATACCCAACAAGGCTTTGAATTGCTCGTCATCGAGATAATTGCCCGTGATGGCCCCGACGGCGATACCGATTACGGCTGCAGGCAGCAATTTCAGGACGTCACTGAATTTACCCTGTTTTCCGTATTGGAATATGGCAATCAGATCCCCCAACATCAACATCGGCAACATGATTCCGGCTGATGCCTTCCCGCCGAATAGGACCGCGACGAGCGCCACCGCCGGAATTGTCGCGCCCTGTATGCCTGTTTTTGAAAAACCGATGATGATGGCCGCAACACTCAGCATCATCCATTCAATTCCGTTCAAACCCAACATTCTCCAACCACCTCCCACGATTCCTTTCATTTTACCGATTTTCCAAATAAATGACAATGACTCAGAAGCCACAATCCAGAAAACGCTTAATCCCTTTTCCCAATTGAAAAAAAGTGATTGTTGATTGGGTTTGGCGATCATCCAAACCTCGCAATTATCATCAAAAAGTGTTAAAATGTAACCAAAGACGAATGCCCGCAGTGCCTGTCCCCTCACCATCGCTCTTTAACGAGCCCACTTTTGTCTTCACCACCTTTGTAACCGCCTTCAAAACCAGACTTCTGACGACTATACAAGGCATTTCCACCTCTTGGAGACTTTCCGGAACACGTTCGACTCTGCATCAAGATGGCCTTTCTTTGTATATTTTTCAGGTCCATCACCTTTTTGCGCCCAAAACTCAAAAAAATTTGTAAAGGGTGTGACACACCATGATCGTCAACCGCAACACAATCAGGGAACAAAATGAGACCATCGTTTTGACAGCAATCATCAATCATCCCAATACTTCACGAGCGGCCATCTCTCATGATTCCGGACTCAATAAGGCAACCGTATCAGAAATTGTCAAAAAACTGCTTAAGGAAAAACTTGTCGTCGAGCTCGGTATAGGTCAAAGTTCCATCGTTGGCGGGAGAAAACCGGTGTTGTTGAAGGTGAACGCGAATGGCGGATACGCGATGAGTTTGACCATTACACAAACAAAGATTTCTTCTCTCGTCTGCAATCTTCAAGGCCGAATCGTCGCCCAGTATGATTTGGTCAGAAAAGTGGAAGCCAGCAATATCATCGACAGCATCGAGGAAGTGGTTCTTCACCACAGGAAGAGCCTCACTAAGACGCCATTCCGCTTCGTTGGTATTGTAGTGTCCATTGACGGCTTTGTACATGAAGATGAGATAGTAGCATCAACTAACAAAATGTTGGAGCATCTGACCGCCAAACATCTGGAGAGCGACGCCATCGACTGCCCGATCTATCTGGAAAACCAGAACAATCTGGCGGTGATTGCCGAAGCGGTATTCGCCCACTCTCCGGGTAACATCATCAGCATCGATCTGGATGAAGGCATCGGTTCCGGAATTTTGTTTCAGAACCGATTATTCCGCAGCAAACACAGCTTGGCGGGCAATCTGGGACACACCATCCTCTACCCGTTCGGCAAAGACTGCGACTGCGGCAAACAAGGCTGCCTGAACCAATATTGTTCGACGGCTGCATTGGTCGCGGAAATCAAGGACATCAAGAAGGACTCCTCGCTTCAGCTGGCCGATCTGATTGCCTTGTACAAATCCGGCGATGCAGAAGCCAAAAGCGTAGTGGACCATCTCGTGCTGCATATGAGCATCGCGATCAGCAATGTCGTCAGCCTGCTCGATCCGGAAAAAGTCTATCTGAATGGGGAACTTTTCCGTTCGTTGCCGGAATGTGTGACAGCAATCCAAACGGAATTGAATAAAAAATCAGGCCAATACGTCCCGGTAAGTTTGTCCACGCTTGGGGAGAATGGGGCTCTTTTGGGCGGGATTGCATTGGCACTCCAGCATTTCTTCCAAGTGCCGCAACTGCAGTTGCATTTTGAAGATTGAAATCCCGGCTAATATGCAGAGTAAGCTTAAAAATAATCAGCCTCTTTCTGACGTCACATTCTCACGGGTGTGACGTTTTTTTTGACACACTATTGCTTTTTGTTGATTATTGATATAAAATTTTATATGCAGATACATGTATCCGATTTCACGAAACGACATTCCATAATGTGGAATGCCTTTTTGTTATACGGAAATTCTGACAACAAACATATTTGACCTATTTTGATGTAGAGAGGAACTATCATATGACCTTACGCCACTATTTATCCTTTTTTTCTGCGGCCTTTTTGATCATGGCCATGTACATTGCCGGAAATGCGATCGGATTCTTCGTCGAGCCCATCACCACGGAATTAGGATTCACGCGCAGTGCCTTTTCGCTTTACATCAGCCTGTCGACTTTGACCGGCGTTTTCGTACTTCCCCTGATCGGGCAATTTCTCCCTAAATTTGGCGCAAAGCGCTTGCTGATTGGAGGAGGCCTCTGGGTTTCGCTTGGATTTGTTTGGTTGGCATTCGCCACCCGTTTATGGCAATTTTATTTGGGCGGTATTTTCCTCGGGTTGTTCATGATGCCGATCACCATGTTTCTGGCAATTTTACTGATCAACAATTGGTTCACTGCCAAAAAAGGATTGATGATGGGCTTATTGAATGCCTCCGGAGGACTTGCAGGAGCCATCGTCTCGGTGATCATGCCGACATTTCTGGATAACTTCGGTTGGCGCATGGGCTACTTTTTGATTGCTGGACTTTTCGCGCTTTTGACTGTTCCGAACGGTCTCTTTTTGCTTGTTGAAAATCCCGGCACTATCGGCATGAACGCGTATGGAGCTGAACTGTCCGCCCAAAACGAAAGCGATGAACCTACACATGATTTGTCCGTCCCTTATGAAGATGCCAAAAAGATGAAACCGTTTTATATCCTATTCATAGGAATTTTCCTTTCCGCTTTCGGAGGCGGGATGATGCAACATTTGCCGGCACACTTCAGCGGAATGAATTTCACATCCGGACAGGTCGGCACGCTATTCTCGCTCGTCATGACCGGCATGATCATTGCCAACATTTCGGTCGGGGCCATCAATGACAAAATCGATTCCACCATCACCCTTACGGTTGTTGTCGTCTGCATGGTGATCGCCTTGTTCTTCCTTGCGACCACCCGCTCTTTCTTGGCGTTATCGGTCGTCATGTTCATCCTTGCGTTCGGACTCGGAGGGCCAGCGGTGTTGACCCCATTGGTCGTGAGCGAAGTCTTCGGTGTCGGTGATTACCCGCGTATCTGGTCCATCCTTGGGATGGCGCCTTCCATCGGCATGTCCATCTCCGGTCCGCTTTGGGGAGCCGTTTATGACGTGACCGGATCTTATGCAATCGGCATGTTTTCGATGATGGGACTGGCCATCACTTACGGCTTCTGTTATCTTTTTGCACTGAAAAGAGGCCCGTTAAAACGGCCGCTGAACGTAACCGGAATCTAAAATCAGGTATGTTGAAAAAACACAGTCAGCTAACTGTGCCTTTTTTATCGGATAGATCCAGCCCGCTTGCGGGCTGGCGCCTTCTCCGGTGAAGAGTTACCTGGCCGGAGTTCCGGCCCCCAACACAAAAACGCGGACATGAAATTGTCCGCGTTTTTGTGTTTCCCTATTTTTTCAGCCATTTTTTCAATGGCTTGCTCTTCTTCAGATTGTCCAATACTTCTTTGAAGTCCTGGTCCTTGGTTCCCATTTTGAGGCGTTCCTGCATTTTTTCGCGCATCAGCGTCTCGATGTTGCTGAGGTCCGGATACTTGCCGTCCTTTTCACCTTTTGCCACGACCATCAACACCTCGATGTAGCTCATCGCCAACGCAGTCGTCAGCACGGCAGCCGTCGTGCCGCTGATGACCCCGCCGACGATCGTTCCCGCACCGGGCATCAGCTTCAGCAGGTTGGAGACGATGTACCGCCCTAAATACGTGGCTCCGCCTGTTCCGCCGACAGCGCCGATCACGCTGGTGATGGCGGCTTTGTCCATCGAAATGCCGAAGATGGCGGTGATGTGGGCCAGCATGCCGATCTGCATCGGCACCAGGACAGTCGCATCGGAAAAAGGGATCGGTGTGAACCCGACGCCGAATGTGGTCGCAATGTATTTGGTCGCCCAACTTCGGGATGCTTTCGCTTTACGCGCGATGTCCACCTGTTGGGCGTTGTTAAAAGCCTCTTTCGTCTCCTCCGGCAGCACCGCAAACGTGCGCTCGATCAGTTCCTTCAGTCCGTTCTGGGGAATCACCAGTTCATCCGTGATGGCATAAGGTTCCGCCATCACGTTCAGCACACCGGCGATCGGCAGATTCAGGTTTTCGATGTACTTCTTCAGCTCGTTCGCTGGCTTTCCGATCGACTGCGTCAGGACGACAAGCACCGGCAGCAAAGCGGAAAGTTCTTCCATGAAGGCAATCTCGGATTCCTCGATGCGCGAGGAATGCGCATTGATGCAATAGTAGACCAAATGGAGCGCCTTATCGGACCCTTCCTTTTGGCTCTGCTTGATGGCCTCGATGATTTCCTGTTTTACCTCGGTTTGGATCGGATGGCCCAATTCCAGCCCGCGCGTATCGTACAACGCGATCGGCATGCCTTCCTTCGCGATCCTACGCAAGTGTTTCGTGACGGGTTTCCCGATGCCGGTCTCAGCCATCCGTTCCCGGAAGACATTGTTGATCAGCGTACTCTTCCCGACGCCAGTCTTCCCCGCCAGCAGGATATTGACGGGGTGCATGTTTTCCACTTCTTCTTTTGTCTTGTTCAGTATCTCCTGGATCACATTCAAATCAAGGTTGCCTCTTCCCATGACGTTTCCCCCTGTCGCTCAGCGCAAGCATACTTTGTTATGTAACGATCACGTTCCTCTGGTTATCTCCACTACACTTTGGGAAATGAAATAATACCCATACTCTCCCATGCGTTCCGGCGAGTCTTTCATGCCGTTCGTCACCCAGGAGTAGATCATCCCTTGATAGGCGAAGGAAACGGCGGTAATCCAGTGTTCATAAGGAATGACGTTTTTTTTCGACTGGAGCTGTTCCTCCAACCGTCCCCTCAAGTAGGTATTGAATTTGAGCGGAAAGGAATAGCTGCTTCTCCCGTTGAAAAGAACACTGAAGAAGCGTTCATTTTCTTTGATGTAGCTGAAGATATCCGTGAACGCCTCCACCGTCTTTTGCCTGAATTCCGTTTCCGTTGCACCGGACAGAGCCGTTTTTGTGATGGCTTTCCCTCTGTCCTGGAGTTCCAGGATCAGCGCATCGATATTTTTCTCCAGCAGATCATGCTTATCTGCATAATGCAGGTAAAACGTTCCCCGATTCACTTTTGCACGCTGGGTAAGTTCCCTCACCGTCACTTCTTCGATCGATTTTTCTTCCAGCATTGTTATCAATGCATGCAAAAGGTTTTTCTTTGTGGCTAAGACGCGCTTATCTTGCGATTGTTTATTAGGATTCATTATTTGCTCCTGCTTCCAGAGTCTGATTTGGAACTCTTTCTTGATATAGACTTCCAAAATGCTAACATGATTATAGTATAGCCACCCCAATATAACAAGTTTAACGGCCGCCTTTCAGGGGATCCAGCACAACAAAAAAAGCTGCTTCGGTCCGTTGGAATGGACCGAAGCAGCTTTTTCGGATGGAAGGCGGACTAATCGCGCTCCTGTTGGTTAATCATCGTTGCTTCCGCCGCCGAAAAGCAACAGCAGACGGAGCAGTTGCAGGAAGCTCATGAAGGCCGCCGCGACATACGTCATGGCTGCTGCGACAAGAACTTTGCGGGCTTTCGGCACTTCTTGCGCATTCAGGATACCGCCGTTCGACAGGATCTTCAGGGCGCGGCCGGATGCATTGAATTCGACCGGCAATGTGACCACTTGGAACAGGAAGCTGAACGAGAAGAAGAGGATCCCCAAATTGAGGAACGTCTGGTTCATGCCTGCGAACACGCCGATCATGATCATCGGCATGGAAAGCGTCTGGCCTAAATTGGCGGCCGGGACCAAACCGGCACGCAAACGCAACGGAATGTAATTTTTTTGGTCCTGGATTGCGTGACCGACTTCATGGGCAGCAACGCCGATAGCCGCAACCGAAGTCGAGTTGGCTGTCGTGTCGGAAAGGCGCAGCACTTTGGCGCGCGAGTCATAGTGGTCCGTCAGATCTCCGCGGACGCGCTCGATCTGCACATCATGGATGCCCGATTGCTCCAGGATGAAGTGTGCTGCATCCGTAGCGGTGTAACCGTTTTGGCTTTTCACTTTGTTATAGGTATTGAATGTACGCTTGACGAATCCCGAAGCGATCATGGAAACCACGATGCCGAGGAGGATCAATATATAGGTGCTATCGAAGAATGGATACAACATGTCTCATCAACCTTTCTTTTTGTTACTGTACAGTATAGCATCAGATTGTGAAGAAAGGATGAAGGATGCTTACGGTTGTGTAATTTTATAAAATTCTTTAGATATTGTTGTTTGCAAAAACGGATTTCGGTTGGCCGGAGTACACAACTTCTCGAGCAATCCCCAGCTCCGGTGAAGCGACCGCCCGCCGGAGGTAGCCAGTAAATCTCGGCCGCAGCTCCGGCCAGACTGCGCTCATCGGAGGACACATTCGAAATGTTGGTTGAACTACGGCCAAGCCTCCGTTCACCGGAGCAGCGCGCTGCTGCTCGTGGGTTTCCACCAAACCAAGGGCTGCCTCGAAAAAAACGAGACAGCCCCAGTTCTCTATTGATTTTGTTTCCGGTATTTTTGCATGACTGAGACTAGGCGCTCCATCGCTTCCATCAGCGTTTTCGTAGGGGCGCCTAGGCTGATTCTTTCGTATCCGCGGCCCTCGTCCCCGAATATGTAGCCTTCATCCAGGAATACTTGCGCCTCTTGCTCCGTGATTTCTTCCAACTGCTTGTGCGACAAACCGAAGGCACTGAAATCCATCCATTGCAGATAAGTCCCTTCCAGATTGAAGACGGTCACTTCCGGCAGTTCCTTCGCCAAGAAATCCTTCAAAGTCTCATGGTTGTGCCAAATCAAAGCTTTGAACTCTTCCAACCAGTCCTCGGCTGCTGTATAGGCGATCTCTGTCGCCTTCAACCCGATGACGTTGGTCCCTCCGCCGATGCCGGTCATTTCCATATCCATCTTGAAAGCTGTGTGGAGCTTCGGATTCGAAATGATGACGTTGGAATTGCGCAGGCCCGCAATATTGAAGGACTTGCTGGCGGCGGTTGCGGTGATGCACATGTTCGCTGCCGCTTCGGATATGGCTGCCATCGGTGTGAAGACATGACCGGGCATGATCAGATCGTGGTGGATTTCATCCGCCAAAATCAAAACATCATTGGCGGCGCAGATGTCGACCACTTTCTCCAGTTCCGCTTTGGTCCAGACGCGGCCGACCGGATTATGCGGATTGCTGAAGAGCATCAGCTTTGTGTTCGGATTTTTGGCTTTCTCGGCCAAACCCTCAAAATCGATTTCGTAGCGGTCGCCGTTGCGGACCAATGAATTGTTGATGAGCCTGCGTTTCGTGTTCTTGATCGATTTCATGAACGGGTAATAGACCGGCCCCATGTAAAGGACGCCGTCGCCCGGTTCGGTGTATGCCCGGATAGCGGAATAGAACGCCGCAATGATGCCAGGTGTGCAGATGATCCATTCCTTCTTGATTTCCCAAGCATGGCGGTTCCCCATCCAATTGATGATTGCGCGGTAATAGTCTTCGGTCGGCAGATCATAGCCCATTACGGCCGTTTCGATGTACTCCTGCAGTCCCTTGACGATCTCCGGTGCTGTCTTTATGTCCAAATCCGCTACAGAAAAAGGATAAACGTCCTTTTCCACATTCGGATTGCTTCTGTACATGGCTGCCCATTTTTCGGATCCTGTGTTGCTCCGGTTGACGGGCGTTTCGAAATCATAGTTCATGCATTCATCCTCCCAACATTTCACTTACTTTTAATTCTACCACTCGTTCTGGCAATTGCCACCCCTAATCAGATTTTAATCAAAAAAAGAAGAATCCGTTGATTTGGATTCTCCATTTTATTCACCTACATTGAGCGGTTCAACTCTCAGCTTTTTCTATTCAGCATTTTGAGGTAACTTTGATAATTTTTATTGCCGCCGGAAAGGTTGTAGACTTCCTGAAAGCCTAAATTTATCAAGACATTCTGAGCGGCATTTCCGGTCACGCCTTTGTTGCAGTAGGTAACTGTCGGGATATCTTTGGAAAGCTCACCGGCGCGTGCTCGCAGTTCCCCTAACGGGATATGGATTGCATCTTGGACGTGGCCCTTCTCGAAATCCTTTGCGGAACGCGTGTCGACCACTTGGATGGATTCGCCTTTATGTTGCGTTTCGACCAACTGGGCTGGCGTCATCAACGGATTGCCGTGCAAGGCGTTATCCAAAGCCATGCCTGTATAAAGGATAGGGTCTTTTGTTGTTGCGAACGGCGGTGCATAGGCCAGATCCAGATGAAACAGGTCTTCCGCTTTCGCCTTGAAGGTGATCGCCGTGGCGAGGACATCGATCCGTTTGTCCACACCTTGCGTTCCTAAGATTTGCGCGCCCAAAACGCGTCCGGAAGCTTTATCTGCCAAAGCCTTGATGATCAGTTCCTTGCCGCCAAGGTATTCGGCGTGGTCCGGCTTGATGTTGTAAAGGACTTCTACGGAATAACCGGCTGCCTTCGCCTCTCTTTCGGTCATGCCTGTCTGGCCGACATGCAGCTTGAATACGCGGAAAATGCCGGTACCCAGCACCCCGCGGTGTTCCAGATCCCCACCTGTAATCACGTCTCCGGCGATACGTCCCATCTTGTTGGCCGTAGAGCCCAATGGACGGTAGATCGGTTTGCCTGTGATGACCGAGAAACTTTCGGCGACGTCTCCGACCGCATAAACATCCGGGATGTTCGTCTGCATTTTACTGTTGACGGCAACTGCACCCGTCGCTCCGATCGTGACGCCGATTTCCTTCGGCAGTTGGATATTCGGACGCACGCCGGCAGCCAGGATGACGATGTCCGTTTCGATGGTGGCGCCCTTTGTAGTCACCACTTTTTTGACGGTCCCCTTACCTTCGATGGCCTTGACCGTATCACCGAGGTGCAAATGCAGCCCATTGGCCATCAGCACTTCTTCCACCCGGAAAGCCATATCCGCATCCATCGGTGGCATCACTTGATTTTCCAGTTGAACGATGGTGACATCCCAACCTTTATACACGAGTTGTTCGGCCATTTCCAGACCGATGAACCCGGCACCGATGATCAGCGCTTTTTTGGGCTGGTTCGCTTCCGAATAGCTTTCAATGTCACGAAGGTCCTGGATGTTGCGGACGTGGAAGACATTATCGTATTCAGCCTGATCGAACGGCGGAGGCGTCAGCGGAGCCGCACCTGTCGCGAAAACCAACACATCATAAGCGTCCTCTTTGATTTCGCCGGTCTTCAGATCTTTAACTTGAATCTTTTTGGAGTCATGATCCACTTTCGTCACTTTATGTTCCGTAAAGATGGAGACATCATATCTCTTTTTGAACCATTTCGCATCCCGCGGCGTCAGGCGATCCACTGAATCGACTTCCCCACCGATTTTGTAGGGGATACCGCAGACGGAATAGGAAATGTCCTTCCCTTGGTCGTAGACGACTATTTCCGCTTCCTCTGTATTTCTGCGCGCTTTGGCTGCAACGGAGGTGCCCGCCGCTACCGAACCGATTACGATGATTTTCATAATAAATTCTCCTTTTCAGTTAAAGTGGCTTATTTTACCGTTTTTACAGGATTCACTACACTATTTTCTTTTCCAGGAAACCAATGTCTTGTCGAATTGGCGATTTTCACCAAAATCAGCATCACCGGCACTTCAGTCAAGACACCCACAACCGTCGCCAATGCTGCTGGAGAATCCATTCCGAACAACGCGATGGCAACCGCCACCGATAATTCAAAAAAGTTCGATGCGCCAATCATCCCGGCTGGTGCGGCAATATTATGCGGAAGCTTCAGCGCTTTGCTTGCAAGATAGGCAATGAAGAAAACCAGGAAAGTCTGCAGGATCAACGGCACGGCAATCATCAAAATGTGCAACGGATTCTCCAGAATGACCTCTCCTTGGAAAGAGAACAGCAAAACCAGCATCAACAACAATCCAGCGGTGGTCGCGCCATCAAATTTCGAAAGAAAATCCTTCTCGAAATAAACGACGCCTTTTTTCTTTGTGACGAAGATCCGCGTCAAGACGCCTCCGACCAAAGGGATCACAACGAACAACACAACGGATAGGATCAACGTGTCCCATGGCACCGTTACATTGCTGACGCCCAATAAAAATTTAACGATCGGAATGAAGGCAATCAGGATGATCAAATCATTGGTCGCAACCTGAACGACAGTGTACGCCGGATTGCCTTTTGTCAATTGGCTCCAGACAAACACCATCGCGGTACACGGCGCAGCTCCCAAGAGAATCGCACCAGCCAAATATTCCGTCGCCAACTCCGGCGTAATGAAATTCTTGAAGACGACAAAAAAGAAGAAAGCGGAAATCGCGTACATGGTAAAAGGCTTGATCAGCCAATTCACTGCCCAGGTGACATAAAGTCCTTTCGGATTTTTCCCGACGTCCCGGACGCTTTGGAAATCCACCTTCATCATCATCGGGTAGATCATGACCCAGATCAATACGGCCGTCGGAATCGAGACGTTCGCATATTCGAATTTCCCGAAGAAATCAGGTATGGCCGGCAGATATTTACCGATCAAAACCCCCACCACCATACAAATTGCTACCCAGACACTCAGATACTTATTGAAGAACGAGATGCTTGTTTGCTCTTTTCCACTCATTTTCATTATACCCCCATTTATTGTTTTGCGCTCTTTACAGCACTATTTTTGAGTCATTTGATCATTTCTTTTTTCCGTTGCACACACCGCTTTTGATCGTACAGGTTCACATATGCAGGCCGGTGTATCGGCCATCAGTTCCGCTGTGTCCGCCTTGAATTTTTCGAAGGCGTCTTTATTCAGATCGTAATAATGCCATGTGCCGGATTTTTCCGTCGTCACCAGTCCCGCCTTTACCAACAGATTGATGTGATGGGACAAAGTTGGCTGGGTAAAATCGAAATGCTCCAGTATGTCGCAGGCACACATGGCCCCGCAGGAAAGCATATCGACGATTTTGACGCGCTTCGGATCGGCCAAAGCTTTTGCGACTTTTGCATAATTTTCATAATCCATGATTGCTGATGCTCCTTTTATATAGATGTTTTTCTATCTATCGCGGAAAAAGAAACTCGATCCGGAATATCCCGAGATACGAGTCTTTTTTTTGCGTGTTAGCAACAGCCGCCATTCCCACAACCGCATGAGCCTTCACTTGCTGTTGCAGCTTCCTCATGATGGTGGTGATGGTGGTGTCCATGTCCGCCGCAACCGCAGCCACCCTGACCATGTCCGCCACAGCAATCGGTCTTTTCTTCGGCCTCAGAAGATTCCTCCGAACCGCCACAACCACAGCCTCCACACCCACAAGATCCTTCCGTCTCTTCAATGAAGCGGACGCCGATGTAACTGGTGATTTCATCGTTGGTCGGATAGCTGCCGCTTTTCACAATTGCCCCATCCACAACAGTAATCGGCAACACACTATTCCCTTCCGCCTCGATTTTTTCGTTTACGGATTTGTTGAGTGCGAACTGATCTGCATCATCCGTCAGATTGAAAAGCAATGCCTCGTAATTCTCCAATCCCTCCAAGGCTTCCATTACTGCTGCAATGCGCATGGCATCTTGGCTGCTGAACAAGCTGCTGCTTGTTTCCGGTTCAAAAATAGTGATATTCGTCATTGTTCGTGTCCCCTTATTCTGTTTCTATTTAAACGTGAATCTGATCATGATTTCAATTAACTGTTGGTACACTTATAATATAGATTTTCTTCTATCTATAGTCAATGCTAAATTCAATAAGAAACAAAAAAAGTGTGGGGATAAGATGTTTCTCTTCCCCACACTTTTGATAACTTGCTTATTTTTTAAGAAATTCTGCGATTTCTTTCGTACTGGCGACTTTACCATAGGAGACGACTTTCTCGTCGATGACCAATCCCGGTGTGCGCATGATGCCGTACTTGGCGATGTCCTTCATGTCGGTCACTTTCGTGATGGTCGCTTCCATCCCCAGTTCCTTCAAAGCCTCTTCCGTGTTTTTGGCTAAATTCACGCAATTTTTGCAGCCCGTACCCAAAATTTTGATTTCCATGATGATTCCTCCTGCATATTATTTTTTTGGTTTGCTTAAATAAATATCGGTCCAAGGAAATTGAACAGATAGCCGATGATGATGATGCCGACAGCCACGATCCCGAAGAAAAGGCCGAGCAATTTAGGCTTAACGACCTGCTTCAGCATGACCATCGACGGCAAGGACAATGCCGTTACGCCCATCATGAAAGATAGTACGGTCCCCAATCCGACCCCTCTTGCGACAAGAGCTTCAGAAATGGGCAATGTCCCGAAAATATCCGCGTACATCGGAACTCCGACGAACGTTGCGACCAATACCGAATACCATTTATCCTGACCCAGCAGAGCCGTTATGACGGATTCGGGAATCCAGTTATGGATGGCCGCCCCGATGCCGACCCCGAGAAGCACGTAAAGCCATACTTTCTGGACGACTTCCTTCACTTGATCAAAGGCATAATCCACCCGATCTTTTCTGGTCAACTCAACTTCTTCCAGTTCCATTGTCGGGCTGCCGAACACAAAGGATTCGACCTGATCTTCCAGATGCGCTTTCCCGATGAAGGTCCCGCCTACAACCGCAAGAACCAAACCGACAACGACATACGCAATGGCAATCTTCCAGTTGAAGATGCTGGCCAAGAGGATGATCGATGCCAGATCGACCAACGGCGAAGAAATCAGGAACGAAAACGTCACACTCAACGGCAATCCTGATCCGGTGAACCCAATGAAAAGCGGAATCGAGGAACAGGAACAGAACGGCGTAATCGTCCCCAGCAACGCCGCCAGAATATTGGCGGTGATCCCATCAAAGCGGCTCAGGATTTTCTTCGTACGTTCAGGCGGGAAGAAGCTTTGCACGTATGAAATACCAAAAATCAAAACCGAAAGCAGGATGAATATTTTGATGACGTCATAGATGAAGAAGTGGATGCTGCCGCCTACCTTGCTGGCGAGATCCAATCCGAAGACATCCCGGACAAGCACACCGACCAAATCGCTTAGCCACTGCATTTTTAATAACTGATCATTTAACCATTGAAAAATTCCCATGATGAACTGCACCTTCTAGTTTGTATTTTTCCACGCTAACACATCGACGTTTATCTATGTATCAGTATACGCCCATACATAGATAAATGTCAATGTGTTGTTTTCGGATGCTGAAGCCCTGCAAAAAAACTGCGATAAGTCCGGCGCAGCACCCCGGTTTTCGCAGCTTTTCCATGCAAGGATCATTTTTTCTCTGTCTGTCCCTTTTGCAGGAGCTCTGCAATATGCTTGGGCGTCAGGATCCGCCCATATGAGACGACCTTTTCATCGATGACCAGCCCCGGAGTCTGCATGATGCCGTACTTTGCGATTTCTTTCGGGTCCTCCACTTTGATGATGGTTGCTTCCATGCCGATCTTTTTCAGCGCCTCGGCTGCATTGGCTTGCAATTTTTCGCAGTTCCGGCACCCCGGTCCCAATATTTTGATTTCCATTTCCATCCCCTGCTTTCGCATGATCATACAGTGGTGTTTTGTTTGGCCATGGTCTGGAAAAAGTCCTTCAACTCATCCAACTTTTCATGATTCACGGAGTATTTGACCCAAATACCGTCTTTCCTGCTGTCCACCAAGCCACAGTCCTTCATCATTTTCATATGGTAGGATAAAGTCGGTTGTGTGATCGAAAACTGATCCAATAACGCACAGGCGCACATTTCCCCTTCCGACAATAAATCCATGATTTCCAATCTGGTTTCGTCCGATAAGACCTTCAGGCATTTCGCGTAAGTTTTGTATTCAATCGTCATATTCAGTTCCTCTTTTCCTGATGTCTTTTGAGGCATTCTAGCGCACTCTGTCAGCCTCGAGGCCTTCACATAGACACCTATCTATATGAAGTATAACTCCTCACAGGCATAAATGCAATTTCCTTCTCGGACAAGCAAAAATGGATATGAAAATATAGAAAAATGAAAAAATAATTAAAAAGGTTTGACGCATTCTTATCCGCTTGTTATTATGTATATAAATTTCAAAATAAAATCACATTGAAAAGATAAGTACGGATGGACGAAATGCACAGAGAACCTCGGCAGCTGAAAAGAGGACAGGGATGCTATCCGGAAAATGGTCTTCGAGTGAGTGGATGGCGAACGCTCTTTTTAGAACCTTAGCCCTCCACGGGAATGCCCGTTACAGCATCACAGTATCCCGGAGCAGCGTTTTTGCTGAGGCGTACTGGTTAAGGGGGAAATCGAGAGGTTTTTCTGAATCAAGGTGGTAACACGGTGAATCTTTCATACGTCCTTGCGCAGCATCATGCGCAAGGACGTATTTTTTTACAAAAAAACAGACGAAAGAAGGAAAATATCATGACAACCCAAACAACTTTAGGCAGAACCAAGGCGCCATTCCGCGCAGACCACGTAGGCAGCTTCTTGCGTCCCGAAAGCATCAAAAAAGCCCGCAAAGAGCTGGCAGAAGGAAAAATCACGAAGGAAGCCCTTCGCGAAATCGAAAATATTGAAATCATACGCATCGTCGACAAACAGATTGCGCTTGGCTACAAAGGCATCACGGACGGCGAGTTCAGACGCTCTTATTGGCATTTCGATTTCCTTGAGAACCTGTTGGGCTTTGAAGGTTACCTTGCGGCGCAGGGCAAACAATTCCACAACGTTGTGACCAGCGCCCACAGCGTACGCAATATCGGCAAGATCGCCTTTAATCCGGAACACCCTTTTTTCGCCGACTATGCCTTCTTGGCTGAAGCGGTAGGCGACAGAGCCGTTGCAAAAGTATCGATCCCGAGCCCGAACCAATTGATCCGTCTCGGTTTCCGCAACGAAGATATTTATCCTACCTTGGAGGAGTACGCTGCCGATCTGCAACAAGCATACCGCGACACGATCCTGCACTTCTATTCGCTGGGGAACCGTTACATTCAGATCGATGACACGTTCTGGGGCGACCTTTGCTCGGACAAGGCACTGGAAATCTTCGGTTCCCAGGAAACCTACGATGAATTGAAGCGCGTCGCTACTGAAAACGTCAAAAACATCCAGGTCGGCCTGCCCGAAGATTTGGTCGTCACGACGCATATCTGCCGCGGCAATTTCCGCTCATCATACTCACAGGAGGGCGCTTATGAGCCTGTTGCGAAAGAACTGTTCGGCGAAACCGGCTTTGATGGTTTTTTCCTGGAATACGACACCGACCGCGCCGGCGGGTTCGAACCATTGCGTTACTACAAAGGCGAAGGCCAAATCGTCCTGGGCCTGATCACTTCGAAGACACCGGAATTGGAAGATATCGACGAAGTCAAGGCACGCATCGCTGAAGCAACCAAGTATGTGCCGTTGGAGCAATTATGCCTGAGCCCGCAGTGCGGCTTCGCTTCGACCGAAGAAGGAAACAACCTGACGGAAGAACAACAGTGGGCGAAATTGGCTTTGGTCAAGCAGATCGCTGACGAAGTCTGGGGAGCCTGATAGTTCGTATAGTACTTTGGGTCTGAGCACCCAACAATCCCGACGGTAAAAAAACGCATCGCCACTCGATTTCCGAGCGGCGATGCGTTTTTTAGGCATTAATGGTTGTGTTTGTGCTCTTCTTTTTTCTGAAGCGGATGTTTTGGATTGTAGGCTTCTTCATGCGGCAGAACCAAATTCAGAATGATGCCGGCAATCGCGCTCAAAGCTGTCCCTGATAAGGTAACGATGCCCGCGATATCCAGAACCGCTCCACCCAAGCCAAGCACCAACATCGAGCTGGCGATGATCAGATTGCGGACATGATTGAAGTCGATCTGTTCTTCGATGAGTACTTTCAGCCCGTTGCTGGCGATGACACCGTACAGCAGGATGGACATCCCGCCCAACACGGATGTCGGGATGGTTGAAATCAGCGCCGTGAATTTCCCGAAGAAGCTCAAGCCGATTGCGATGAAAGCGGCATTGCGGATGACAGAAACGGATGCGATACGCGTCATTCCGATGACACCTGTGTTTTCACCGTATGTCGTATTCGCCGGTCCACCGATGAATGCCGACACGGCAGTAGCCACACCGTCACCGATGAGCGTGCGGGAAAGACCCGGATCCTTCAGGAATTGACGGTTACAGATTTTGCCCAAAACAGTGTGGTCACCGATATGTTCCGAAATCGTCACTAATGCGACTGGGATGATGGCCAATGTTTCCGGACCGAAATACAAGTCATAGGAACCGAACCATGGCGTTTCGAACGGAAGATAGAATCCTGGGAGTTCGAACCATTTCGCATCCAGCACCGGCTGGAAATCAACAAGCCCAAGGAAAAGCGCGATGACGTAGCCTCCGATGATTCCGATCAAGAAAGGAATGATTTTGAAGAAGCCTTTCCCTTTCGTATTGATGAACGATGTGATCAGGAAGGTTGCAATCGCCACGATGATATGGCGGATGTCGCCGTCAGCCACGAAACCAGCGTTGGTTACCGCAGATGAAGCTAAGCCCAAACCGATAACCATAATCATCGGTCCGATGACGATCGGCGGCAGTAATTTGTCGATCCATTTTGTGCCAAGCACTTTGACAAGTCCAGCGATCAGGACATAGACAAGTCCCACCATGACGACACCAGTCTGTGCGGCTTTTATGTCTCCGCCCATTTGTTCCATCGCTACAGCCATAGCTGTGATGTAGGCGAATGAGGAACCCAAATAAACGGGAACTTTCGCTTTTGTTGCCACCTGATAGATCAATGTGCCGATTCCGCTCGCGAACAAAGCGATCGAAACGGGCATTCCTAAAATAAGCGGAACTAATATTGTCGCTCCGAACATTGCAAAGACATGCTGAAAACTCAACAGAATGCCTTTCAGCACTTCCGGTTTTTCATCCACGTCCAATAATAACGGTTTTTGATTGATTGCCATACCTTTTCCTCCTAGTTTTTGGGCAAAAAAATACCCTTTTGACGTTTATTTGCAAAAGGACCTAAGGTATCAAATGTATGTGATTTGTTACCCTTCATAATCTCTCTGGATCATATTAAAGGACTTTGCTTCCACTATCTTATCAATTGTCAGTGAAATTTTCAATAGCCGTTTTCATGTGAATTTTCTCATTTGATACTATCCAAACTGTTAATCAGCTGTCATACTATATTCAGAGTATCCCTGTATACTCTTTAGTTACTGAGAGAATCTACTCTTTTTCTTTGGACCTCCGAACCGGAGCGGTGAAGCTGCAACTTCGCCCTCCACTTTCTGAAGAAATTTGTCCATCCACGGACAGCAAAAAACGCCACCCAAAAAGTGGCGTTTTTTTGTCATTCTGTTTTTTCTTCATTGGCTTCCTTGAGGTAGACAGCGATCAGCTCATCGCGGACCGCTATCCATTCAGATCTGCGGTCTTTGAGGTGGACCCGGTTCGAGAGCAGTATGAACGCTCTTTGCCGGTTCGGATCCAGTATCAGGAACGTTCCGGTGTAGCCGGTATGCCACAACACAAAATCGTCCCCCTCGTGAAACAGGTTCCATCCCAAGGAGCGCGGCTGGCCCGGAACGCTTCCCCAATCCCGAAGCAATGCTTGGACAGTCTCTTTCCGCAAAATCCGCTGGCCCTCCCACTCCCCGAGATGCAACAGCATTTGGCTGAATCGGATAAGATCCTGCATCGGCGCGAACAAGCCTGCGCTTCCGCAATGCCCACCCAAAACCAGCGCTTTGGGGTCGTGCACCTTGCCGCGGATCACCCCTCTGGTCGGATGGTTTTGCGTCGGAACGCAACGCATCGGATCAGCCGGATTATAGCCGCTTTCCGTCATGGTCAGCGGCTGCTTGATGCGTTCCTCAAAGTTTTCGGCCACCGATTTCCCGGTCAGCCTCTCGATGATGAAGCCCGCAAGGATCAAGCCGGTGTCGGTATAGACCACTTTTTTGCCGAGGTTTTCTGCCGGTTCAAGGGTGATCAGGGCGGCGGCGAGTTGCTCGGCCGACAGCGTATCGCGGTTTTTGATGTAGCCTTTCAGATCGGACGTGTGCGTCAGCAGGTGCCGGATCGTCACCGCCCCCGAAGGGAACGCCGGCAGATAAACCTGCACCGGATCTTCGAAGTGGATTTTCCCTTCTTCATGGAGCTGCAGCAGGAGCGTGGTTGTGACGATCACTTTCGTCAAAGACGCCACATCATAGAGCATGCCCTCCCGCAATTCTTCCCGTTCGGGCAGGATCGCTGCCGCTCCGATCAGCCGGGTTTCCGTCTTATCCTTTTCGATGAAGGTGTAGATTGCTCCGGGAAAAACAGTATCTTCCAGCATCTCGGCGATTTTCTTTTGGGTTTCTGGATACATCAGCAAGCCCCTCCTTTCCTCTACTATAGTTGTCTATCATTATAACGCATCCATGGCCAGATGCACGGCACCTTTCGAACGCTTTTTACAATTTTGGGGGAGATTGGCACGAGTTTTGCGAAGCACTTTTCAATTTAGAAAAGAAACAGGTTTATCACCGGCTCATGTGTTAGAATATTGTATATTAGTGAACTTTAATGGAGGAAATCAAATCGATGGGGTATTTTAAGGAACGCCTGTATCAGCAATACGTGATATTATTCATATTCTATTTTATGTCCCTAGCGGCATTATCCTCATTGATTACGGTCTACATGCGGGGCCTGGGAAAAAGCGGTTCGGAAATTTCATTCGTCCTTATCCTTTCAAACATAATCGCACTCATCATTCAAGGACTTATCGGTTATTCAAATGAAAAATGGGGGACACACAAAACCGTTACGGTCTACATCCTGATTTCTTCCGTCATCAGCTGCGGCCTCTTTTTCTTCACAGGCAACTGGCTCTTCGGGATCGTGTACGGATTGGCGAATGCCATCACTTTGGGGCTTGCGCCTCTGTTCGATGTGCTTGCGGCCAACAGTCCTTACAAATTCGGCCAGATTCGCCTCTGGGGAACAATCGGCTATGCGGCCGGGCAACAGATTTCCGGGATCATCTACGATTTTGTATCCCCGAAGTCCATTTTCGTGCTCTATCTTGTCTGCTATCTTTCCAGTATCCTGTTCTTGTATCTGTTGCCCAAGCCGGCGTTGCCGGCTGCCCCTCCTGAGCATTTGTCCGAAAAGAAGGAGGAAGCTTCCGGAGGCAATACGATCAGGAACATATTCCAGAACAAACTGTTCATCACCTATCTGATTTTGGCGTTCATCATTTTCGGTACGAACACAGTCAACACCAGTTATCTGCCGCTGCTTCTGACCGATACGGGCGCTCCGGTCGCACTCGTCAGCACGACCCTGACAGTGGCTCTTTTTGCGGAAGTCATCGCGATGGCTTTTTCGCACCGCTTCATGGACCATTTCACGAACAAACAGCTGCTTCTGGCTATTCTGTTCCTGTCCGGAACAGAATACCTGATCAATTTCCTGTCGGATGACTTTTTGGTGCTTTCGATAGCGACCGTCCTGACCAAGTTCTTCGCTTCCGGAACCTTCATCATGCTGAACCTGAAGATGGTTTCCACACTGCTGAACCGGAAACTGATTGCAACGGGGACAGCAGTCGTCGCTATGCTCTCCAGGAACATCGGTACCATCTTCTTCCAATTGATGGCCGGCCCTGTGATCGATCAGATCGGGCTCAATTACCTTTATCTGATCCTTTTCGTCTTTACGGTCATCGCTTCGGTGATCGGTCTATTGTTCAAAGTTCCGGCGCAGCCGAAAGAACGCCTCTTTTCTTGATGATGGTCTGAATGCAGCATCATCGTCTCATCAAACAAATAAAGAATGGCCCCGCGAGCAGCATTCTCGCGGGGCCATTCTTTTTGTCAGTTCTGTATTATTTCTTTTTGCGGATCATGTCGAAACGCTCAACCACGAAAGGAACCTTCATCTTCACAATCATCATGGCGTTAGGCGCACGGTCGATCGCTTCATCGTGTTCGTTCCAGATGGCTTCCACAGTCAGTTTGTTGTGGCGCAGGCCGGGACCGTAGAATTCGATTTCGTCCCCGACACCGAAATTGTTCCGTTGCTGAATAGTCGCCATCTGCGTTTCCGGATCGTAAGCCATCACTTGGCCGACGAAACCGTAACGCGGGATTTTGCGGCGCTGGCCGAAGAGCTGTTCATCCTCGGTGGGGTCCTTGTAGAAGAATCCGGTCGCCAATTCGCGCTGCGCGACTTTCCATAATTCATCCACCCATTCCTGCTTCAGTTCGTAATGGTCCGGATCGGCGCAATAGGCATCCACGGCTTTGCGGTATACGTTGACTACCGTCGACACGTAGTGGATCGATTTCATGCGCCCTTCGATCTTCAGGCTGTCGACGCCGCTCTCTATCAGGTCGGGCAGGTGCTCCAGCATCGACAGATCGACTGCGCTCATTGAGAATTTCTCTTCGATGCCTTCTTCGCCGGCACCTACAGGGTTCTGTTGCCCCAACAACGGCATATCGAACAAGCCATATTTCCAACGGCAAGACTGCGCGCAGCCTCCGCGGTTGGCGTCACGGTTCGACATGTGGTTGGACAGGACACAACGGCCCGAGTAGGAGATGCACATCGCCCCGTGGACGAAGGCTTCGATTTCGACATCGGTCTTCTCGTTCATTTCCTGGATTTCTGCCATCGAAACTTCACGGGCCAAAACGACGCGTTCAAGACCTTCGCTCGCCCAGAAATTGAGCGTCTGGTAGTTGGTCGCCGAAGCCTGCGTCGACAAATGGATCGGCAGGCCGGGTGCGTCGGTCACGGCGATTTCCATCAGTGCAGGATCCGAAATCAGGACCGCATCGATGCCGATATCACGGATCGTGCGGAAGAATTCGCCTGCGCCTTCCTCGTTGCCTTCATGGGTGACCATATTCGCGGCGACATAGACTTTCGAACCGTGGCTATGCGCAAAAGCGACTGCTTCCGCCATCTCGTCAAAGTCGAAGTTGCCTGCGCGGCTGCGCAAGCCGTACGCTTCTCCGCCGATATAGACGGCGTCAGCTCCGTAGTGGATGGCTGTCTTCAATTTTTCCAATGTTCCGCCCGGGGCCAAGACCTCGGGCTTCTTTGTTATTGTTCGCATGTGTGTACACTCTCTTTCTTTCGGTATCAAATTATCAGACGACTTCGTTCGGATCCTTGGAATAGAATCCGGAATCCAGTTCACGGTTGGCAGGATGCAACGCGTGCAATTCGGCATCCAAGCGTTCCGCCAACGCTTCCGTCCAGCTTCCTTCCGCCAATGCTTCACGCGCTTCCACGAACAGTTTCGCGATTGCGACAAAATTTTCTCCCGGGGTGAACAAGCCATCCAGCATCCATTGCGAGACGCCGATAGCCGTCAGTTCGCCCAGATGAGGCATCAAATCAAGGTCATTGTTGGCGAAGATGTGCGTTCCGTTGCGGTCCTGATAGATGGAATAATGGGAATCCACTTTTTTCGGCTCGGAAATGAACAACCCGCGCTCTTTGTTCACCGCTTCCTCTTTCTCGATGAAATTGAAATAGTTTTCAAGCAGGTTGCGTTTCGATTGGTGGATGCAAGTAGCGCCGTACACCAGCACTTCGACCGGCACCAACGCGCCCGGAATCAACTTCTTCATTTCCTCGAAAGGCACTTCGCGGGCCAGCACGGAACCGACCGCTCCCCTTTTCGCCCAGAAATTGATTTGTCTGCTTGACGTCACCATGACTTGTGCGTCATAACGGTACGGGATGAACAGATCCTGCTCCCGCATCACCTGCACTACGCCTGGGTCGCCCAACGTGATGCTGTCGACTTCCGCTTCACGCAGGAATTCCAGATATTCGGCCACTTGGTTGATCCGATCGTTATGGAAGATCGCGTTCACCGCGGCACTGACTTGCGCACCTTTTTCGTGCGCGTAGGCGATGACCTCCCGCTGTTCCTCTCTGGTGAAGGAATACGGCAAACGGAGTCCGTACTCATCCTCTCCTATATATAGTATATCTACACCGCAATCGACCAATTCCTTGGCTTGCGCTACTGACTCAGCTGTTGCAATCAGCTCGATCATCATACATTCCTCCCTTATTCGAGTTCCTTGATAAGATTATCACATTACTTATAAAAAGTGAATGACTGTTTTCCCTAAGTTTTCAGAAAATTGTTGTGCAAAACAACTACTGCTTGTTAAGGCAATCGTTTGGATCCGGCTTGCATAGAGCTATATCAGGCTCCCCGTATTCTTTCCCCCACCAAGAATGGTATAATATCAATTGTGAAAATGGATTGACATCCACCAACGCTCAGGAGGAACAGTATATGAAAAAACTTATCAACAGCCAACAGATGAAAAAAATCGATGCCTTTACGATCGATGAGATCGGCATCCCAGCCATGGTGCTGATGGAAAATGCGGCGAATCAGGTCGTCGCGGCCATGGAAGAACGCATCTCAAGAGAGGACATCATCCTGGTGATCTGCGGTTCAGGCAACAACGGCGGCGACGGACTGGCGGCAGCCCGAATTTTATTGAACCACAGCTTCCAGGTGGATGTATTCCTGATCGGCGAACGCGACAAATTGTCCGCTGAGTCCAAAAAACAACTCGACATTATCGAAAACTTGGACATGGTCATCTGGGATGACGTCAGCGAAATCAATTTCAAAGGCTACACCGTCTTGGTCGATGCGATTTTCGGCATCGGACTGGACAGGCCGGCCGAAGGGAAATACGCGGAGACGATCCAACTTATGAACGATTTCCACGGCTATGTCTTTGCTGTCGACATCCCATCCGGCATCTCCGCCGACAATGGACAAGTGCTGGGCACCGCTGTCCGGGCCGATGTGACCATCACTTTCGGGATCGAAAAAATCGGCCAACTGCTCTACCCCGGTTCCTTGCATACCGGAAAACTGATCGTCAGCGATATTGGTTTCCCGCCGAACGCGATGGATGTCATTTCTTCGAACGTGCTGTTCTATGATGAGAGTGATCTTTTTTCGTTGCCAAGGCGCGCGGCCTATTCGAACAAAGGCACTTACGGCCGGGTCGTGATCATCGCCGGATCCGCAAACATGAGCGGGGCTGCCTTCCTGTCCGCAAAAGCCGCCTACCGCACTGGCGCAGGTCTGGTCCAGATCGTCACACCGGAGGAGAATCGTGCCATCCTTCAGATGCAGCTGCCTGAAGCCATCCTGACGACTTATCAAACGGACGGGTTGGATCAGGAGAGCGAACGCCTGAAAATCATCGCCGCAGTTTCCTGCGCCGATGCGATTGTCCTCGGTCCCGGAATCGGAAAGTCCGATGCTGCCCGCACGGTAGTCGATCTGGTCCTCGAAAATAGCCAAATCCCTTTGATTGTTGATGCGGACGCCTTGAACATCCTTTCCGATCGTTACAACGATGCCTCTTTTCCGGGAACCGATTCCCGTGCCCGCATCAGCGCAGTGGCTCAGGCCGTTCCGGAGGGAAGCATCCTTACCCCTCACCTGAAGGAACTGGCGCGTCTTTTGGATCAGGATCTTGCGGAAATAAAAGCGGATCTCTTGGGGACTGCGGATTTTTGCACGGCTGATACGGATCTGACTTTTGTCATGAAGGATGCCCGGACTGTCGTGGCCCATCAGGATGAGCGTTTCATCAACGCGACCGGCAACAATGGCATGGCGACAGGCGGTTCGGGCGATGCCCTGACCGGCATCATCGCCGGCTTGTTGGCCCAAGGCTTGGCCCCTTCCGAAGCGGCCAAACTGGGCGTCTACATCCACGGTTTGGCGGGAGATATCGCAGCCCAGGAAAAATCTGAATACAGCTTGATGGCTTCCGATCTCATCGAAGCTTTACCGGCAGTATTGCGGTGACTCTTTACCGTAAAATAAACGAAACGCACAAGGAACCCGGCAGACCGCTGCCGGGTTCCTTGTGTGTTATTGATCAGATCAATGCGCGGATGACCTTCCCGTTGCTTCGGGATGCGGCGTTAGGAGCAGCTGGCCCTGTGTGAGTCCGCTCAGCTCCGGTGGCCGATCTGTTGGCCGGAGGAAACCTATTTTCAGGCGGCCGAACTCCGGCGAAGCCGAGTGGACCGGAGGTGACATTTTTGTGGGGGTCTCTCCTCCGGCGAAAGTTCCCTTCCCCGGAGGAAAAACTGATTCCTCGATTCCTGGCCTCCCCTTCTATTCCGTTTTCCCTTTGGAACTGCCTTGCTCTCCGGAAATGCGGAACACTTTTTCGCTGCGTTCGTATGGCACATCGGGAACGCCTTTACGGGCATTGGCGACCCGCGCGACGACAAACAGATAGTCCGAAAGACGGTTGATGAACTTCAGGACGAAAGGATTCACTTCATCCGGTTCCGCCTCCATGAAAGTCACGATCCGGCGTTCCGCATCCCGGGTTGTGGTCCGTAAAATGTGGAACCAGCTTGCCAGTTCCGTACCGCCTGGTATGATGAAATACTGGATTTCTTCCGGCTCTTCGCTGTAGCCATCGATTTTCTGCTCCAGCCAGTCGATGTGATCCTGCGCAAGCTTGTACTCCCGGTGCCCTTTCGGTATCGATAGATCGGAGGAACAATCGAACAGGAACTGCTGGATAAGCGCCATGTCCTCCTGGATATCCTCCCCGCAATCATTCTTCGTCCGGACCAACCCGAACCATGAGTTCAGACCATCCAGCGCGCCGAAAGTTTCGATCCTTTCGGCATTTTTCGGAAAAACTTTTCCGCCTCCGATGCGTGTATTGCCTTTGTCACCGGTGCGTGTGTAGATGCTGTATTTCATGTGTTTCCTCCTCTTAGTGCTGATCTTGTTCTGCCATTCTATCACAATTCAAGCAATTCCTCTCAAATGAACACCCCAACAATCGAACGACAGAATTTTCTGTAAATAGGACCTTTGCAGTATGGCATTCAACCGTAACTCTGGTAAACTAAAAGCAGAAAACCGTTATGCCGAAACACGGATCCGCTCCGATCACGGCATAAGAAAGGACAGCCTATGCAAAAAAAAGAAACGAAGCCAACAGTACCCGAAGATACGCGGCTCATCTCTTTCTTGGGCGGCAGGACGATCATCTTTATCCTGTCCACCCTTATCCTATTCGGCGTACTCATCTTCACGATGGATACCATTTCCTTCATCTTCAAACCGCTGCAGGTCATTTTTTCGACCATCGTTGCACCTGTGATTTTAGCAATTGTCTTCTATTATATCTTCAATCCGATGGTGACTTTCCTTGAAGGGAGGAGAATCAACCGGGGTATGGCGACAGCACTTGTCTTTGTCCTCTTCATTTTGATGCTGGTCTATGGGATTGTCCTTTTGGTTCCAATCTTGTCGAATCAACTGACGAATCTGGTCAATGAATTTCCTTCCTATATCGAACAGATGAATGTCTATTTCGACAGACTGCTCGCGAACAGTACTTTCAAGGACTATTACGAACAAGCGCAAAGTTGGTTGGACAACACAGTGGGCAGCATTCCTGAGCTGATCCTGGAATGGGTCGGCAACTCGAGCGAAAAAATCATGGATATTTTTTCCACCATTTCCAGCGTAGTGGTCGTGACTGTCACTTTCCCGGTCATCCTTTTCTTCATGCTGAAGGACCAGGAGAAGTTCAAACCTTTTGTCATGAAGAACGTCCCGCCTGTTTTCCGTGATGATATCGAAAAGATATCCAGACAGATGTCGGTTCAGGTCGGGTCCTATGTCCAAGGTCAGTTGCTTGTTGCGCTGAGTCTGGGCGCCTTGCTGATAGTCGGCTATCTGATCATCGGTTTGGATTATGCATTCGTCCTTGCGTTGATCGCTACCTTGACGGCGGTCATCCCTTTCATCGGTGCCACCATCGGGGTCATCCCGGCTTTGTTCGTTGCGGCCTTCACCTCCCCGGCCATGCTTTTGAAGATGGCCGTTGTCTGGGCCTTGGCGCAGTTCATCCAAGGCAACATCATCGAACCGAGCATCATGGGACGGAACTTGAAGATGCACCCATTGACGATCATCATCGTTTTGCTGATCATGGGCAATCTGCTCGGCTTGATCGGGATGATCTTGGGTGTGCCGCTGTTCGCGATGCTGAAAATTCTCCTCGAGCACGTCCTTGAGAAATTCAAGTTGCGCTACAATCGGTACTTCGGGGACGTAGCCGGTACATTTGAACTGGCGGAGGCTGATCCTGAGCCGATCAACGGCTCAACACCGGTCAAGGATTTCGCGACTGTTGATTTGGCCCAGGATGTTCAGGAAAACGAAAACGATACAGAAGAGCTATAATCAAAAAGGTTCGTGCCCCTTACGGGAATCACGAACCTTTTTTAACATATAGGAATTTATAAAATTTTCCAGAGTGAAAAGTGCATCACCGTAGGTGTTTCACAAGTTCGCAAAATGTTTCATGCACCTAAAATGATGTCCAGCTTCACGGGTTAGCCTTTCGGAAATTAGATAAATCTGTCCTATTGCGCTCTTCGATGCTCAGTCGGACAGATTTCCTAAATTTCTTTCAGGGCTGAACGAACCCGTTCAGCTTTTCTTACTACAGAAAATAGTTCCCTATCAGATACAGGAGGTAGAACACTATCAATATGCGCCCTTCTTTTCTGCTGATGACATCGCGTTTGTTGTTATAGGAAAAATAACCCAAAACCGCCAACAGAATAGCCAAGGCCGGAAAGTGGATCCGATAGAAATCCGGACTGACAATCATTCCTCCCGGTGACATTCCTAATGCCACCCCAAGAACGAGCAAAGTATTCAAAAGGTTGGAACCCATGATGTTCCCTATCGCCAGAGCACCATAGCCTTTTTTCACGGAAACGATGGTTGTGCTGATTTCAGGCAACCCGGTCCCGAAGGCTACTACCGTGGAAGCGATGACCGAATCAGGGATGCCGATCCGGGCAGCACCGATTTCTACCGTACTTACCAATACAGAGGCACTTGCAATCACAAAGCCTGCACTGACGAGCAACTTAATCAATTTGATCAGAATCGGCATGCCTTTTTCCTTGTCTTCTTCTACGATAGCCTCATCTTCAGATAAATTCCCTTCCCGCACCGTCCAATAGAAGTAAACGGGAGTCAGCATCAGGAAGACTATGCCAAGCCACTGCGGTATCTTGCCTTGGCCATCCGCATGAAAAATCGGCAGTGAGGAGAGGATCAACAAAAGCGTGAGCCCCGACAAGACGGTGTGCTTGTATGCGGTTTTCCGGCTGACGGGTATGCTTCCGTAAAGCGCGCCGATCCCCAGAATGAAGCTGGTGTTCACGAATGTCGATCCAACGACATTCCCCAAAGCGAGAATTCCGTGGCCCTTCAAGGAGGAGGAAATCGATACCGCCAATTCCGGCAGCGAAGTTCCCAAAGAAACAATCGTGGCGCCGATCACCAACTCGGACATCCCCCACTCCAAAGACAGCGAAATAGCTTCATCGACCAAAATATCCGTCGCCTTGGACAATACCCAGATGCAGAGGACAAGCACTGCCGCCAGCACATATCCGTTCATCTGTTCCAATAGCAGTTGCATAGTCCTCCACTCCCTTTCGATAAAATCCGCCTTCTCACCAGTTGTATCAGAACGATAGTTGCTGATAATCCGTTGGTATTTCAAAAGCATCATCCGGAATGTTGTCGGACAACTCCAGAATCTCCATGACCGATTCAAAACCTTCATCGATCGTCTTGATCTTCTTCAGATCGGAGCCATCAAAATAATAGAAAATCTGCGTTCCGCTCTCTGTACGATATTCCTCGTACACCAACCCGTCTTCCTTACCGCTGCCGATATATTCAATGCCATCCACTTCAACCGGCTCGCTTGATTCCGGTATTTCCGGCACTGCAGCCTCGTCTTCCGTCACAGACACGGGCAGAACCATCACCGTTTTGCTGATATGATCGATCATATAGGTGTTGCCTTCCATCATCAAGATGGTTGTGTCCATTTCGGCTGATGTGGAGTGGATCGATGTCTTTTCACCTGAAATGGCCATCGCCGTTTCGGATTCCATCACTTCACCATCCAGCGTCGTTGTAGAGCGGAAAGCCATATAGTAAGTGCCGCTTTCCATGATATCGATATAGCCTTTTGATAGTTTACCGAGACGGTCGCCGATTTCAGTGGATTGAACCAAGGCTGCTTCCGTTTCGCTGCTTGCTGTATCGGCTGCCGAACTGCTCTGCGCTGTCGCTTTAGAGGAACTTTCTTCTTCAGCTGTTTCCTGCGTTTGGTTGCAACTTGCCAGAAAAAGGCTGATCAGCAAGACTGTCCAATATTTTTTTCTATCTTTTAGCATCCTAAACAACTCCTTCGAATAATGTCGATCCTGTCGCTGTATTTCCGATTGGCGCGGCGGCGCTGTTGTTATCCTTATTATAGCTCAAATCCAGCGCGTTTTAAAAAATTTGGTATAAGCGATCGAGCAGCATTCAGCAAGCCTTTCCCGACGCGGTTTTTTCATTTCAGCCTTGAAGGTTGCGCATGATATACTAAACAAAAGAACAACATCTTAATGGGGGAATAACTATGTGTCTGATTTCGATGCAACTCAGTCAACACGCACTGTACAAATTGATGCTCGTGGCCAATCGGGACGAACAATATGATCGGCCATCCCTGCCTGCGCACTTCTGGCCGGACCATCCCGATCTGTTGGCCGGAAAAGACTTGAGCGAACAAGGCACTTGGCTCGGGATCACCAAACAAGGCAGGATCGCCGCCGTGACCAACAGTTATTTGATGACCAAACAGGAGTCCGACAAAAAACTGTCCCGCGGCAACTTGGTGATGGATTACTTGACCGGTGGAACTGGACCGGAAGACTATCTGAATCAGGTCAGGCAACAGCGGACCGACTACAACGGCTTCAACCTGATCGTCGGTTCGCGCGACAGCCTCCATCATTACAACAACATATTGGACGAAATCAGCATCATTCAGACAGGCAACCATGCCGTCAGCAATGCCACACTGGATACGCCATGGCCGAAAGTCACCCTAACAAAAGCAGCAATGGCCGAACTGGCTTCTTCATCTCCGCTGGACGAAGAGGCCATCTTCCGCATCATGGCGGATCGGACGCCCCCACCGGATGACCAATTGCCGGATTTGCCGCTGCCGTTGCCGATCAAACGCGCTGTCTCCGCCAATTTCATCCAGACGGAGCGCTACGGCACCCGCTCCACCACCTTGATCCTCATCGACCATGCCGATCGGGTGACTTTTGTGGAAAGATCCTACCTACCGGACGGGGCCAGCAGTGACGTCCGCTTCAACTTTCAATTGCTGGCTGAAGAAAAATGATGCAATAAAGATGCGGCCGGGACATAACTAACTGAAATTTAGAAGAGGCTATATCGAAATAGCGCATACCAAAATGAGGCAGCCTCTTCTTTGCGGTTTGGCGGTGGAATTCCCCGCCAAATTGGCTTTGGAGGGGAATATATTGTTGTCTGCGGACGTTTTACCCCGCCAAATTGGCTTTGCGGGGAATCTGTTGTTGTCCGCGGGCGTTTTACCCCGCCAAAAGGGTTTTGGCGGGGAATCTCTGAACATAAATTCAATCCCCATATAAAAAGAGGCTGTATCACGGCCAGAAAATCCTTTTCTGGTTCTGATACAGCTCTATTTTTATTATTCAGTTTTTTCCCCTAGCCCCGTTATCAATTATAGATAGTATTTTCTGATGATCGTCAGGTCGTCATTCAGCTCATAGACCAACGGCTGTCCGGTAGGTATTTCCAAAGCCATGATTTCATCATCGGGTATCTCTTCGAGGTACTTGATCAAAGCCCGCAAGGAGTTCCCGTGGGCCGCCACCAGTACCGTTTTTCGGTCCAGTATCGCCGGAGCGATCTGATCTTCCCAGAAGGGAATCACACGTTCCAAAGTGGTCTCCAAATTTTCCCCCATCGGAATGACACGTTTCTGCAGGTTGGCATAGCGGCGATCCTTGACCGGCGACTGAGGATTATCCGGATCCATCAACGGAGGCAAGGTGTTGTAGGAGCGGCGCCATTTCAGAACTTGGTCCTCTCCATATTTTTCGGCTGTTTCCTGTTTATTAAGTCCCTGCAGATCGCCATAATGCCTTTCATTGAGCCGCCAGCTTTTCACTTCCGGTACCCACAATTGATCCATTTCCTCCAAAACAATATGGCAGGTCCTGATCGCTCGCTTCAGCACGGAAGTGAACGCCAAATCAAATTCAACCCCAGCCTCCTTGAGTTTTCGGCCGGCTTCTTTCGCTTCGAGAACTCCCTGCTCACTCAAGTCGACATCCGTCCAGCCCGTAAACAGGTTCAATAAGTTCCACTCGCTTGCGCCATGCCGGATCAAAATCATTTTCCTCATCACCGTCACCACTTTCCGCCTGTATTTTTCTTTCATTATACTGCTGCAGGCGGTGCGGTTCACGCGTAAGCACTTCAGTTGCCGCTGCGGATGGCCCCCACCATTTCCGCCACAAAGGCTCCGACCGGTTTGGGCGAATCCTTCCCGTATTTTTCCATGATGTTGATGATTGCGGAACCGATGATGACGCCATCCCCGACTTCGCTCATGGCTTTGGCTTGTTGCGCGTTGGAAATCCCGAAGCCGATGGCGCAAGGGATGTCGCTGATTTTGCGGATTTCGGCCAACATGCTGCCGATGTCGGTCGTGATGTCGCTGCGGACGCCGGTGACGCCCAAGGAAGAAACGACGTACAGGAAACCTTCCGCTTCCTTGGCGATCATGGCGATCCTTTCAGCAGAAGAAGGGGCCACCATGGAAATGTAGGTGATGCCATGTTTCCGGCAGGATTCCTGGATGAAGCCCTTCTCTTCGAACGGAACATCCGGGATGATAACGCCGTCGACGCCGGTCTCTCTGCAGCGGGCCATGAATTTATCGATGCCGTAGACGAACACCGGGTTGATGTAGGTCATGAAAACGAAAGGTGTGTCGATTTCGGTGCGTAACTCGGCGACCATCCGGAAAATATCGTCCGTATTGATGCCGTTCGCCAATGCCCGCTCATCTGCTTTCTGGATGGCAGGGCCTTCAGCAACCGGATCGGAGAACGGGATGCCGATTTCGACGATGTCCGCTCCATTCGCAACGATTTCCCTGATCAGTTCCTTCGTGGTTTCCAGGTCTGGATCCCCCGCCGTCACGAAAGGTATGAATGCCTTGTGCTTGAAGGCAGCTGTGATTTTATTCATAGATGTCCACTCCCTTGTATCTTGCGATTGCGGCGACGTCTTTGTCGCCTCGGCCAGACAGACAGATGACGATGACCTTTTCCGGGTCCAACGTCGGTGCCAAAGCCATGGCGTGCGCAATCGCATGCGAACTTTCGATGGCCGGGATGATCCCTTCCATCCGCGACAGGTATTCGAAGGCGGCGACTGCTTCGTCATCCGTCACCGAAACATATTCGGCGCGGCCACGATCAAAGAGATCCGCATGTTCGGGCCCGATGCCCGGATAGTCCAAACCTGCCGAAATCGAATAAACAGGAGCGATCTGGCCGTATTCATCCTGGCAGAAATAAGATTTCATGCCGTGGAAAATGCCCGGGGTACCGGTCGCAATCGTCGCAGCCGTATCTTGCGTGTGGATGCCTCTGCCGGCAGCTTCACAGCCGATCAGCCGCACACTCTCGTCGCCGATGAAGTCATAGAAAGTCCCGATCGCATTCGAACCGCCGCCGACGCAAGCCATCACAACATCCGGCAGCTTGCCTTCCGCTTGGGCCAATTGGGCTTTGGTTTCTTCCCCGATGATTTTCTGGAAATCGCGGACCATGGTCGGGAATGGATGCGGCCCCATGACCGAGCCGATGCAGTAATGCGACTCTTCAAACGTGGAAGCCCAATCCTTCATCGCTTCGTTGACAGCATCCTTGAGGGTGGCTGTACCGCTCGTCACGGGAATCACTTTCGTGCCCAATAATTCCATCCGGAACACGTTCAAGGCTTGGCGCTGGGTGTCCTCTTCACCCATGTAGACGACGCACTCCATATCCAAAAGTGCGGCTGCTGTGGCGGTTGCCACGCCATGCTGGCCGGCGCCGGTCTCGGCGATGATGCGTTTTTTGCCCATCTTCTTGGCCAACAACACTTGACCGAGCGCATTGTTGATCTTATGCGAACCCGTGTGGTTCAAATCTTCGCGTTTCAGGTAGATTTTCGCTCCGCCGAGGTTCTTCGTCATCTTTTCTGCGAAATAGAGGCGGGATGGCCTGCCTGCGTAGTTGTCCAACAGATTGTTCAATTCTTTTTTGAATTCCGGATCCTCACTGAATCGGAAAAAAGCTTCCGACAGTTCCAAGCAAGCGTTCATCAAAGTTTCGGGAATGAACTGTCCCCCATGTGCTCCAAAATAACTTTTCATTTTATTGACCTCCCAATGATTTCCATTACTGCTCTGATTTTTTCAAAATCCTTCACTCCGTCCGTTTCGACGCCGCTCGAGATGTCCACTGCATATGGCTGCACCTGTCGGATGGCTGCTTCGAGGTTGCCTGCATGCAGGCCTCCCGCCAAGAAGAATGGGTGTTTTGCTTCCTTCAATAAATCCCAGTTGAATGTCTTTCCGGTCCCGCCAGCCACGCCGCTCTGGTATGTGTCATAGAGGAGGATATCGGCAGCGTATTCCTTCTTGACATCAGCGGCGTCCTTGACCGCGACCGCTTTGATGATCGGAAGCGTGATCCGCTTGCCCAACTCTTCTATATAAGTGTCATCCTCATCGCCGTGGAGCTGCACAATCTGGATTGCCCGGCTATCAACGATTGCGACGATGTTTTCGATCGGTTCATTGACGAAAACGCCGACTGCCGGGATGGCTTCGTCCAAAGCTGCCCTGATCTTCAGCGCCTGCTCCAACGAAATCTGGCGCTTGCTGGGGGCGAAAATGAAGCCCGCAAAATCCGGACGCAGCTCGTTCAGCATTTCGGTATCCTCGACGCGCTTCAGACCACAGATCTTCACTTTGACCATCAGCCGATTCCCCGCAGGCGATCGAGCATGCCTTTTTTATCCGGCGATACCATCATCGTTTCGCCGATCAGGATAGCATCGACCTTGCCCTCTTCCAATTCGCTGACTTGTTGTCTTTCCGAAATGCCGCTTTCGGCCACGAAAAGGATGTCATCCGGCACCAGTGCACGCAGCCTGATGGACTGCTGAATGTCCACTTTGAAAGTCTTCAAGTCTCGGTTGTTGACGCCGACGATTTTCGGATTCGTCCGCAACGCTTTCAGGAGTTCTTCTTCGGTATGAGCCTCCACCAATGCCGAAAGCCCCAGTTCGTGGGCCAAACGTTGGAAGGCATCCAACTCTTTTTCCGTCAGGATGGTCGCGATCAACAACACCGCATCCGCGCCGATGACCTTCGCCTCATAGATCTGGTAGGCGTCGATGATGAAATCTTTGCGGATGACCGGAAGCGATACGGCCTGTTTTATTTCCGTCAGGAAGCGATTTTCGCCTCGGAAAAAATCGGGCTCCGTCAATACCGAGATTGCGGATGCGCCTGCTGCTTCGTAGGCCTTGGCGATTTCGAGGTAGGGGAAATCCTCCACAATCACGCCTTTCGAAGGGGATGCCTTTTTGCATTCGCAGATGAAGCGGATCCCTTCACCGGTCAGCGCTTTTTCGAACGGGAAATCCTGATTGATCGGCAACGCCAAGGCGGCTTGCTTCATTTCTTCCAGCGGGATGGCCTGTTTGGCTTTTTCCACCCGTATCTTTGTCGCTGCTATGATGTCGTCCAATATCATTTTGTCGCCTCCTGTGATGCAGTGATGAATTGCTTTAATTTCCCAAGTGCCGCTCCGCTGTCGATCAATTCAGCAGCGCGCTTGATGCCGTCAGCAATCGTGTAATCGTCATTGGCCAAATAGATGGCCATGCCGGCGTTCAAAAGCACGGTATCGCGCTTCGGTCCTTTTTCGCCACTTAAGATAGCCAAGGCGATTGCGGCATTCTCAGCTGGTTCACCGCCTACGAGATCTTCGCTCGTGCAGTACTCGAAACCATAGTCTTTCGGATCGAACGTGAAGTGGGTGACCTTGCCGTCGCGGAGCTCCGCGACTTCCGATGTTGTGGTCAAGGTGATTTCATCCAGACCGTCATTGCCGCCGAACACAAGCGCCCGTTCCATCTGCAATTGGTTCAGCACCTCGGCCATCGTGTCCACTAACGCAACATCGTATACACCGAGCAATTGCATATTCGCATTGGCAGGATTCGCCAATGGCCCAAGGACGTTAAAGATCGTCCGGACGCCCATTTCTTTCCTGACAGGTGCCGCATGCTTCATTGAAGGATGATATTTTTGGGCATACATGAAACACATCCCGAATTCTTCCAGCATCGTTTCGCTGTGCTGCGCGCTGGCTTCGATGTTCACACCTAGTTCTTCCAGCACATCCGCGCTGCCGCATTTGCTCGAGGAACTGCGGTTACCGTGTTTCGCCACCGGGATCCCTGCGGCTGCGATAACAAAGGAAGAGACGGTTGAGATATTGAAAGTGAAGGCTTGATCGCCACCGGTTCCGACGATGTCCAATGCCGTCTTCTTGGTCCGTACTTTATTGGAAAAATCCCGCATCACTTCAGCGGAAGCGCTGATTTCTCCGGCCGTCTCGCCTTTCATGCGCATAGCAGTCAGATAAGATGCGATCTGGACCGGACTAGCTTGACCGCTCATGATCTGGTGCATGATGGTCTTCGTCAATTGCGGGGAAAGTTCTTCTTTTTTCACTAGTTTATCGATAGCGGCTTTCATGCTGTCTTGCGGAAGAATCTGTTCGGTCTGTTTCGTTTCTTGTATCTCTAGCATATCATTCACCTCATCATTTTTTTGTGCTGTTGCATTTAGCCTTGCATCATTGCTGGAAGCCTTTTGAGCTCCGCCAGTATCGATTAAAGGTCGTTGTGACTGTATCCATTTTTATCTTCATCTTTCCTTCAGCTCGCTTCCTGATTCTTGTGAAAATATGTCTGAGAGTATAAAAAAAAGCCCTTGTCCCCCTTTAAAGGGACAAGAGCTTGTATTCTCCTGCGATACCACCCAAATTGACGATAATAATCGCCCACTCGTTCACATACCAACATATGTGCCTGTCTGTTAACGGACCAGGTTCCCCGTTTGCCCCTACTCTTTTCAAGGCAACCCTCTCAAGTCCATTCGGCATCCCCTTCGCTATCGCACTCTCACTGGTGGCGACTCTCTGGAAACAAGGTATGATGCGTACTCCTCTTGATTATCGGTTTTATTAGATGGAAATGATTTTTCTAACGTTTTCTTAATGTTGGGATTATTTTAACGCATCGCTATCCTTCCGTCAACTGTTTTGTTTAATTTTTTTGACAAGCTCGAATGTTTCCCGCTCCGGCGCGGTTTTGGTAGAATGGATACACAATAACTTTGAAAGGATGCGTTCCGACTGAAACAATCCGACAAACTTTACTCGATGGCACCTGTCATCGAGCCGCATGCCAAAATCCTGATTCTGGGATCGATGCCCGGCGCGAAGTCGCTGGAAGCACAGCACTACTACGGGAACCCGAGGAACCATTTCTGGCAAATCATTTTCTCCATACTCGGCGAGGAGGATCCGGTGACCTATGAGGACCGCCTTTCGCTTTTGAAAAAGTATCATGTCGCCCTCTGGGATGTCATCCACTCCTGTTACCGCGAGGGCAGCCTCGATTCGGCCATCAAAGGGGAACACCCGAATGATTTGAGCAGTCTTCTGCGCGACCATCCCCAGCTCAAGGCAGTCGCCTTCAACGGCGGAAAAGCTTACCGTAGCTACAAAAAGCACTTCGGTATGGATGAGGAATCAGGATTGGTTTACCTTCCGCTCCCCTCGACCAGCCCCATGCGCGGCAAGCATGTCAAAACGCTTCCCGAAAAACTGGAGGCTTGGTCGGTGCTGGAGGAGTATCTTTAATCAAGACGGAAGTCGGAAGTTGTCCGATATTACTAGTGAATCGGACAACCGGCGTTCGGCATGGGCACTCGTTGTCCGATATCGCCGATGAATCGGACATCCGCTGTCCGGTGTGGGCACTCGTTGTCCGATAGTACCGATGAATCGGACATCCGCTGTTCGGCATGGGCACTCGTTGTCCGATATCGCCGATGAATCGGACAACCGGCATTAGGCGTGAGCGCCAGTTGTCCGATATCGCCGATGAATCGGACATCCGCTGTCCGGCGTGAGCGCTCGTTGTCCGATAGTACCGATGAATCGGACAACCGGCGTTCGGCTTGGGCACTCGTTGTCCGATAGTACCGATGAATCGGACATCCGGCGTTCGGCTTGGGCACTCGTTGTCCGATAGTACCGATGAATCGGACAACCGGCGTTCGGCTTGGGCGCCCGTTGTCCGATTAATGTACCATAAAAAGCCGCTCCGTCAGAAACCCAATTCTGACGGAGCGGCTTTTGCTTGATTTATATTTGTCCGAAAGCCTGATCCAGATCGGCGATGATATCGTCGGCATTTTCGATCCCGATGGACAGACGGATCATGTCCCCGGAAACGCCTGCAGCAATAAGATCTTCGTCGCTCAGCTGCGCGTGGGTCGTGCTGGCCGGATGGATGACCAAGGATTTTGCATCGGCAACGTTCGCAAGCAGCGAGAACAATTCCAGCTTATCGATCCACTCGATGCCGGCTTGCTTGCCGCCCTGGATGCCGAAAGTGAAGATCGAACCTGTGCCTTTAGGGAAGTATTTATCGGCAAGCGCTTTGTATTTGCTTTCCGGCAGTTCCGGATAGTTCACCCAGGAAACTTTCGGGTGGTTCGCCAGATAAGCGACGACTTTGCGGGTATTTTCGACATGGCGTTCAACGCGCAATGACAACGTTTCGATTCCTTGCAGCAACAGGAAGGAATCGATCGGTCCGATGCAGGCGCCGGTATCGCGCAGCAATTGCACGCGGATTTTGGTCGTGAACGCGCCCGGTCCCAGATCGGTATAGACCAACCCGTTGTAATGCGCATCCGGCGTCGTGAATCCGGGATATCTTCCGCTGGCGGCGAAATCGAATTTGCCGGATTCGACGATGACCCCGCCCATTGTTGTGCCGTGCCCGCCCAGGAATTTAGTGGCGGAGTGGACCACAACATCGGCGCCGAATTCGAACGGACGGATCAGGTAAGGCGTGCCGAATGTATTGTCCACAATCAAGATGATGCCATGGCTGTGCGCGATTTCGGCGACTTTTTCGATATCGATCAGGTTGGTGCTCGGGTTTCCGATCGATTCGATGAAGATGGCTTTCGTCTTTTCCGTGATGGCTGCTTTGAAATTAGCCGGATCTTCAGGATCAATGAAAGTTGTTTTGATGCCCAAATTAGGCAAGGTCGCGCTGAAAAGATTATAGGTTCCGCCATAGAGCGTGCTGGCAGCGACGATTTCATCGCCCGCGTTCGCCACGTTCAGGATGGCGTACGTGATCGCCGCCGAACCTGAAGCGACCGTAACGGCTGACGTGCCGCCCTCAAGCGCCGCAACACGCGCATCAACGACTGCGGTTGTCGGGTTCGTCAAACGGGTGTAGACATTTCCGGCATCCGTCAAAGCGAAGCGGCCGGCAGCCTGTTCCGCGCTGTCGAATACGAAAGCGGTCGTCTGGTAGATCGGCACCGCGCGGGCTCCGGTAACGGGGTCCGGAACTTGGCCTGCATGTACTTGCAACGTTTCAAAGCTGTAATTTTTCTCTGTCATTTGTCATCTTTCCCTTCTGATTTTCGATCTATTCTTGCAAAGCAGTTGCTGATTGTGTCATTGCCGATTAGCCGAGGTTGCTTCTGTCCAGTATTCTGATTTTTCAAAAAGAAAAAAGCCCTCGTCCCTATATTCCAACTTATTGAAATACAGGGACGAAAGCTCTTCGTGTTACCACCCATGTTCGTAGGGACCTCGCGATCCATACCTTAAAAAGTACGCAAGCTTCCGCTTGTTATACTCTTGTGCGTTATCGTGCACAAACCGAAGCAACACTATCCGCATTGCTTTGCTCCGAGACCATCTTCGCTTTTTTTCATCATACCCCTTTTCACCTGCCGGGGCTCTCTGGAATGACGATCGAAAGGTACTCTTCTCTTCATCGCTCTTATATTAAAATTTAATTAAATATAACATCCGTTTCTCACCTTGTCAAACATTTTAATCGGCTTGAGCATTCGACAAAAAACTGCCCCCACATTACGGGGAGCAGTCTGTAAAACTATTCAACTGTTTTTGTGCCGATTGTAGGCAGCCGGCACGTGCGGGTAACGTTTGTAAACCTCTTCAAGATAATCTTCTTGAATCGCCATCTCCGTAAGCAAAGTTGGAAAATCAATTGCATCCACCATCTTATTAAGCAGTACTATTCCATCTTCTGCCATGCGGTCTCGCGTTTCAATATCAGGTATAGCAGAGGTTGCCATATGGTCTGAATGTTCCTTGAAATAATAACCTGTTGCTCCAGATTGAAAGGCTTGGGCACTCAGGTTACCGAAAACCGATGGTGTCTGGGTAACTGGCTCTGCATAATCAGAAGTCAGCAATATATCATCCAAACGATTACGTAACTTGTAAGCCCCAAGAATCATCTTATCTAAATTGAGCATCATCTCTTTCGGATCTGAAAAGACACCGGATTTCTGGGCTGTTATCATACCGTCAATATAGAGAATAGCGATCCCTGTTTCATCAAAGAAATCCCGGACAACCGGATTCATTGAGATATGGGCTGGGCCGTGCAGGCTAATATAGATTTGCTTTTTGAAGCCTGATCGCAATAAGGAATGTGCCAGACCTTGCAACATATCAGCACTTTCCCTAACGGTTAATTGGATGGTTCCCTTACCTGAGGCTGTTGCCCCTGAATAAATATAAGGCACATGCGGAAGGACAAGTGAGTTTGTCCTTTCTGCCATCAATAAGGCAATCCCCTCAGCCAAAATTGTTTCGCAATCCAAGGGCAGGCCCCCATGGAGTTCGGTTGGGCCAAAAGGCACGATGATGACATCGTTCGCCTTTAAGTAAGCCTCCACTTCATCATTGATTAAAACATTTAATAAGTGACTTCTTAATTTCATGACAAGTGCACCTCTCTATTAAACTTGTGGTTCATCATGTTTCTTAGCAAATTCATCAAGTCTTGCTTGACGAGCTGTTGTCATGTCCATACGTGTTTCATCGGTGATATTCCAAATAAATTTGAATGAAGCCCATGATAATAAGGCACACACTGCAGGGCCAATAAGATTCAATAGTACTAGCCCTTCAACAGTTTCAGCTGATTGTGCTTGTCCAGTTTGAGCGGCCTGTTGGCTATAGCCAATCCAACCAATCATCAAGACAACAAGTGATTGCGCCAACATTTGGCCGACACGTCTTGTCAGTGAGAAGTTGCCATAGATTGACCCTTCTGAACGTTTTCCTGTGATGTATTCGTTGTAGTCAATGGATTCTGAAACAAGGCCCCATTGCAGTTGAACGGACATCATCATGAAGGCAATCCCTAAGCTGGCAAAAATCATGTAGAAGAAAGGTGGTAAGTCACCCACTAATTTCCAAAAGTATAAACCAACAAAGATAACGACACTCAGCAATAAATAAGTACGGATTACCTTAACAGTAGATCCAATTAAAGTTACCAATTTTGGAGCGATAAGCAACAGTACTACCGGTAAACCCATACCGATCGCAGAAGCGTATGCCATCAAGCCCAAATCTCCAAATACATCGCCGTAAATGTAAGGAAGAGTTGCATTGAATAGGTTTTGACCGAACACAATTACAATTGAGTGTAAGCAAAGTGACAAGAAAGCTTTATTTTTGGCTAACGTGACAAAAATATCTGTAATTTTTGTCGGTTCTGTTTGTTCCTCTGCGGCAAGTTTTGCTGCAACATTCCGTTCCTCAGTTCCCCAATAGTGGAAGAAGATAAGTAACCCACCCAAAACAGCCGCGAAGATACCTGCAACCATATAACCTGTTGTATTTTCACCTAAACGAGCAAGAATCACCGGTATAGCCATCGAACCGATCAGACCACCAAGTGTTGATCCCATACCACGAGCTGAAGATAAAGTAGTTCTCTCTTTATCATTTAAGGCCATAACCCCAAGAACTGATCCCATGGCAATATTCATCATGGTGTAACCTAACTCGTAAATAATTTTTAATAGAAAAATAGCTACCAAACGCATGGTTCCTTCAAACATTGATGGTACAGAGAAGAATGCAATAAGACCGACAACAAGTAAAGGTATAGAGCGTAACATCCAAGGACGGAACTTATCTTTTTTGCCGCTGGCCTTAGAGAAAGACTTATCCATAAAAGTACCCATCATTGGGTCATTGACCATATCCCAAATATTCCAAATGAGCAACAGTACAGATAGCGTCGCAAATGATACTCCCAATATGTTTGTAATGTACCGGTTCATAAACGTTCCGATCAACACAAGGGTAACAACCCCACCGGCATCTCCTGCTCCATAACCTAATCTATGCTTCAGGCTTAAGGTACTTTTCATATCGTTTGCTGGTTTTTGCTGCTTAACAACTTTTTCTTCTGCCATAATATTTTCCTCTTTTCTCTAAAATAATTGGTGAACTATTCTATATAAGTAGAATTCATATTTTTCAAATCAGCTGATTCGGTATTCCTTAAAAAAAGTAGATATTCTTTGCAACGCAGGCATTTTATCCGGGAAATTTAGTGCTTGAAGATACTGCAGCTGCAGGGCTTTTAAATAGTTTTTCATGTGCGAAGTTTATTTTTTTGACATAAGAACCCCCTCCATATTATGAAATGCCAAACTGATCCATCGAATTTTATCGCATTGTGAAACTCAGTTGCCTCAAAAAATAATCGCAATAACATTAATAAAACCAAGTTATAAGAACTAAGAAAATAATACCATCGCTAGTAACCGTTTACAACTTTTTTATTGTTAATACTTTGTGAACGCTGTCATACTCATTGGGATAAGTATGCGGCGATGCCATTCATTCATGCTTTCGATCCTTCCTGACGATGATCTGATTTTTATTTACAAACTCTTCGATGGGGATTTTTTAAATCCGAGGTTAACAAATTCGCTTTCATGACTATTCTTTGCGAAACGGACAAAAAAAATAAAGAAGACGAGCCCGATTACGTATCGGGATCATCTTCTTTAGGTTGCATGATGCAGTTTTTATAATGCTAAGAAAATTTTTCATGCATCCAATAATGATGGCTAGCTTCACGGGTTAGCCCTTCGGAAATTAGATAAATCGTGCCTATTGCGCTCTACGATGCTCAGTCGGCACGATTTCCTAAATTTCTTTCAGTGCTGAACGAACCCGTTCAGCTTTTCTTTTATTATTCTTCGCCTTCGTCGAATTGGCTGTTGTAGAGGTCGGCGTAGAAGCCGCCTTTCGCCAGCAGTTCTTGGTGGGTTCCTTGTTCGACAATGTCCCCGTTATTCATGCAGAGGATCAGGTCGGCATTCTTGATGGTCGACAGGCGATGCGCGATGATGAAGCTTGTTCTTCCGTGCATCAAGGTTTCCATCGCTTTCTGGATCAGCACTTCCGTCCGCGTATCGACCGAACTTGTCGCCTCATCCAGGATCATGATCTGCGGATCGGCCAAGATAGCGCGCGCAATCGTCAGCAATTGTTTTTCGCCTTGCGAAACATTGTTGGCCTCCTCGTTCAGGATCATATCATAGCCATCCGGCAATGTCCGGACAAAGTGATCCACCTGGGCAGCTTTTGCGGCGGCGATGACTTCTTCATCCGTCGCATCCAGTTTTCCGTAGCGGATGTTCTCCATGATGGTGCCGTTGTAAAGCCACGTATCCTGGAGCACCATCCCGAATTCCGTCCGCAGATCGCTGCGCGTGAAATCGGTCAGGTTATGGTTGTCGATGTAGATGGCTCCGTCCGTCAAGTCGTAGAACCGCATCAACAATTTCACCATCGTCGTCTTGCCGGCTCCGGTAGGGCCGACGAGCGCGACTGTTTGACCTTCTTTGACATCCGCAGAGAAGTCCTTGATGACCAGATGTTCCGGTTCATAACCGAACTTGACGTGGTCGAAGCGGACATTTCCTTTGACATCAGCTGTCGCCATTTCGATTTTCGCTTCGGTCACCGTCTCTTCTTCCTCTTCCAGGAACTCGAAGATCCGTTCAGAGGCAGCCACCATCCGTTGCAATTGACTCCCCACTTGGGCGACTTGCGTCAAAGGTTGGGTGAAGTTGCGCACGTATTGCAGAAAGGCTTGGATATCCCCGATCGTCATCTTACCGGCAGCAGCCATCGCGCCGCCCATGATGCAGACCACGACATAACCCAGATTTCCGATTAGGCTCAACAAGGGCATCATCAAACCGGAAAGGAATTCCGCCTTGAACCCGGCTTCGATCAATTGATCGTTCTCTTTGTCGAAAGCGGCAACTGATTTCGCTTCCCCGTTGAAGGCTTTCATGACCACATGTCCGCCGTACATCTCTTCGACATGGCCGTTGACCGCACCCAAGTATTTTTGCTGGTTGGCGAAGTGCTTCTGCGACTTCGACATGATCAGCATAAGGAGCATCATGGACACGATCAGCACGACAAGGATGACGAGCGTCAGCGACCAACTGATCGTAAGCATCATGATGAAGACGCCCACCAGTGTCGTAATCGACGTGATGATCTGGGTGAGACTCTGATTCAGGCTGGTGTTCAAGGTGTCCACATCATTCGTGATCCTGGAAAGCACATCCCCTTGGCTGTTCTTGTGGAAATAGGCCAGCGGCAATTTGTTGATTTTCTCCATGATGTCTTTGCGCAGTTTATAGGAAACTTTTGCGGAGACGCCCGACATCAGAAAGCCTTGCAGATAAGAGAACGAGGCGCTCAGCACATACAGGCCCAAGAGTCCCAACAGGACGGATCCGATGTAATCGAAATCGATTTCGCCGGATCCGCCTGTGAATTTCAGCATGACGCCGGCGACCAATTTGTCGATGGCCAAAGCCATGATTTTTGGTCCGACGATCCCGAACAGGGAGGATGCGACCGCCAAAATGAAGACGACTGCCATCAGCCATTTGAACGGTGACAGATAAGCGGCCAATTTTTTGAATCCGCCTTTGAAGTCCTTCGCTTTCACGACCGGCGCGCTCATCCCGCCCATCGGACCGTGGCCTCCGCCCGGTCCGCCTTGCGGTCTTCTTTGTTTCATTTCGCTCATGCTAATTCCTCCTCTGAAAGCTGAGATTTAGCAATTTCTTGGTAAGTCTCACAGTTTTTCATCAACGCATCGTGAGTCCCTATCCCGACGATTTTGCCTTTATCGAGAACGATGATCTGTTCCGCATCCATGATGGTGCTGATCCGTTGCGCCACGATCAGAACGGTTGCGTTATCCGTGTAGGCATGCAACGCGGAACGCAACGCCGCATCCGTCTTGAAGTCCAAGGCCGAAAAGCTGTCGTCAAAAATGTAGATCGGCGCTTTTTTCACCAAGGCGCGGGCAATGGCCAAGCGCTGTTTCTGTCCGCCGCTGACGTTACCGCCGCCTTGTGCGATGGCTGTTTCGATACCGTCTTCCATCTCAGCAACAAAATTTTTCGCTTGGGCGACTTCAAGGGCCTTCATGATGTCCTCCACCGAAGCGTCATCTTTTCCGTACAAAACATTTGAGGTGATGTCTCCGGAGAAGAGCATCCCCTTTTGCGGAACATAGCCGATGTTGCGACGCAGGTCGGCTTGCGTCATTTTCCGGATGTCGATGCCGTCGATCTCGATGGCGCCATCAGTCACATCATAAAAACGCGGAATCAGATTGATCAATGTCGATTTGCCGGAACCGGTCGAGCCGATGATCGCCGTCGTTTCGCCTGGTCTGGCCGTAAAGGAAATGTCGGTCAAGACATTTTCGCTCGCCTTCGGATAATGATAGGAGACATTGTTGAAGGTGATGAGGCCTTCATTCTTTACGCTCGGTTGCGCGTCAATCGGATCCGTGATGCTCAGATCCGTATCCAGCACTTCCCCGATCCGGGTTGCCGATACAGAAGCGCGCGGCAGGAAGATGAACATCATCGATATCATCAAGAAGGCCATGATGATCTGCATCACATATTGGATGTAGGCCATCATATCCCCGATCTGCAGGGCAGAATCGGCGACTTGTTGGCTACCGAACCAGATGATCAGCAATGAAACACCGTTCATGACGAGCATCATCGCCGGCATCAGGAGGGACATCAACCGCTGCACAAAGCGGTTTGTGTAGGTGTAGTCTTCATTGGCATCGTTGAAGCGGTTTTCTTCAAACGGTTCATTGCCGAAAGCGCGGATGACCATCATGCCGGAAAGGTTCTCGCGGCTGACCAGATTCAGTCTGTCCGTCAAACTCTGCAGCATTTTGAACTTCGGCATCGCGATCGACAGGATCGACATCATGATGCCGACAAGTGCGATGACCGCAACGGCGATTGTCCACGCCAGCGAGACGCTCTTGTCGATTGCCATGATCAGGCCACCAGTAGCCAAAATCGGTGCATAGCAGAGCATGCGGATACCGATTGTGATCAGTTGCTGGATCTGCTGCACATCATTGGTCGTGCGTGTGATCAGGGATGCGGTCGAAAAGTTATCGAACTCTGCGTTGGAAAAACTTTCTACTTTTGCGAAGACATCCCTTCTCATCCGGCCGGACACTTTAGAGGCGATCCGTGAAGAGAAATATGCGACCGCTACGGAAGCAACGGACACCGCAAGAGCGATGGCGAGCATCTGTGCGCCCTTCGTCATAATGTATTGGTTTTGGAGCGCATCCATATCCGCCCCCAAGTCTTCATAGAACAGTTTCGTAAACAGGATCCCGATTTGGCTGTAGAGCATCGGCTCGGCAACCTCGGCAACGTCCATGGATGCCGTGAAAGCTTCCTGCGGCAACTGCTGCAATTGCGGCAAGAGCGCGTAAAGTTGGTTCATATCGGCATCCTCGAAGCCGCTCTCGGCATCGACTACTGCGGCATTGCCTTGCTGAACAGACATTTCCTGCATGAACGCCACAAAGCTGTAGCTTGCCTTGCTGAAGATGCTCTCCAGCGAGGACAATTGGTCCGGATCGGTTTCATCCAGCACGTAGAAATCCGCTTCCTGGCTTTCCGGAAATTCTGCGCTGTAGGCTTCGGCTTCCGCCGATCCGCCCTCGATCAGCTGATAGCTGTTCTGGAACGTTTCCTTATCCTCTTCAGCCATGAACAGCGCCATAAGCGCGAAGCCTTCAGACGGCAGCGCTTCAGGCGCTTCCTGTTCGACGCCTCCGTTCTGGATGCCGGTATTGACGATGTCACTCATCAGATTCGGCAGGCTCAATTCACCGATTGCCTGACCGAACAAAATCAGCAGGCTTACCAGAATCGTACCGGCAAAAGGTTTCAGGTATTTCATTATCACTTTCATCTGCATTCCCTTTTCTTTCCTAATTTAGTTGTTTTCTTTTTGATGCACATGCCCGTGTTGGTGTTGGTGGACGCAGCCGCCTTCCAAGTTGTGCAGCATCCTTTTGAAGCATCCTTCCAATACATCCAGTTCCTCTTCGTTGAAGCCTTCGAAAACTTTTTTGTTGGCCTCTTGCAAAGCCCGCTTCATCTCTTCCGATGCGGCGATGCTTTTTTCGGTAAGATGGATGCTCTTGGAACGGGCATCCTTCGAACTGACCGTGCGCGTGACGAATCCCTTCGCTTCCAGCCGTTTGATGATTCCGGTCACGGTCGGATTCGTAAGATTGAACTTCTCTTCGATGTCTTTTTGGATCACTTCCTCGTCGCCACGGCTCTTCAGATAAAAAAGAACGTGGATCTGGGACGTGGTCAGATCGATTTTACCCACCAATCGGTTCATCTGTTCCTTGAATTGGTTATGGAGCATCGGGATGTAAGCTCCCATCATCTCGCGTGATATCAAAATGTTTCCTCCTTCCGGATAGCTATACATAGCACGCTATCTATTATCGCATTATCCGTCCGTATGTCAATAGACCCGACATGATACAAGCCATTTTCAGGAAAATTTAATATAATAAAAGGAGCAGCAAATGAACAGGAAAGAAGGAACACACTTGGAAAATCTGAACAATGTCCGGAACCGGCTGATCGCCCTTTGCCAAGAACACGCGCACGTCATCGAGGATTATCCTTTCGGCGACTCCGAGTGGACCGTCATGCGCCACGAAGGCAACCGGAAAACCTTCGCCTACATCTATGAACGGAACGACGAAGTCTGGCTGAACGTGAAGAACACTCCCGAGCGGAACGACTATCTGCGCGAGACGATTCCGGAAATCATGCCAGCCTATCACATGAACAAGACCTACTGGATCACCCTGAGGCTCGTCTCCGAGGAGCTTTACCCGGTCGCGGATCGGATCATCACGGAAAGCTACCGGTTGACGCAGACCAAACCGAGGAAAAAAACGATGGTACAGGATCTGCATCGAACATGAGTCAGCTTCTTGTTTGCTGGTATGATTGTCTGATCTTGGGTTCGCGTTTATGATTGTAAGAGATATTCCCCGCCAAAATGGTTTTGACGGGGAATATCGTGTTGTCCGCGGACGTTTTTCCCCGCCAGGGTTGTTTTGGCGGGTTTTCTGACTGTGGTTTGAGTTGTTTTTCCCCGCCTAACCGATTTTGGCGGGTTATTACTGAGCATTCATTCATTTCCCAAATAGAAGGGGCTGTATAAAATCAGAAAGTACTATTATGGTTTTATACAGCCCCTGGATTTGCCTTCTTTCTAGCAGAAATACGGTTTCAGTTGTTCCAATTCCGCTTCGTTGAGCGGCCGATAGCTCCCCAGCGGAATCGATTCATCCAATTCGATAGGTCCCATCGTCAGGCGTTTCAGATAAGTCACTTTCTTGCCGACCGAAAGGAACATCTTCTTCACTTGATGGAATTTTCCCTCGCTGATGTCCAGCAGCACGCGGCTTTCCTCGTCCCCATGGCTGAGGATGGTCAAATGGGCAGGCTTGCAGGTCGTCCCGCCGTGGAAGACGATCCCTTCAGCGAAGGCTTCCTGGTCGGCGGCTGTCACGCGCTCGTTCACGACGACTTCATAGCGCTTCGTCACTTTTTTGTGCGGCAGCAACAGCTGATAGCCCAGCTGCCCGTTGTCCGTAATCAGCAGCAGCCCTTCCGTGTCCTTGTCCAGCCGTCCCACAGGATAGAGGCCCGGTCTGCGGTCGGACGGGTCGATCAGATCGATGACGGTCCGGTTGCCTTCATCGGATACCGCCGTCACAACGCCGGCCGGTTTGTGCAGCATATAATAGACATTGGTGCGGTGCGTCAGCGTTTTCCCCGAGACGATGACCGTCTGGAGCTGCGGATCGACATTGTGGTTGTCCGCCAGCACGATTTCCCCATCGATGCTGACCTGTTTGCTTCTGATCAATTTTTTCACTTGCCCTCGCGAACCGTAGCCGCATTCGCTGAGCAGTTTGTCCAATCGCATCCAGCCTCTTCCTTTCTGTTCCGTTATTTTGCAGTCCTTCCATTTTAAGCGGTAAAGAGCTGTGGCGCAAGCCTCATCATGCTATAAAAAAACATGCCCCTCATTTGCATCAGCACGAGGGACATGTTTAGTCTTCAACTTCAATCAGTTGATACGCCGCGATTCCGAATATTTTAGTCACCGAATCCAGGTTCTTTCGATTTATACAAAGGTACAGCTCCTTGTCGCTCTCCAACAGAACCTTCAACGCCCTGCAGAAGCCGTTTCCCTGCAGTTCGACCGGACCGATTTCATCCAGCAGTACGGTCCGGACCGACGGATCGGAAAGGATGTCCCGGATGGCCTGCTCGGCAGCCGCAAGGGGCTCCCGCAGGAAAATGAAGCGGTCAAATATGCAGCCGTCCTGCTGAGCCAGCAACTCATCAGCCTTCCTCAGTCTGATGAAAGGAACTGTTTTTCCGGTCGCCAACCTCCTCAGATCATAACCTTCGAACACACCCTGTTCCGAAAAAGCCTTGGTGCTGGCGAAACCGTCGGCCGTACCGGCGGGCAGCTCATGGTAGCGCCGGACCAGTTCCGTCGTCTTCCCGGCGTCCATTTCACCTGTGATGATAGTCACTTTCCCCATGCCGCCACCCCTAAAACGCAAGCGTCAGGAGGATGGCCGTCGCCAATGCCGCATAGGCAGCCATCGGGGGCACCGCACCAACGCGCGCTGTCTTTCCAATTTTCAGATAAGCAACCATCAGGATAGCATTCACAAAGCTCTCTAAAAACAGGAAGCGCAGACTGACCTGCAGACCATCCGTCACAAGCGCAGCCGGAAGATCGATGAGCGAAATCAGGAAGAGATAGAAGAGAAAGACCGAACGCCACAGGATGCCCATCGCAAAAACCGACGCAAAGCCGACAGCACTTTTTTCCCTTTCGGCATAGGCGAAAACAAGCGCCACCGCCAGGCCTTCCAATAGGATGGACAGGGCCGGATTGAGTATCCTGATCGGGATGTTCCCCGGAATCAGGAAATCGCAGCACTTAATCAAAGCCGCCACCAACGCCACCTGAAAGACCGCCCCGGGCTTCCCTGTCGCTAAGTAAGCCTTCCTCATAAAATAAAAGGCGACAGGGAACATCACGAACCCCGGAACGCCGGGCAATTGGATCGCGACCATGTGCAGCACATATCCCAGCGTCGCCTCGGCTATCCCCCATAGGGAACTCCAATAGACGATCTGAATGGCTTTTTTATTCATGTCACCAGCCCCCTTCCGATGAAATCCTCCAACAACTGCAGCGATACGTGCCGCCGATAGTCCGCCGTGGAACGGCTGTCATCCAACGGCGCAAGCAATTCCCCGTATCGCGTGCGCAACGTTTCTATATTTGCAGCCAGTTCCGTTCCCGCTGTCCCCATCAAAATTTCTTCGCAGGACCTGTCCCTGACGGCCGTCGGAGCTACGGAACCGAATGCGATCCGCACATCTTCGATTATGCCCTCCCGCTTGATCGCCACGGCATAGAAACTCGCCTTGGAGATGGCGTTGACTTTCCTGCCGCCGATCTTCCGGTAATAGGAGACCGTATAATCGGCAAGCGGTATTATGATCTCCGTCATCAGTTCATCGCGACGAAGCAGCGTCTGTTTGGCAAAGGTGATGAATTGTCCAACGGGAAGCTTTCGCATCCCGGTCGTTGATGCCAGCGTAACCTCCGCATCGAGCGCATAGAGCATCGGCAGGCTGTCTCCCGATGCAGAGGCGTTGCAGAGGTTCCCTGCGAGTGTTCCCATGTTGCGGATGGCAGGGGAAGCCAATTGACGAATCGGCAGTTTGATGTAATCCGGTACTAGCGGATGTTCCAGCAGTTCGGAAAGCGTGACGGCTGCGCCGATCATAAGGTTTCCTTCAGCGATTTCGATATGTTTAAGTTCCGCAAGATTTCCGATATGGAGCACATCCAGCGGAAAATCCGGCGGCATGCCGCTCCAGCGTCTGAATTTCACCATCACATCGGTTCCGCCATTGATGACGAGGGTCTTGTGCAAATTCCTGATGCTGAGCGCCTCCGCCAACGTCTTCGGAATGAACACTTTCACCATAATCCTTCACTCTCCCTTGATGCGGCCAGGATGGCATCGACGATCATCGTATAGCCGGTGCAACGGCACAGGTTTCCGGAAATGCCTTCCCTGACTTCCTCTTCAGTCGGATGAGGGCTCTTCGATAGCAGCGCCTCCGCCGCCATGATGATGCCTGGCGTGCAGAAACCGCATTGGACGCTGCCGTGCTCCGCCAGCTTGTTCTTCAGCAGTTGGAACCTTTTCGTCTCCCGATAGCCTTCGATGGTCCAGATATCTTTTCCTGCAACCATGGCTGCCGTGATCAAGCAGGAATTGACCAAACGGCCATCCAGCAGCACGGCGCAGGCGCCGCACTCGCCTTCCCCACAGCCTTCCTTGGCCCCTTTGCAATCAAAATCCTTCCTGATGATATCAAGCAGCCTTCTGGCAGGATCCGTCTTCAATTCGACTCCTTGCCCATTCAGTTTGAAAGAAATGACTTCCATCATGTCATCAGCTCCCTTATGTATTCCGGGGTCACCGGGATACGGTCGATTTTTTTGCCGATTGCCTGTTCCACAGCGGCCGCAAATGCCGGAGCGGCTCCGATCATCGGCAACTCCCCCAACCCTTTGGCCCCGAAAGGCCTCCAGCATAAGGGTTTTCGATTAATTCAAACGCGATCCGCGGAAAGTCCACGGCTGCGGGGATCAGGTACTCGGAAAGACTGTCCTGCAGCAGTTTGCCTCCCTTGGCTTGCAGCCTTTCCATGGCTGCGTATCCCAAGCCCTGCATGACGCCGCCTTCGATCTGCCCTTGCACGATTTTTTCGTCTATTGGTGTTCCGATATCATATACTGCCCAAACGCCTTTGGTTTCTACTTCATACGTTACCGGATCGACTGCCACTTCGACCACGTTGGCTCCCCAAGAATATTCCGGATAGGCATTCCCGACTAACTTCTCGTTGTCCCACGAAAGGTGTTCCGGATAGACATAATCTTTGGTCACTTCGAATGTTCCCTCAGACCACCGTCGCTTGACCTCTTCGGCGCATTCCTGCAGTAGCCGTCCGACGATCATGGCCGTCCGCGATGCGACAGTTGGGCCGGAATCGGGACAGTCCGCGGTATCGGGATAGGTCAGTTTGGTTTGCGCAATCGGTATTCCCAGGCTTTCGGCGACGATTTTGCGCAAGGTGGTCAGAGCCCCTTGGCCGATTTCGGTGCTCGATACAAAAATCCCCACCGTTCCGTCCGCATACTTCTTCAGCTTCACCCGCGATTTAAGCAGTTCCGCCTCACCAGCTCCGGTGAAGCCGCAGCCATGGAAAAAGAACGAGCAGCCGACTCCCTGCAAGGAATTTTTCCGGGCATCAAAGCAGTGCCGCTTCTCCTGATAATCGGATAGTCTTTCAACAACATCGGCGATTTCGGCCAATTTGATTTCGGAATGGAAGACCCCGCCGGTCGAAGAGGTATCCCCTTTTTTCAGGAAGTAGCTCCTCCGCCATTCCAGCGGATCGGTGCCCAATTCAGCTGCGATGTGTTCCATATGCATTTCGATGGCGAAGAATGCCTGCGGTCCGCCGAAGCCCCGGAATGCGCCGGCCACGATGTTATTGGTCGCATAGGCTTTCCCCGTCACTTTCAGATTTGGGATGTCATACACGCCGCAGACGGAGAAGATCGTCCGCTGCAGCACAACGCTGGAGAGGCCCGCATAAGCTCCGGCATCCAACTTGACATCGATTTCCCGAGCGATGATGCGGTTTTCCGCATCCAGATGGCTTTTGAGCCGGATGATGCTGGGATGGCGCTTGGTCGAGGCGCGGATATCTTCCGGCCTGTCGAACACCAATTGGACCGGCCTGCCCGTCTTGATGGCCGCCAAAGCCGCATGGACTCCCGTAATCGAAGGATATTCCTCCTTGCCGCCGAAGCCTCCGCCCGTCGGCAACTGGACGACACGCACCCGGTCGTCCCCCCAGCCGAGCGCCTGTTTCAGGCCGCTATGGATGTAATACGGGCATTGCATCGAGCCATAGACGGAGACGCGCTCGCCGTCGTAGATTGCCAGCATCGCCTGTGGCTCCAGATAGACATGCTCCTGGTAGCCGGTGCGGAATTCATCCTCGATCACCCGGACCGCTTGCGCTGCGGCTGCATCCGGATCGCCTTTTGCGTATCCGTATTCGACAAAGTAGGGTTTGTCACCGAAAATGAAGGAATCCGTCTGTTCCAGGGCAGCCTCGATCGACAGAATCGGCTGCAACAATTCGTAGTCCACTTCTATTTTCCCGATGATATCAAGGATGACTTCCTTGTCCGGCCCTACGATCAACAGGATCGGCTGCCCGATATAATTGACTTCATCCACTGCCAAAAACGGCTGGTCCTCGTAGACGATCGGCACAATATTCTTGCCGGGGATATCACGGTGATCAACGATTGTGTACCCTTCCGGCAGTTCCGGCAAACGGATCGCACGAATTTTTGCGCGCGGCACTTCGGAGCGCAACGTCCTTGCATACAGCATGCCTTCCGGATGCAGATCGGCGCAGTATTTGGCTTTCCCTTCCACCTTGTCATCGAAATCGAAACGCTTGATCGATTTGCTGATCTTTTCCATCCTTTCACCTCTGTTCTTTCGCTTGAAAATAGTCCCCTGCTTTGGCATAATCCTCCGGCGTGTCGATGTCCCAAAGGATTTCCTGAAAATCCACCGCGATGATTTCCGCTTTGTTTGCGCTTATGTATTCCTGCAGGCTTTGGCAGCGATCATCCGCCAACAGGTCCTCTATCGCCCGACGGCTCAACAGGACCGGGTGTCCATGCTTCCCCTGATAGGCAGGCAAGACGATATCCCCTTTACCCTGCAGCAGTTTTTCGCAGACTTCATGGGTAATGAAAGGGCAGTCGCCGGGCAAAATGAGGACACGCTCCCCTTCTGCATGCCGCAAGCCCATCCTCAAGGAGGAGAACATGCCGTTTTCGCAGTCCGGATTGTGAACGAAAACGACTTTGGTGCAGTGCCCGGCCGATTCCATCACCGCTTCGGAATGGAATCCCGTCACGACAACGATGCGGCTGCAGAACGGGCGCAGGCTATCGATGCTTCTTTCGATTACGGTCCTGCCGTTCAGATCCATCGTCATTTTCGAGTTCCCCGTCATCCGGGAGGACTTCCCGGCGGCCAAGATGACGCCTTCGGTTCCCATCATAACATCCCTCCCTAATAACAATTTAACGCTTACACTTCCGAAATAGATTATTGTTGCTTACGCCTCCATTATACACCCGATGTTCTGCTTTATGCGTCTCCGTCAAATTCTCACATTTATTTTCAATCTTTTTCAGTGTCGTCTGCTACATTATCCACTATATTAGAAATAAGTTGCATTAATCATTAAGGAAAGCAGACCACTGCTTCAAGAAAGAACGCTCGGAATACGTCCTAGGCATGGAAGTAAGCTACTTCGAGGGTTTCTGACAATAGTCTTCAATACTTTCTTTTTCGAAATGTAGACTGCGTTATACTTGCGTGCTGGTTGCGTGGAGTTTGTCCGATTCATCGCGGTTATCGGACAAGCGGGCGTTCGCTTGTGTGCTGGTTGTCCGATTCACCCTGGTTATCGGACAAGCTGGCGTTCGCTTGCGTGCTGGTTGTCCGATTCTTCGCGGTTATCGGACAAGCGGCAGCTTAAGCACTCATACAGAACAAGCCCCGCGCAAATTGATTCTGCGCGGGGCTTGTTCTGTATGGAATTCACATTATTTTTTTCTGCCGGCTCCATCAGGGTTTCCGGTGACTCCGCGTTCAAAAGCGGCCAAATGGTTTTCGGAAGCGGCCATCAGACGCTCAAAGACGCTTCTGACATCATCCGGCAACTCTTCATTCTGCAAGAACTGCTCATAGATAGCAATATTCTTGATTTCGCCTGCCACGCCTTCTTCAAAGCTCTCTGCCAGGGACGCAGGCAACTCAATATACTCAACAGCTTCGTTCTCAGGAACTTCCAAACCGTAAGTTTCGAACAGCGGCAACAGCAAGGAGATGTGTGTGCCTTCCGCCTTGGCGATGTTCGTGAACGGTTTGACTGTTCCGTACGCCTCCATGATCGCGTCATAGGAAGCTTCAGCCATGTATTCATCCTGGATGGCATACAGCAACATTTCTTCTACTGAGTACGTTTCGCCTTCGCTGACCGCTGCTGCGCCATATTCCCATTCATCTTCCGATGCCATGATGCCTGTACCGCTGAACAATAGGACTGCCAAAGCCCCGCCCACAATTCCGTTCCTCCATTTTTTCATTTTGATTCGCTCCTTTTTTTATGCTTCCGTGATCTTCTTTTCTACAAGTTCAGTATAGGAAAGAAGTATGGCGAAAGCATGGCAAAACCGGGGCGAAAAGAGAACGTTTTCACTTAATTTGCCAGGAGCGGGGAAAAGTCACTCCCCTACTTCTGAATTGGTGCTTTTGATTTCCCAATGGATGACGACCGTCAGTACAACCCGCAGGATGACGATGGCCGAGAGCACGATGAATTCGTCGATTGTCTGGATGATGACCGTTTTCAGTATTTCCGCAGCCAGCTTGAATTCCAGACTGAACGCCAGCGCTTTGGCCAACTCGAGTTTCGGTTGATTATTGCTCAAATTCAACTTATCCTGAAAAAACAGATACAACGACTTGACGCACCCGTACAAGATGATCAGGACACCGATGCCCTCAATCAGGCTCGCTAGTGTCGGGATGATTTCGGTTAATACTGCATGTAAATTCATGAACGTCCCTCCTTTTTCCATATTCAATTTTGGTAGCACATCCGATCTTTATTTGTCTTGTTTCTTTTTCCCCTTCGCCTCTTCTACCCGGAAGCGGACGATCTGGCGCACAAGCTCGTATGGGATAGGTTTCGTCAGCGGAAATTGGATGGCACCTTTTGAAGTCTTGTAATCCGTCAATTCTTCCTTGAAAGCCGCAACGCCGCTCGGTGCCGGATAGAAGCCGATATGATTTTTCTGCACAGCAAAATGCACCATGTTCCCGTTCAGATAAAAGGTCGGCATCTGATAGCTGATTTTCTCTATCGCATCGGGCGCCTCTTCCTTTATTGTTTGCCTCAACTTCTCCAAGGCCGCTCGGACCTCCTCCGGGTATTGGTTGATGTAGTCGTCGATCGTCTTCGTTTGGTTTTTTTCTTCCATTTTAGCCACTCCTATCCCTGTATTAAAAACTGGCTTTCACTTCTTTTACGGAAGTCATTCCCTTTTCATAAAAATGTGTTATGATATGGATTGAAAATTTGAACGGTAAAGAAAGGAAAGTAAAATGAACATACCTTCTATTTATGGATTGACTTTGGATCAGCTGCAAGCTTGGTTGTTGGAACAAGGCCAGAAAAAATTCCGCGCCCAACAGATCTGGGACTGGCTCTATATCAAACGCGTCCTCGATTTCTCGGAAATGACGAACTTGTCAAAAGATTTGGTTGCCCTTCTCTCCGACAACTTCCTGCTGCAGCCCCTGAATCAAGTGGTCGTCCAAGAATCAGCGGACGGTACAACTAAATATCTCTTCCAACTGGAAGACAAACTGATGATCGAAACCGTCCTGATGCGTCAGGAATATGGATTGTCCGTCTGCGTCACGACGCAAGTCGGCTGCGATATCGGCTGCACGTTCTGCGCAAGCGGCCTGAAACGCAAACAACGCGATTTGACTGCCGGCGAAATCGTTGCGCAAATCATGCAGATCCAACACTACTTGGATCAAAAAGGCAATGGTGAACGCGTCAGCCACATCGTTGTGATGGGCATCGGCGAACCGTTCGACAACTACGACAATGTCATGGCCTTCCTGAACATCGTCAACCATGCCAAAGGCTTGGCAATCGGCGCGCGTCACATCACCGTTTCCACCAGCGGCTTGGCTCCGAAAATCCGTGAATTTGCGGAAAACGGGCTGCAAGTCAACTTGGCTTTGTCCCTGCACGCGCCGAACGATGAAATCCGCAGCCGCATGATGCGCATCAATCGCAAACACCCGCTGAAGGAAGTCATGTCCGCCATCGATGAGTATCTGGAAAAGACCAACCGCCGCATCACTTTCGAATACATCATGATCTCTGGCGTAAACGACAGACCGGAGCAGGCGCACGAATTGGTCGCCTTGTTGAAGGATAAGCGTCACCTGTCCTATGTGAACTTGATCCCCTACAACCCGGTTGCAGAGCACATCAAATACGAACGCAGCACCAAAAAGGACATTTTGGCGTTCTATGATATCCTCAAAAAGAACAACATCAACTGCGTCATCCGCAAGGAGCACGGCACCGACATCGATGCCGCCTGCGGCCAACTGCGCAGCAAGCATCTGGAAAAAGCAACTAAATAATTGACCTTAGCAGAGGTCGTCTCAAAGCAACATGAGGCGGCCTCTGTTTTTTGTTCGTTTCTGATTTTATTGGTGCTGTTGACCTTTGATTGGTGCGTAGCCGGACCGAAATTGTCGAAAGCAGGAAGCGTATTCGATAATTTTATTGCCGTACGGGACGAAATTGTCGAATGCTTGAGGACATTCGACAATTTTGCATCTGAATGAGACGTAATTGTCGAATGCAGGAAGTGCATCCGACAATTTGCCCCAACCTTAGCCAGCAAACCAGGTCCTGCTTGTTTACTCTTCGTCGGGCGCGGTCTCCTGCATCCAACCTTGGAAACCGCAATGCGGGCAGGTCAAGCGTTTGCCTTGCTTGCCTCCGTTCAGCGACAGCAGATCCGTCAGGAAGCTGACTTTGAATTTGCGCCGGCATTGCGGGCAGACGTACGCATTCACGCGCGAATGGTAGTAAACGATGGCGAACAGAACGGCGATACCCGCCAAAACCATCAGCTCCGGATAGAAGCCGCCTGCTTTCTCGGCTGCGGGAAAGCCAACCACCAAGAACAGCATATATCCCGCAACCGCAAGCATCGTAACGCGATCCGATTTCCGGTTTTTACCTCTCTTGGCCATGCCTCATCCTTCCCTTCCTGTTTGTGATTCCATCATAACACTTTTTGGTTGGGCACTAAAAGTGTGGTATATTGGAACCAACACATTAAGTCCATTGGCAATAATATATTTGACCATTGGAGACGGAGGAATAATATGAGCAGAGTGATCCTTACGACTGAAAGCGGCGCGGATGTCCCCGCTGATTTGGCAAAGAAACACAATATCCGGATCGTGCCGATGCACGTCATCATGGACGATGTCGACCATCTGGATGGATCTTTCCCGGTCACGGATCTGTACGATTATTACGAGCGAACCAAAAAAACGCCTTCCACGACCGCAACCAATCCGAACGAATATACCGCCTTTTTCGAAAAAATCCGCTTCGACCGGCCCGACAGCATCATCGTGCATATCGGCTACACCTCCAAGGCCTCTTCCTCATTCCAGAGTGCCGTTTTGGCGGCGGAAGATTTCGGGAACATCCATCTCATCGATGCCCTGAACGTATCCGGCGGCTTGGCCGCGATCGTGCTTTACGCCGCCGACCTGCTTGAGAAGGAGCCGGACATCGCAGTGGACCAGCTGGTTGCCGCCATCGAAGCAGTCGTGCCGCGCACGCACTTCTCGTTCATGCCGTCCGGTCTCGAGTTCCTGCGGGCAGGCGGCCGCGTCTCCAACGCAGCCTATCTGGGGGCATCGCTTCTGAAGATCAAACCGACGATCGAATTGATCGATGGCAAATTGGTTTCCACAAAAAAATACCGCGGCAAGATGAGCCGCGTCGTTATCGATTTTTTTGATGACTACCTGAAGACCTATGCCATCGACGACAATAAGCTGTACCTCATCCAATCGCTCGGCTTGGATAAAGAAATCATGAACCAAATGGAAAACTACGCGAAGGAAAAAGGTTTCCATGACGTCACTTGGGTCCAGACCGGCGGCGTCATCACTTCCCATGGCGGCCCCGGCGCTTTCGGTATTGCCGGAATCGAGAAATCAGGAAACGTTGATTAATAGAAAAAACTTCTGCCTCGGGTAATTATTCCCTGGGCAGAAGTTTTTTTGTTTGCCTATTAAATTTCTTCTATATCTTCCGGCAGGATCGTGAACAGGTCCGCCTCCTCGTCCTCAGCCAAGCGGTTGCTTTGGTGCAGCTTCGCCTTCTCAAAGAGGCTCCTGGCCGTGCGGGCATTGCCGAAATGGCTGTCGCGGGTCGTATAGGACTGCACGAACAGATTCTTCACTTTCTCCTGGGCTTCCTCCGTCAGCACAAAACCTTGCTGAGTGGCGGCCATCTGGAATATTTCCGTCAGTTCTTCGCTGTCGTAATCCGGGAAATCGACCGTGTAGGCGATCCGGCTGCGGATGCCGGAGTTCATGCTGAGCATCTGCTCCATCTCGCTCGGATAGCCTGCCATGATGACGACCAGTTTGTCGCGGTTGTCCTCCATCTCCTTGATCAGCGTACTGATGGCTTCATAGCCGAAGTCGTTTTCGGAGGCGGAATAAAGGGAATAGGCTTCATCGATGAACAGGACGCCGCCGTATGCTTCCTTGATTTTCTCCAGTGTCTTCGGTCCGGTTTGGCCGACGTATTGCCCGACCAGTTCTTCCCTTGTGACTTCGATCATGTGTCCGCGCTTCAGCACCCCGATGGATTTCAGAATTTGGCTGATCAGCCGCGCGATTGTGGTCTTGCCTGTGCCGGGGTTCCCGGTGAAGACCATATGCAAGGACAAATCGCTCATCGGATGGCCCATCTTTTCACGGCGTTTCTCG